>NZ_JAUYVV010000030.1:0-35379 GCF_030689165.1 Oceanobacter sp. 4_MG-2023 | reverse complement strand
TTCGCTGCATTCGTCGCCTTGCCCTGAACAACGGCAACACTCGCGCAGAGCCGTGCAGGATTAAATGGATGTCCCCTTGTGCATAAAATATACAAGAATGATAAATAAGGCCGTCACATGGCTGGCTGATTCGAGCCATTCTCTTTTTTTTGCATAAATATGTCCGCGGGTCTCACAAACGGTTGACCCTGACCTATCATTGGATGAGGATTTCCATACCACTCACTAACATTAGTAAGCTCAATGACCCTACGACACCTTTCTGTAAGCTTGCTGATCATGTTGTACAGCATTGGCGCGGTCGCCGAGCAAGGCACCGACACTATTCCAACACCGGAAGCGGATGCTGCTGCGCGTGCGCAATTCGTTGAAGTGGAACAGCAACTGGACACCGTGCCCTATGAGGCAGTGGCCGATCTGATTGAGCCATTACAGGGTTATTCACTGTACCCGTATTTGCAATATCAGGTTTATCAGCGTTTCCCGGAGCACCTGACCCAGGCTGAGGTGAATCGTTTTCTGGACAGCTACCCACAGTTTCCCCGCCGTATTTATCTGCAAAATACCTGGCTGAAGCAACTGGCCAAGGAGGAGCGGTGGCAAGAATGGCTCACGGCCTATCAGCGTTTGCCAAGAAAAGGAGCGGCCTATCAATGTGATCTGGCCATGGCGTATCTGCAAACCGATCAGCAAGAGCAAGGGTTGGCCCTGACGGATTCGTTGTGGATGGTTGCCAAATCCCAACCGGCAGCCTGTGATCCTCTGTTTGCGCAGTGGAGTCAATACGGTAATCCAACCGCAGGCATGGCCGCGAAACGTTACTGGCTGGCCGCGCAGGCGGGCAATATGCGACTGGCGCGCTATCTGCACCGTTTTATGGATGCCGATGCCAATGCTCTGGCGAGCCGCTATGAAACCCTGTCAAGTCATCCGAACCAGGCGCTGACGGCGGACTTGTCGGTCTTTCCGGAACCGGCCCAGCGCCGTTTGCTGGAACAGTATTTCCAGCCGCTGGCTCGTCGGTCGGCCGAGATTGCGGCACAGCAGTGGCTGAAATACCGGGCAACATTGCCAGAAGCTTCCTCCCTGATTGCACCGCTGGATGTGTATATCGGCAAATGGTTGACCTATTCCCAAACCGATACCGCGACGGCGTTGCTGGCTGGTCTTGATTATGACTATCAGTATCCGGAGTTGACGGAATACCGGCTGCGTCGGGCTCTGGGTGCAGAGATTATCGACTGGACCGGTGTACTGACGTTAATTGATACCTTGCCTGCTGACCTGCAAGCCTCGGATCGCTGGCAATACTGGTATGCCAATGCGGTGCAGAATCAACCGGGCGATAGCTCGGCAGCAGAGATGCAAACCGTCGAGCAAACCTGGAACCAGCTGGCACAATCGCGCTCGTTTTATGGTTTTCTGGCCGCGACCCATCAACAACTGCCTTTTAATCTGAATAATCAGCCGTTTAGCGTCAATACGGATGTACTCGCAGAGATACAGAATGTCCCGGCGATTCAGCGGGCCAAAGAGTGGCTGGCGTTGGAACGGAACAAGGATGCCGAACGGGAGTGGCTTGCTGCCCGTGCCAGTCTGGCACCGGTCAAACGACAACACATGGTCGCGCTCTCCCTGGACTGGGGCTGGCATCACCGGGCCATTATGGATGCGATTCGCCAGCGCCAGTGGAATTATCTGGAAGCCCGTTTCCCGGTGTTGTTCACCGACCTGTTTGAGATTCAGGCCAGAAAAAACGAGATCGATGTGACCTGGGCGACAGCCATTGCCCGTCAGGAAAGTGCCTTCAAGCCAGCGGCGCAGTCTCCGGTAGGAGCTCGTGGCCTGATGCAGCTGATGCCCGCTACGGCCAGGACGACCGCCAAAAAACATGGCGTGCCACTGGCGGCTGCAGAGCAGCTGTTCCAGCCAGAAACCAATATCGCGCTGGGCACGGCTTATCTGGCAGAAATGTTCCAGCGCTTTGATGGTAATCGGGCTTACGCCAGCGCCGCTTATAATGCCGGGCCACACCGAGTTGAACGCTGGCTGGAAGAGCGTGGCCACTTGCCTCTGGATGTCTGGATAGAAACCATTCCGTATGCCGAAACCCGCCAGTATGTGCAGAATGTGTTGGCCTTTCGGGTGATTTATGCCCAGAGGGCAGGTCAGGAAGTGGCGATGTTTTCTCCGGATGAACAGGTGATGTTGGCGTATCAGCCGCAAGCCGAGGCCGTTGATATCGATACGCCGAATTAAGGTTTGAGGTTGGATCGCTGGTCTTCAAGGGCCTGTGTGGTTGGAAGTATGGGCTGATTGAAGCCAAGTTGATGGCAGTCTGACCGACTGACTGGCTTCAGGTTGCGGCCTGTGAATACACTGCCAGTCTTTTATGAATCCATCGATCTGGCGGAGTGGAATATGAATATCCAGCGTTTTATGGCGGGCTACAAAGAAGCCTGGGAATCCCGCAGCCCGGACAGGTTTGCCATGCTGTTTCACGAAGACGGCAAATACCACAATACGCCGTTTCAGGTGCAGGTGGGCAGGGCGCAACTGGCAGAGTACTGGACGCGGGTGCAATTACAGGAGGATGTTCAGCTCACGTTCGAGATTCTGGCCAGCCAGGAAGGTACGGGCATGGCGCATTGGCACGTTACTTATCAAGTAGCATCGGAAGAGCTTTTTCAAATCTGGGCCAGTTCAACAGGGACCGGCTTGCCCGACAGAAAGCCTGGAGACCCGCTGCCCAGAATGGTATTGGATGGCGTGCTGGAAGCATCGTTCTCGTCTGATGCCTGTCGTGAGGCGAGGATCTGGTGGCACAGCATGCCCGAGGGAGCCTGAAGCCGGTGGTTCAAACAGTCAGGGCGCTGATGCTTGCTGGCTGTTTGAATCATCAGCGACTGCGACTGCGGTAGTGATCGCAGTGATAGAGCAGCGCTTACCAGAGATCAAAATAGCGGTGAATGCCAAACTGGAAGGTCGTGCCGGCGTCATAGTCGCTGGTCAGGTTGGTACGTTCCAGAGTCAGGCGGTAATCGTATTGCTTGTAAGTACGCTCGACACCGACCCGGAAATGCCAGTAGTCATCGCGGTAATCACTGCCGAAGTTATAGTCGTCATCAAAGCCGAGATAACGATGGCGGGCAGTGTAAAATTCAAAATCGAAGTTGCTGGTGTGGAGGGTGTATGAGGCTTCCAGTACCCGGCGGGCAAATTCGCTGCCCATAAAATTATTGGTCTGGCGTACACCCAGAACCCATGCCTGCTTATAGGTTGCGCGCAGAAAACCTTCGCCGTAGCTTTGTTCGCTGCTTTCCCAATCGCCATGAAAGGTGTTGCGCATCACGCCGAGGTCGATGCCCCAGTGGTGGCTAATGGGGCGGGAATAACCGGCAAACAGGTCCCATTCCGAGTGCGTGTGATCGTCATTACGCTTCAGTTCACTGGCCCAGATTCCGCCATACAGGCCGGAGTTGTGTATATAGGTTGCTCCCAGCTGGGCTGCGTATTCACCACGGGTTTCACTGATTCCATCGCGCAGGTATTCCGTTACCAGTCCCAGATTGGCACTGAGTTCGGCGTGGCTGGTCGATGTCATGGCAGCAGCAGCGGTGCAAGCAAGCAGGGGGGCAATACGGCGTACAGACAGCATGGTGGCGTATTTTCTCTGGGTTGGGTCTAATCAAAGGCGGCTATCATACGCGAATCAATCGCAGTCTGTCGCCCTGGTGTTGTGTTCTGACTGCGGTTTTCGGATGACGTTCGCTTGAACCTGGCTATACGGCAAGCAATTCCGGCAAGTGGGCGACGATGTGGTAAATTCCCGCCTGATCAATTCTTTTGTCTGTTGGTTCGGCAGTGGCCGTTCCGACCGTAATTATAGAGCACCTTCTGGATGAAATCCTTTTCACCGGCGCGTGGTTATGACCCGGTTCCCCCTTCCCGCAAGGGCTGGGACTGGCTGACAACGCTGTTGCCGTATCTGTTTGAGTTTCGTTGGCGTGTGGTTGTGGCCTTGCTGTGTCTGGTGGGAGCCAAGCTGGCCAGTGTGGGTATGCCGTTTTTGCTCAAGCATCAGGTCGATACCCTGAATCAGTTGCCGTCCGGTGGCGTGCCGCAGGAGCAATGGTGGCTGTGGTTTCCGCTGGGGTTATTGCTGGCTTACGGTCTGGCGCGGCTGATGAGTGTGTTGTTCGGCGAGTTGCGAGATCTGGTGTTTGGCCGGGTCAGTGAACGGGCCATGCGGCGGATGGCGCTGCGGGTGTTCCGGCATTTGCACCAGTTGAGCCTGGCGTTTCATCTGGATCGTCAAACCGGAGCCTTGCAACGCGATATTGAACGGGGCTTGCAGGGCATCAGCTTTTTATTACGGTTTATTGTCTTCAATATTCTGCCGACCCTGCTGGAATTGCTGATGGTAACCGGGTTGTTGCTGTTTAATTATCCGCCGGTATTTGCCCTGATTACCGCGGTGGCTGTGGTGGTTTATGTAGGTTATTCCTTCCGCATGACGGAGTGGCGGACGCAGTATGTACGCGAGGCCAACCGTATGGATTCCACCACTCATGCCCGTGCCCTCGACAGCCTGCTGAACTATGAAACAGTCAAATACTTTAATGCCGAGTCGCGGGAAGCACAGCACTACGACGAGTCGCTGGCCGAGTGGGAGCAGGCGCGGCAGAAAAACCGTTACACCTTGTTTGGCCTGAATGCCGGGCAGGCGCTGATTATCAGTACCGCGATGATGTCGATGCTGATGTTTGCGGCCTGGTATGTGGTGCAAGGCACCATGACGATTGGTGATTTCACCCTGATCAATGCTTTTATGTTCCAGTTGTTTTTACCGTTGAATTTTCTTGGCTTTGTCTATCGTGAACTAAAAGCATCCATGGCCAATATCGAACGTATGTTCGAGCTGCTGGATGAAGAGTCGGCGGTGAAAGATGACGGCACTGCCGTCCTGGATCTCAAGGGTGGCGAAGTGACTTTCCGGAAGGTGAGTTTTGGTTATCGGGACGATCACCAGGTGCTGGATCAGCTGGATCTGACCATTCCGGCGGGTAAAACCCTGGCCATTGTTGGCGGTAGTGGTGCTGGCAAGTCGACCCTGACCCGCTTGTTGTTTCGTTTTTACGACCCTTCCGCAGGGGTGATTCTTATTGATGGCCAGCCGATTGATCAGTTACCGCAGTCGGTGCTGCGGGCCACGCTAGGCATGGTGCCGCAAGATACCGTGCTGTTTAACGATACCCTGAAAAACAATCTGCTTTATGCGCGCCCGGACGCCACCGATGAGGAGCTGCAACAGGTATTGACCATGGCGCATCTCGACAGTCTGGTGCAGCGGCATAACGATGGCTGGCATATCGTGGTGGGGGAGCGCGGCCTAAAGCTGTCCGGTGGCGAAAAGCAGCGTATCGCCATTGCCCGTATGTTGCTCAAACGCCCGGCGATCATGCTGTTTGATGAAGCCACCTCGTCGCTCGATTCCCATACCGAGCGCGGCATTATGGATGCCATCCGGCAAGTCTCGAAAGGTCATACCACGTTGATTATTGCCCACCGGTTGTCGACCGTGGTCGATGCCGATGAGATTGCGGTGATGGAAGGAGGGCGCGTGGTTGAACGGGGTAGCCATACTCAGCTGCTGTCTCAGTCCGGGCGGTATGCCGCACTCTGGCAGGCCCAGCAACATCAGCCATTGAATCCCGACAGTCATTTCGACAGTCATACCGACCTTGAAGCCGATACCCGGGCTGTGGGGATCACCAAGCACAAGCGTACTGATAAATAATGACAATCGCTCCTGAGCAAACAGGATGGACAATGGCACGCAAGGAGAGCTATCCATGCAGTTACTGATTATCGACGCCATGAATCTGATTCGCCGGGTCTATGCCGCGGTTGAAAACAGCTCTGCCGCCCTGGAAGCGACTGCCAGTCGCGCCATTACCATTATCAACAGTAATGCCGCCCGGCTGGAGTGCAGCCATGTTGCCATGGTATTCGAAGATCATGGTGAGACCTGGCGTCACCGGCTGTGGCCAGACTATAAAAAAGGTCGGCCACCAATGCCGGAGGCCCTGCACGCCGGACTGGAAATGCTGCGTCATCAGCTGGAACTGGCGGGGGTCTACTGCTTTCGCCAGGATGGCTGGGAGGCCGATGATGTCTGTGCAGCATTGGCCAGCAAAGCGGCACTGGCGGGTGTCTCCAGTGTGATTCTGTCAACGGACAAAGGCTTCTGCCAGTTGGTGAACAGCCGTATCCGGGTCGCCAATCATTTTGACCGGCAGTTACTGGACGAAGCGGCGGTTTATGCCCGTTATGGCTTGCGGCCGGGCCAGCTGGTGGACTTTTGGGCCTTGACCGGAGATACCACCAATCATCTGCCTGGCGTCCCCGGTATTGGCCCCAAAACGGCGGCACAATTACTGGATCATTGTCAGCGTCTGGACCGGATATTGATTGCTTTGGAGCAGTTGTCTGAGCTGGCCGGGGTGACGCCTCGTATCGTCGACAGCTTGCAGACGCATTGGCAGCAAGCTTTGTTGACGCGGGAGCTGGCACGGTTGAGTGACGATATGCCACTGGGTATCAATCTGCATGATCTGCGTTTTCAGGTACAGGATGCCGAGGCGTTCTAGCTGTTGCCCTGATTGGGTTTTCATCTGTTGGCCGTTACGGTTTTCTGGTTCGCATATTGAACACATCTTGAAAAATAAACCTGAACACAGGATGGCGCGAGGGAATTATCCCGAATAATCAAACGATCGTTTGAATGTGTGCGTCAGTTTACATAGAATCGATGTCTTGAAGGTGCTGGGTATCAAGTTGTCAATGAACGAGGCTTGGTGTCTGGTTGCCCAAACTGGATGAGACGATCGAGGAAATATGTATGTCAGTGGATATCAAGGTTCGTGGTTACCATCTGGATATTTATCACCATGTGAATAACAGCCGCTATCTGGAGTTTCTGGAGGAAGGGCGCTGGGATTATTTTGATCGTCACCGTTTTCTTGATGTTATTGATGATGACCAGCTGGCGTTTGTGGTGGCCAATATCAATATTTCCTACCGTCGTCCGGCCTTTGATGGCGAGGTCATTCGTATTGTGACGCGCATGGGCAGCATTGGTAACAAGAGCGCCCAGATGCAACAGCAGGTGATGTTGCTGGAAAACGGCGAGCCAACAGAGCTGGTGGCTGACGCGACGATCACCTTCTGTCTGATGGATGCAAAAACCCAGCGAGCGATCGCCATTTCCGGTAAGGTGCGCGCCGTTCTGGAAAAGATGATCGAGGATGGACTATGACACTCGACGACGTATTGTCTGAGATTAACACCTTCCTGGCGTGTGCAACGCCAGATGCCTGGGTGGAGGAAGCCCTGAAGCAGCAGGATACGCTGCTGATTGACCATGCCAACTGCGAAAAGAAAGCCGCCACCACGGCCATGAACCTGCTCTACAAGCATGTGGACCGGGAAGATTTGCTCAAAAAAATGAGCCAGTTGGCACGTGAAGAATTACTGCACTTCGAACAGGTGATAGCCATTATGCGAGAGCGTGGTATTGCTTATCGCCATGTATCGTCGTCGCGTTATGCCGCCGGTTTGCGTGAGGCGGTACGCAAGGGTGGCGAACATGAACTGATCGATGTGCTGATTATCGGGGCGTTTATCGAGGCCCGTTCCTGTGAACGGTTTGCCAAGCTGGCGCCGTTGCTCGACAGTCAGCTGGAAAAATTCTATCGCTCGTTATTGCGTTCTGAAGGGCGGCATTATCAGGATTATCTTGGCCTGGCACAGCAATATGCCAAAGAGCCAATTGATGAGCGCGTGGCGTTTTTCCGCGCTCTGGAAGGCGAATTGATAGAACAGCCGGACAGCGAATTTCGCTTCCATAGTGGTATTCCGGCTGCTGCTTGATGGTGCTGTCGGTGTGGCTCAGTCGCGACAGGCGCGAATGATTTTCTGACAGACATCCGTAACCGTGAGGTACTGCTCCTCACTGATTACCTTGGCGTCAAAATCCCGTTGAGCCTGGGATAACCGGGCCTGAGCATCTTTCAGGTCGGTGAATCGTCGGTTAGCTTCAAGTGCGCGTGTTACAGCTGGTGCGGTCATTGTGATTCCCTTTGATGTGGTCGTTTCAGAAATAACTATCTGATGTATAGCGTGCTCCGGCCGTACTGCATCGTGGTAGAGAAAATAGTGTGCAGACTGTGCCCCGCTAACTCTTGTTACCCGTTGATCCTTCGCCAAACAGTCTACTGCGTTTTGTCCAGCGCTGGTTTGATCAATGCCCAGTTTGTAGCAGTAGATTCTGACCCGTGTGTTTTTGACGGTGGTGTCAGAGCGATATGGTTCGTCTCAACAGGATGATAATTAGTATGCCGAAAAATATGACAGTGTGTGGTGTCACAGGTTGGAAAAAGGTCACGGTCGGCTCGATTTGTGGCTATTGGCGACAGGGCAGAGTCGGCCAACCTGTCTTACACCTGTTACATGGAAATGGCTTCAGTGGCTTGTCGTTGTTGGCGTTGGGGAATGCACTGCCAGAGGATTGGTCGTTACTGCTGAGTGATATACCAGGGCATGGTGGATCGGCCCCGACTGCTCACCGGGGTTTCCCGGACTGGCGGTTGCTGGCGGCGGATCTGACCCACTTTGTCCAGCAGGTGGTTGCCACGGAATGGACGCTGTTGCCCGACTCCGGGCATCTGCCACGGCCAGAAGTTGTGGGTGTTGGTCATTCCATGGGCGGCATATTGACGTTGATGATGGCGGAACAGTGCCCGGATCTGTTTCAGCGCCTGATTCTGCTGGACCCTGTACTTTTTCCTCCCGCTTTGATTGGTTCCCAGAAACTGCTGCAAGTGACTCATTTGTGGCGGCACAATCCTTTGGTGCGGCGCGCAGCAGCGCGTCGTGCCCGTTGGGAATCGCCGGCGGCGGCGGCTGAGTATCTGGGTAGCAAGTCGTTGTACAAAGACTGGCACGTTCTGGCGTTTAACGGGTTTTTAACAACCGGTTTGCGGCCAGCAGGAGCAGGAACAGGGGCCGTGGAGTTGGCGTGTGCGCCGCAGTGGGAAGCGCTGATTTTTGCTTCTGCTCCCCTGGGTTTATGGCGTGCCGTGCGTAATATGCCGGTGCCGGTGCATTTGCTGGTGGCCACTACGGGGTTCAGCTTTATTGCACCGGGTGCGCGCCGGGCTGCCAGGCTTAATCCATTGATGAGTGTCGAGACAGTGGCGGGTAATCATTGTTTTCCGATGGAGCATCCCGAGCCAACTGCGCGACGTATGGTGGCGTTGTGTTCCACTATTGATACGCTCTGATTTTTGCTTTGTGGCGGAGGTCTGCTGCACAGGCTGATGGTGTTGTATCAGGCGTTCATATCGCTGAATAAAAACTGATCGATCGGATTGAATCGCCCAGTTTGGCGAAGCAAATGGATATGGTGGAAAAACAGTCAGTAAAGGCTTTGCAAATACTATTGCTTGGGCTATCTTGGCCAGACTGAAATTCAATTGTGAGAGTGCTGAGTTTAGACGTATGAACATGGAGATTCAGGCGGCGCTGGACGTTGCTGATGAGACTGATTCATTTCTTCAGATCACGGATGTGATCTACGATAAAGAAGCAGATTTGGGCTATGAGTCCCTGAGTGATGCAGAAAAAACCGTTTTTTGTATCGACAGTCTGCTCAGAGAAATGGAAAACGGCGGTTTTGTGCAGTTTTTTCACCATGAGGTTGGCGCTCAGGCGGAAGACACTTTAGCTGCATTGGAGCGGGTCAAATCCCGCGACATCCACGCGATATTCGACGAGTTGCTGGATCTTTTCCCCGATCGGGCAGTGCCTGCAGATGAAGACGCTCGCAGTGCTCTGGTCAGTCAGCTGGAAGACGATTACCGGAATGAGTTGGAAGAGCTGGATGAGCGCTTTTATGAGGTCAGTGACAGCCTGGTTGGCCTGACCCTGAGTTTTGTTGCTCGCAATGTAAAAAGTTTTCGCTAGTATCGCTCAGGCCGGGGCAAGGCTCCGGCTTTGAGTTTTCTTGTGGTGTGGTTGACGCTACGGATTTTTTGATCCTGTCTGTTTTTCTTCTTTCGTTTTTCTTGTTTCTTTCGCTCCCTTCTTTTTGCCTGTATCCCGGCGGGTTTTTGTTTTTCTGCGTCTCATGCCCGGTAGTTCCTGGGGCTTGATGCTGTCTAGTGCCTGGGCACAGGGAACACGTTGACAAGTGTCTAGCCTGCACCCTGCACCCAGAGGAGAGGTTATTTTTTGCTGCTAGTCTGGTCGGCCATGCTGGAGATGGCTTTCAGCCGTTCAATGATGTCGCCATTCACTGTGCCAGCCGGAAATTCGCCATCGTCGTTGGCTTGACCAGCTTCCCGGCGGAGCAGGATTTCCACCGCCTGATCAACATGGGTGACACAGTGGATATGGAATTTGCCAGCGGCAGCGGCCTGTACCACGTCATCATTCAGAATCAGGTTGCGGCGGTTGGAGGCCGGAATAATCACCCCTTGCTCGCCGGTGAGTCCTCGTGCGCAGCACAAGCGGAAGAAACCTTCGATTTTTTCATTCACGCCACCAATGGCCTGCACTTCACCGTGCTGGTTGATCGAGCCGGTCATGGCAAAGCTGTGTTCAATCGGGCTATTGATCAGCGCCGAAATCAGGCACACCAGTTCAGCCAGAGAGGCGCTATCGCCATCGATATAGCCATAGGATTGCTCCATGGCAAGGTGGGCAGAGATCGCCAGTGGGAATTTCTGGGCATAACGATTGCCGAGGAAGCCACTGAGGATCATCACCCCTTTGGAGTGAATCGCCTGGCCGAGACTGACTTCCCGCTCGATATCCACCACGCCCTTGGAACCAGGGTAAACCGTGGCAGTGATACGGGCGGGGGAACCAAAGCTGGTATCTCCCAAAGACATTACGGTCAGGCCGTTGATTTTGCCAACAGCGCGACCACTGGTTTCCAGTAGTACGGTTCCATCTAACATCTGTTCAAACAGTTTGTCGTAGACCCGGCCGGTGCGCTGTTGCTTGGCTTGTAAGGCACGGTCGATATGAATCGGGGTGATTTCCGGGTCTTGTGCCAGTTTGCGAATAAAGTCTGCTTCGGCCAGTAAGTCGAACTGTTCGCCAATATGGGCGCTGAGGGAGTCTTGCTGTTCCGCCAGACGGGCGCTGAAGCGCACCATGCGGGTGACAGCATCGCGGCTCATATGGGCATAGCCTTGTTCCTCGACCCGGCTTTTTAACAGGCGAGAGTAGGCGTACAGGGTGTCGTCGTTGAGCGGCAGGTCGTTGTCAAAATCGACCACGGCGCGAAACAGGCGATTAAAGTCTTCATCGTATTGCTGCAGCAGGTAGTACACCTGACGTGAGCCAATCAGCACCAGCTTGATCGATAGCGGAATGGTGGCGGGCAGCAGGCTGGTGGTGTTGAACAGCCCCATGTCTGAATATGGCGATTCCATTTTCAGCTGTTTGGATTGTATCGCCCGTTTCAGGGCATCCCATACCAGTGGTTCGGTCAGAACCTTGTCGGCATCCAGAATCAGATAACCGCCATTGGCCTTGTGCAGGGCACCCTGGCAAATCCGTTGATAGTTGGTAACCAGGGCGCCCTGGTCGCTGGTGTATTCAATCCGGCCGAACAGGTTGCCGTAGCTGGGATGGGGTTCGTATACCACCGGTGCGCCGCTATCGGCGGAGTGGTGCGTCACCACATTGGGCAGCAGGGATTCTTCCAGCCGGTTACGTTTGACGTATTCCTCGCGCAGCTCCAGCAGACGCTCATCGACCAGTTCTTCCAGTACCAGCCGTGGCAGGTGCTCTTCCAGTTCGTTCAGGTGAGCCGAAACCCGGTCGTGATGGCCAAAGCGTTCACGGATCGGCACCAGCAAAGGCTTGATGGCGTCGCTGATGGTTTGCTGGTTCAGAGCGCGCAGCAGGTCGCTGGTTTCGCGTTTCCATTGCGGCAGCTCAGACAGCTGGTCGCCAAGCATTTGTTCAAGGGTGGCGATGGTTTCGTGAAACTGTTCGCGTTCTTCTTCGTTCAGCTGGGCGAACTCGGATTCATCCAGCGCCTTGCCATCACGAATAGGAGTAAAGCTGATGGCATTGGCATCGCGATACACCGCGACCCCTTGTTTGTGGGCGTCTTTTTCGACCAGCTCAATGGCCTTGTCGTATTTGCGATTGAACTGGTAGTCGATGGCAGCTTTTTTCTGCTGGTAGGACGGGTGTTCCAACACCGCCGGAAAGGTCGCCAGCAACTGGTCAATCAGTTGGCGTACATCATCGCGCAGTTGATTGGCTTCTGCAGGTTGCAGCTCAATAACCCCGGGTTCTCTGGGGTTGCTGAAATTATTGACGTAACACCAGACGGAAGGAGTGATCTGGCGTTTGGCTTCGCTTTTGAGGTAGTCCCGGACATAGGACGAGCGGCCGGTGCCGGTATCTCCCATCACAAAAATATTGTAGCCGGGGCGTTGCATGGCGACGCCAAACTGAATGGCGTTGACGGCGCGTTCCTGGCCCAGGACGCCATGGAAAGCGTCAAGCTCTTCCGTGGAGATAAAATCCAGCAGATCAGTGTTTACTGCCTGGGTCAGTTGGTCGGGGGATAAGCGGGTAATTTGGGTATCGGACATCGGTAACGTGTTCAGCAAAGAAAGCAGTCAACAGTATTGAGATGCGTCGCCCTTGGCAAGGTCTGTCATTACAATGATAGACGGGAAAGGGGTAATCGTTCGCTATGACGTTGCAATTCGCGGCCAAGACGGCATAATGCCGCCGTTTTTCTGTCGGATCTGTTATGTCCATTCAACCCGAAGATCGCACAACGATTGATATGTTTTCGACTCCCCGTCGTGGGCGGCCGAAAAGTAACCCGTATGATCGCACGGCACAGAGTCGCTTTAACAAGCGCTTCCAGCGTCAGCGTGATAAAGAACGTGGGTTGCAGCGGTTGGAAGTGAAGGTGGATGCGGATGTGATTGATTGTCTGGATTTGGCCTGCGATGATTTGGGCCTAAGCCGGGCGGATATTATCAATCTGGCATTAAAACAGTGGTTGCATCTCTGAATAACAGAGTGTGTCGGATGTTCGAACACCGCCGGCTGTTATCCGGGTTAGCATGAATTTGCTTTAACTCCTTGAAATATCGAAAAGTTATCTGTACGATTTGTCCTCCTGTCGAAAGTCAGGTCGTTATGGTGGCTCCTGTTGGTCCCCTCGCAACGATAAGCTACGAACCCCGCCAGGCCCGGAAGGGAGCAACGGTAGTAGTCGACTCGTGTGCCGGGGTGTGGCTGGCAGGAGTCATCTCCAATAACACTGACATCCTGCCCGCCAATCGTTATCATGCGACTTCCTTGTTTTAGCAGAGTCCGCTTTTCATGAGTTATCAGGTACTTGCACGTAAGTGGCGACCGCGATTTTTTGACGAAATGGTCGGCCAGGAGCACGTACTCAAAGCGCTGATCAACGCCTTGAATGAGCAGCGACTACACCACGCCTATCTGTTTACCGGTACCCGGGGTGTGGGCAAAACCACCATCGCCCGTATTCTGGCCAAATGCCTTAACTGTGAAGAGGGCATCAGCGCCCGACCTTGTGGCGTGTGTTCCTCTTGTCGTGAAATTGCAGAAGGTCGCTTTGTTGACCTGATCGAAGTGGATGCGGCCTCCCGTACCAAGGTTGAGGACACCCGCGAACTGCTCGATAACGTGCAATATGCACCGACCCGTGGACGCTTCAAGGTCTATCTGATCGACGAAGTGCACATGCTGTCGACCCACAGTTTTAACGCGCTGTTAAAAACGCTGGAAGAACCTCCGGCTCACGTCAAATTCCTGCTTGCCACCACCGATCCCCAAAAACTGCCCGTCACCGTGCTGTCCCGTTGCTTGCAGTTCAGCCTGAAAAACATGACGCCAGAAAGCATCGTTGGTTATCTCGAAACCGTGTTGCAGGCAGAAAACATCCGTTATGAACCACCGGCACTCTGGCAATTGGGGCGAGCCGCCCAGGGCAGCATGCGTGATGCTCTCAGTCTGACCGATCAGGCCATTGCCTTTGGTGAAGGCACGGTACTGGAAACCCAGGTGACCAGCATGCTGGGCACCATGGATCGTGGCCGGCTGTTCAAAATGGCGGAAGTCATGGCCAAGGCCAACGCTCGTGATGTATTGGCCGAAGTGGCAGAAATGGCGGAGCACGGCCCGGATTATGATGAAGTCGTGCAAGGCTTGCTGACCATCTGGCACAGGGCGGCACTGGCTCAGGTGGTTCCGGATGCCATCGAAAATTCCCAAGGGGATCGCGATGCCATTCTGGCGCTGGCGCTGGCCATGAACGGCGAAGATTTACAGCTTTATTATCAGGTTGCGCTCAGTGGCCGCAAGGATCTGGCTCTGGCTCCAGACCCGCGTCAGGGATTTGAGATGCTGTTGCTGCGCATGCTGGCGTTTCGTCCGCTGCCGGAGCAGTTACCGGAGGCATTGGCCAATCTGGATCTGGGTTCGGCGCTGTCCAGTCCTTCGGCGCTGGTCAGCCCTGCACAACCAGCCCTGATTGAGGCGCAAAAAAAAAAGCCACTGACGGAGCCGTCTGACCTCGGGCAGTCAGAACCAAAACCAGTACAATCCGAACCCGTACAACCTGAACCAGTACAATCTGAGCCGACACACGCGGCACCTGTTGTTGACGATACGCAAGCTACGCCGTTTGCGGCCGATGAGCCTCTGGCTGAACCAGGCGCTGAGCCGGTGCCCGTAACCGTGGCTCCGCCCGTCGTCAGTCCGGCTGAGCCTGAGCAGGAATCCCCTCCCTGGTCAGAAGAGGAGGCCGCGGAACCGTTGCCGCCCGCCGCACCGCCTGCCGTACCGCCTTCCGCAACCCTGATGCCAGAGCCGGTAAAACCCGCACCAGCCCAGTCTGCACCGACGGAAGCAATATCCGCTGCCAAGCCGCACACGTCGGCTGCCGGGGGTAATCTCAGTCGTTTGATGGATGCGCCTGCTGATCACAGTATGACGTTTGAACCTGCTCCTGCGGCACCAACCGCTACCAAAGCCGCTGTGACCAAAACCGTGCCGCGCGAGATCGCCAATCCGGCCGATTTACCGCCGCTGACCCCCGCTAGCTGGTGGATGTGGCTGGAGCACTTGCCTCTGGCCGGGTTACCCTTGTCGATTGCCCGTAACAGTGCACTGGTCGAAATCCGCGACGGTCATTATTGCTTTGATGTTGATCCGCAGCAGGGGGCACTGTTTAATCCGGGTCAACAACAACGGATCGAACAGGCGCTGCAAACGCTGGTTCCCGATGCCCGTATCGAAATGGTCTTGCGCAGCCCGGCAGGAGAGACGCCAGAGCAACGGCGCCAACGGCTGGCTGCAGAAGCAGGCTTTATTGCCTTGCAGTCCATCGAGACGGATGAACAGGTCCGCCATATACTGACAACCTTTAATGCCACAGTGGTCGACGGCACCATCCGACCACTGGATGACTAATACAACCCTGACGGGCAGGAATGGCCCGTTATTTAAGGAGACCGATATGATGAAAGGTGGCATGGGCAACTTGATGAAACAAGCCCAGAAAATGCAGGAAGACATGCAAAAAATGCAGGCCAAGCTGGCAGAAGCCGAAGTGACCGGTGAATCCGGCGCTGGCCTGGTCAGCGTGATCATGAACGGCCGTCACGACGTCAAGCGCGTCACAATCGACGACTCTCTGATGACAGAAGACAAAGACATGCTGGAAGATTTGCTGGCTGCCGCAGTGAACGACGCAGTCCGTAAAATCGAGACCAACAGCCAGGAGCAGATGTCGAAAATGACGGCTGGTATGGGTTTGCCACCTGGTATGAAAATGCCATTCTGATGGCCACTCGCGGTGCGACCCCGGCACCTCTGCTGGCGCTGGCGCAGTGTCTCGATCAATTGCCGGGTATCGGGCCGAAGGCGGCCGCGCGTATGGCGCGCAAGCTGGTATTGCAGCCAGCGCTGGCTGCCGATCTTGAAGCGGCGCTGGCGACGGTGCAACAACAAGTGGCACTCTGTCCGGTGTGCCGCTGTTATAGTGTGAATAGCGTATGCCGCCAATGTGATGGGGTGGTCGAAGCCGGTACTGATTTATGGGTGCTGGCTCAACCCGAACAGTTGGCCGACATCGATACCGCGGCACAAGGGTTTGTGTTGCATGGCCTGCTGTCACCGGTTGAGGGTATTGGCCCGGAGCAACTGGGGTTGGGATCACTGTATCAGCGTTTGTGTGACCCGCAGCAACAACCGTCACGACTGATCATCTGTCTGGATGAGTCAGTCGAAGGACGTACCACCGGATTCTACGTGCAAACACTGGCCCAGCGGGCCGGTGTGCCCTTTTTGCAGTGGTCGGAGACGGATTCCGACAGCACTGCCACCGATTAGTGTTCAGCCTTGCCGCCCTGCGCCAGCGCTGAACCAAGGAGAGATGTGTTGACTAGCCCTCAAGTGCCTGAACCTGTCTGGCTCACTACCAACCTGCAACTGGCACAAGCCTGTCAGGATTGGATGAATGAAGGCTTCCTGGCACTCGATACCGAATTTATCCGCACCTCGACATTTTACCCTAAAGCCGGGTTGTTGCAGGTAGCCGACAGCCAGCAGTGCTATCTGATTGATCCGCTCAGTGTGACCGAATGGCAGCCACTGGCCGAGGTATTTCAGACTGACACCGTGACCAAGGTTTTTCATGCCTGTGCCGAAGACCTCGAAGTGTGTCGCCAGCTGACCGGAGTCTTACCCAGTCCGCTGGCTGACAGTCAACTGGCTGCTTCAATGGCTGGATTGGGTGGTTCGATGGGGTTTCAGCGGTTGATTTCGGCCTTGCTGGATATTGATATCGATAAAGAAGAAACCCGTTCAAACTGGTTGGCGCGTCCGCTCAGCCCGGACCAGATTCGCTATGCCGTTGCCGATGTCTACTTTTTGCGGCAAATCTATCCGCTGCTGGTGGAAAAGTTGACCAGGCTGGGTCGTATGGGCTGGCTGGAAGAAGACTGTCAGCGCATCATTGATGACCAGAGCCAGCAAGATATTCCGAAAGACTATTATCGACGGGTCAAGCTGGCCTGGAAACTGCGCCCGCAAGAGCAGCATATCTTGCAGGAACTGGTTGGCTGGCGTGAGTTGCAGGCGCGGGAGCGTGACGTACCCCGTAACAAGGTGGTCGATGATAACAGCCTTTGGAATATTGCCCGTTTCAAGCCAAACAATCGCGACCAGCTGGCGCGTGCCGGTTTGCGCCCTGAAATGATCCGCAACGACAGCCAAACACTGCTGGCCATTGTCAGTCAGGCGCTGGAAGATGATGCCGCGCTCTGGCCGGTAGCGCTGGACCGACCACTGACTCCGGAAGCCGGGCAGTGGCTGAAAAACACCAGAGAGGTGGTTGCCAAACGCGCCGCCGAACTGGAAATACCACCGGAAATACTGACCCGGAAAAAAGCGCTGGATGCCCTGATCCGTTCGGGCTGGGGCAATGGCCAGTACGTATTACCCGATGTACTGCAGGGCTGGCGTAAAGCCGAGATTGGTGACACCTTGCTGGATATGATGACCCGGGCGGACAACCGCCACTGAGCCAACCTGGCTCGACCTACTGCAGGAAGAGAACATGAGTAAAGTACTTTGCGATGTCTTTAAAAGCCGTAAAAAAGATGAGACCTATCTATACGTCTCACGCAAGGATGGATTAAAAAAAGTACCAGAGGCTTTGCTGGAACAGTTCGGCAAGCCAGAACTGGCGATGACCATGATCATCACGCCAGACAAAAAACTGGCGCGCTTCTCCGGTGAACGTATCCTGGAACAAATTGACAGCCAGGGGTTTTTTCTGCAAATGCCACCGCCGAAAGAAAGCGCCAAGCTTGACCTGTTTTGCAAATTGGATAACGAATGAGTCAGACGGCTTTCTGGCAGCACAAGCGCCTGGATGAAATGAGCAAGCCAGAGTGGGAATCACTCTGTGATGGTTGCGCGCGCTGTTGCCTGCACAAACTGGAAGATGAAGATAGCGGTGATGTTTATTATACCGATATCCATTGTCGCTATATGGACACCAGCGATTGCCGTTGCAGTGTTTATCAGCAACGGCAAGAAAAAGTACCCACCTGTGTCTGGCTGACGCCAGAACAGGCAAGTCAGTTTTTCTGGCTGCCGGAAACCTGCGCCTATCGCCTGTTAGCGGAAGGTAAACCACTGTTTGACTGGCATCCGCTGATCAGTGGTGATCCAGCTTCAGTGCATACGGCAGGGATTTCTCTGGCAGGGAAGGGGGTATCTGATGATCAGGTGCCAGAAGAGGATTGGGAAGACCACATAATCTGGAAAGCATGACGCATGGATAACCTTTATGACCCGATGACCGGTTGGGCGCTGTACCTTGGTTTTGCCTTATTGGGCTGTTGGTGCTGGCGGATGATGTTCTACTGGATGTCATCCGCCAGTGTCCTGCGCGACCTGTTGGTGGTACTGGGGCCGGTGCTGGTGTTGTCGCCCGCCAAAATCAGCCCGGACTCTGACTATTTTGCGCCGGCGTTTATGGTGGCTGGGTTTTCGGCCTTCAGCAATGAAACCGAGATTACGGACAATGCCCTGATCTGGTGGCTGGTCGGGTTATTGGTCGGCATTCTGTATGTGCTGGTGCGCTGGATTATCCGTTTGCGGCATCCAGCGGCCAAGCCTGCTGCCAAGTCCGGAGTAAAATCCGGGGCTACATCGTCTACTTCGGCTACTTCGAAAAATGCCCGCCGAGAGCCGGTAGTTTAGTTGGTTGAAGACTGGTTGAAGGCTGGTTGAGTGTTTGTCAGGTTGGCATTTGCTGGCCGTCAACGGCAACGGAACGGAATGCAGAAAGGTATGTGACGGCTGTCGTTACCTCATGATCATTACACCATGAGCGGTGGCGACAGCAGTACTGACCGGCTAACCTGGTCCCGCTGTATTATTTACCAGCACGGCCCAGGAAGCGGCGTTCTTCGACGTTGATACGAATGATATCGCCCGTGGAAATATGCTCCGGTACCTGCACCGTCAGGCCGGTTGTCAGGCGCGCAGGCTTGGTACGGGCGGTGGCCGAATTCCCTTTGATGGATGGCTCGGTGTCTTCGATTTCCAACTCAACAATGGCTGGCAGAATCAGTCCTACCGGCTGGCCATCAACCACCATGACCTGTACATCCTGGGTCTGGTCGTTAACGAAAAGGATCTCATCTTCAATGGCCGTCTTGTCCAGATAATAAGGGGTGTAATCCTCGTTATCCATAAAGACCCAGGCGTCACCATCGACGTAGGAAAACATGGCTGGACGACGGGTCAGGTCGGCAAACGACAGCATGTCTGAATCCTTGAAGGTTTCATCTATCTTCTGACCACTCACCACATCGTACATTCGCATACGATACAGGCTACCGCCGGCGCGTCCCTGTGGCACCGAGCGCTCAATATCCTTGATAAAATACACTCGGCCGTTGTATTCGACGGCGGCGTTTTTCTTGATCTCACTCGCTTTTGGCATGACTGCTGAATCCTCTTGATGATGTCCGCATGCTGGGGCGCAGGGGCCCAATCTGAGAGGCGCGACTATACGCTGTTAGCCGCGGAAAAACGAGGCTGCAAACGTTTATGGCTGTTCTGGAAGCAAATGCCGGGGCGGGTTGTTTGGGCTGGCAGAGGTTGCCAGCCAGTCTGCCAAACCGCATCCGGCGCGCTTGCCGGTAGCAAAACAGGCGGTGAGCAGATAGCCTCCGGTGGGAGCTTCCCAGTCGAGCATTTCCCCGGCAACAAAGACGCCTGGCATGGCGTTCAGCATCAGTTGAGGATTGACGGCACTGGCCTGCACCCCTCCTGCGCTGCTAATGGCTTCGTTGATGGGGCGTGGTTGCTGGGGCGTTAATGGCATGGCTTTGAGTGCCCTGGCAACGGCAGGGATGTCGCGGTTATCCAGTTGCGGGCAGCATTCTCGTAATAGCGTGCTGGTGATGGCAGGCAGATTGAGTTTTTTGCGCAGCAGGTTGGCAAAGGACAGGCCTTTTTTACCCTGGCGTAATTTCTGTTCGATGTCTGCTAGTGATGAATGAGGCAGCCAGTCCAGTGTCAGCAGTGGCTGGCCTGTTGTACCTGCTGTATCGGGGTTGGCGCTGGCCTGCTTCAAACGCTCTCGCAAAGGGGCGCTGAGAGCATAAACCAGGCTGCCTTCAATGCCGTATTCACTGACCACAAACTCACCGGTGCGTGACCAGTGCTTGCCTTGGGTATCGGTCAGCGATAGTTGGATATGCTTGATTGGCGTACCGGCAAATCTTTCTTTGAGAAAATCGCTCCAGGCCACATCAAAACCGCAGTTGCTGGGTTGCAAGGGCGCGATATCGACCTGTTGCTGTTGTAACCAGGGTGCCCAGCGGCCATCGGAGCCGAGTCTGGCCCAACTGCCTCCGCCGAGAGCCAGCACCACCGCATCGAACGACCGTTGTATCGTGCCGTCCGGGGTGTCGAAACACCATGCTTGTGATGCGCCCACAGGGAGTTGTGCCTGGCTGTTCTCCCAGCCAGTCCAGCGGTGGCGTGGATGAAATACCACTCCCTGGGCTTTGAGGCGATGGAGCCAGGCACGTAACAAGGGCGCTGCTTTCATATCACACGGGAAAACCCGCCCCGAGGTGCCAATAAAAGTATCGATGCCAAGGCCATGGATCCATTCGCGCAGTTGTGTTGGCGTGAGGTCGTCCAGGATGGGCTGGAGCCAGCGGCTGGCGCTGCCATAACGATTGACAAAGTGGTGGTAGTCTTCCGCGTGGGTAATATTCATGCCACCGATGCCGGCGAGCAAAAACTTGCGCGCCACACTGGGCATGGCATCAAAGACTTCGACCCGGTAGCCACGACTGGCGATTTGTTCTGCTGCCATCAATCCGGCCGGCCCGGCACCTATAATGGCTGCAGTCTGTGGCAAAGGAATATCAGCAGTGGTCGGGGTGGTCACAAATAAGGCTCCGGTAGCAGGCAGGGAACAGGGAATAGTGGATACAAAACGCGGGGATATTGGCGGCGATGATCAAGGGGTTCAGCCATCCCGTGCCGTTATTCGGGCGACGGCGCAGGGTGGCTCGGGGTAGCGCGCAAGAGCGCAAATAGTGAGTGATCAGCTGGATGTTAACTTGAGCCAGATTGGTGCGTGGTCGGAAGGTTTTTCCATACCCCGAATAGCGTAGCTGATACCGACCTCATCACAGCTGGCCAGCAATGGCTCAGTAACCAGAATATGGTCGATTCTCAAGCCGCGTTTGGGGGTATCGGCAAACCCTTTGGAGCGGTAATCAAACCAGCTGAATTGCTCGTTGCTGGTGGGGTGAAAATGACGATAGCTGTCGGTCAGTCCCCAGTTCAACAAGGTTTGATACCATTCGCGCTCTTCTGGCAAAAAGGAACATTTACCGGTTTTTAACCAGCGTTTACGATTGGGTTCACCAATACCGATGTCGGTATCTTCCGGTGAAATATTCATATCACCCATCACCACCACCCGGTCGGCGGGGGTGAAATTGTCGTTCAGATACTGCATCAGGTCGGCGTAGAATTTTTCTTTGGCCGGAAACTTGGTTTCATGGGCACGGCTTTCACCTTGGGGGAAGTAGCCATTCAGTACGTCAATGGTGCTGCCTCCGATGTTATAGCGGGCGTGAATCAGTCGTTTTTGAGCGTCTTCGTCGTCCGATGGCCAGCCTTTTTGCACAAAGACGGGAGCTTGCTTGCTGAGCAGGGCGACACCGTAGTGGCTTTTCTGGCCAAAGTGCTCAACGTGATACCCCAGGCTTTCGATATCTGCCAGAGGAAACATATCGTCGTGTACCTTGATTTCCTGTAAGCCCAGAATATCCGGGTCCAGTTGTTCCCGAATAGCCTCAAGTTGATGTTGACGGGCGCGAATGCCATTGATGTTAAAGCTGACGATAGTGGTCATTGGAGTATCCATAAGCTGTCAAAAACGGTGCCGGTGCAGAGGCCGGCAGTCTAGCAGGTTGTTGGGCATCTATCTGCGTTGTAACGGTAATCTGGCGGGGGAATGGTTAACGCCTGAGTGCAGATACACGTGCAGATAGGTGTACCGGTTAATGATAAAGGTAAGCCCGAATACTGGGTAAAAACGGCTCGTCACTGATGCGCTGATCACCTCGTGCCTGGCGGGTACGGCCGGGAGGTGGCTCGGAGCTGATGCGGTTGTGTTCGGGCAGGGTAGGCTGGGTATCGGGGATAAACAGCGGCAAGGAAACACTCATGGCCTTGCGTATGACCTCATCGCCGTTGTTATACACCAGATTGGCTCGAACCACGGGGGCCAGGGTCTGGATTTGGGCCAACCGTGTGGCGGGAGGTAATTGCCCCAGCCGCTGCAGCTGAATCTGGATATGCGGCTTGTGTTCTCCCAGCTCAAGCAGCAGGGCTTCGGCCTGACTCAGGGTGAGCTTTTTGATACTGCGACCGTTGACGTACCAGCTGAAGCCAACCTTGCGTGGCGCCTGTGCCAGCAGTGGAATATGGCGAAAGCACTGCTTCAGATGAACGCGTGTCATACCGGCAATTGCCAGCTTGTTACGCAAGGATGAGGGGTGCTCACCTAACAGACGATAGCTTTCTTTCCAGCGTGGCAGATCCTGTTTTTCCAGCTGCACTGCAGCGCGGAAATCATCCTTGGCCTGATTGATGTCGGTAATCAATGTCCGACAGCGCGTATCGGCAAGGATCAAACCATGGCGGGAGCGGGTTTCACGGCCATCTTGCTGATCGCGATACCAGAGGTCGGTCAGCAAGTCGGTGGCCAGCGACAAGGGTTTCAGGCCCAGGGCGATTTCGCTGTCTTGCAGGGGCAACCAATGTGCCGGTTGTGTTTGGGTCAGATGTTCCGACAGCTGAGCTAACACCTGTTGGAGATCTTCAAAACGGGAGACGAGTTCAGTAATCACAGTGTTGGTCTGGCCAGCAGTTTGGCGCGAATAAACTCACCATGGGGGATATACAGCAGTTCGGCAATACGCCGAATAATGTGTTCTTCATACTTGTCGAGACCATTGCTGGCGTAGGCAATACGCCAGAGGCCGGTCAGCAAATCAAATTTCTGCTCTACCGAAAAATGTTTGTGGACCACATCGGTAAATTGAAACAGGTCGGAAGCCTGGGCGCTGGCCTGCTCGGCCTGTTGCTGTAGCGCGCGGATATGCTCATCGCTGAGCTGGAACAGTTCTTTGAGTACCCGGCCCAGCTCGTTGCGCTCGCTGGCATCGATGCGGTGATCCGCTTTCATGACTTCCACCAGTAAGGCGGCGGCGGAGAGATCCAGTGTGTGTTTGTCGGTGCCTGATGGGGCATGTTCAGTGAATAGCTGGAGCAGTTTGTTTAGCATCTGAGCCTTCTTGGGGGTATGCGGGGTGCTCTGTATCGGCAGGTCGTGGAACCATGCTCTGCCTCTTGGAGGCGGATCACCCGGTTCAGGTTCCCTCGTCACGAGTATCGTGAGTTATTCCGGTTAATGATGGCTGTTTTTAGCAAGCTCACGGCGGTGTGTCAAAGCGACCGGGAGGGCAAGAGGCTGATAGAGAGGGAATCAGGCGTCAGGTTGTGCATGTATTCATGATTTTCTCTTTATTTCTGCTGGTTATTCTGATGATCGACCTCAGTGGGCAATGAGTGATGTTATTGGAAATGGTCATGGCAATGGTATTAATGATTGTCTTCTTATTAATGTTTGAAATAATCATGATTATTGAACAATTATTTTATATGGCCAGGATTGTATTTATGGCCCTGTTTTGATTAAAAGGGGGGGCGGTTGGAATTGAATATTGATTTTATACCATGAATTCCAAACGAAATATAATGGTGTTGCTCTTGATTTAAATATTTTCAAAAATATATTATATTTTTAAATAAGGGTTGGTGTTTTTATGAACAGCTGATGTCTATTTGTGAATTAGTGTCATTAAAAATCAGCGACCGTTGGTTTTTGTCAGTTATTTTCTTGCAGATGGCTTGTATACAAAATATTTAGTGAGGTATGTCGTTTGGAGTAGTAATTGCCTTACTTTTGCAATTGAAAATGATTATCAGGTGCTTTACCATGCGCATCAATTTAGGTTACATTGGATTGATCATTGTGCATTTAAAAAAATCCTTAATCATGATGAAGGCTTGTGGAGCGCTTGTTTTCTCTCCGACGGTTTTTGCAGAAACGGCATCAGACGGTATTTCTCACGCAGAAGGCCCCAAGGAATGGGATCAAAAGATTGAGGATCAATCCATCATAGAACTATCGCCCATTCAGGTAGAGGGTCGTGCACTGTCTCTCTACAAGGAGGATGAAGCGGTTTTGGGGACTCGAACCCATACACCGATTGATGAAACGCCGCAGTCTATTCAGGTACTTACCCAGGAACTAATTGATGACCAGGCTGCCAATGAAGTAACGGACCTTTTTCGCTCAATGTCCGGCGTATCCTATTTTAATTACGGCATTATCAAAATGCGTGGCTTTGAGCAAGAAAGCCAGGTGCTTTATGATGGTGTCAAAGGTGATCCATTCAGGACTTTTACGATTCCTCAGCTGTTCAATATTGAGGAAGTCCAGGTACTCAAGGGACCTTCTGGTGCTCTTTATGGTGCGGGCGAGGCCGGTGGCGTCATTAATTATGTGACCAAGAAGCCGACCTATGACCAACAAAACACCATCGAATTCGCTACAGGTAATAAAGGCTTTTTAAGTGGCAGTCTCGAATCGTCTGGCGGACTTAATGAAGATGCGTCCCAGCGTTACCGAATAGGGGTGTATTCGAGTAGTGAAGATTCTTATCGTAATAATGTGGAAGAAGATAACGACATCGTTGATCTCGGTTATGCCTGGGATATTAATGAGGATGCTACATTAACACTGCAATATACTCATTTTTACCAATTGGGCGAGCGTGTGCGGGGGGTGCCTATTGATGAAGATGGCAACTTCTTGACAGATACTTCCTGGAACAGTAATGAACCTTCTGACAATCAGGAATTCAAATCAGATATTTTTCAAGCCCATCTGCAATACTCAATTAATGACTGGTTAGACAGCAATCTGACCTTACGTTATTACGAAACAAACGAAACCATGAAATTCCATCAGGCAAGAGCTCTGGTGGATAGCGATAGTGACGGGGCATACGATGGCGTGACCCGCCGCTATCAGGATCAGGTTCGAGATTATAACGGCGTTGATCTGGCGTATTATCTTGTTGCCTATCTGGGCGACCATACGTTGGTGACTGGTACAGACTACCATTTTGCTCGTGAAGAGGAGCTGTTTTATTACTCCGGTAATAGTGATGACACTGATGCGACACCATCGACATTAAGTTTTACCAATCCTGACTATGACGATGATATCAGCGCTTATGAAATGAGTCTGAATCGAGATAGAACGACGGATCTGAAACAGGTTGGGGTTTATGTGCAAGACCAATGGCGTGTCACAAACAAGCTGAATTTGGTCGCCGGTGCTCGCTTGGACCATATAAAAGAAGATGTCACAGACAATGACGATGGCAGTGATGATGCCTCTTACGACGATGTTGGCTATTCAACCCGGATTGGTGCTACTTACGAATTAAGCAAGCAATTCAAACCGTACGCGTCATTTTCTACCGGTTTGACACCTCAGGCTGCGGCGGATCAACTGACTTCTGCCGATGGCAGTTTGTTTGACCCGGAAGAAAACCAGCAGGTAGAAGTGGGGGCTCGTACGTATTTGCTTGATAATCGATCGAATCTGAATGTGGCGCTTTTTCATATTGTGAAAAACAATGTACTGACAGAAGACCCGGATGACGATGATTACAGCATTGCTATTGGTGAAATTCGCAGTCAGGGTTTTGAAGCAGACTTGCTTGCGGATCTAACTTCCCGCTGGGTTGCCAATGTCAGTTATACCTATACGGATTTGGAAGTGACGGATACCGACGCCGACGCCCGGAACCTTTCCAATACACCTTCTCACCAGCTGGGTGGCTGGACTCGTTATGAATTCCCCGATATCGGTTCTTCGATTGCCTTTGGTATGGACTATGTCAGCCAGCAAACAGACCGGGACGACAATACGATCAAGCCTCACACGATATACGATATGTCCTGGCAAACACGGTGGCAGGATTGGAAATTCCAGGCGAATATTAAAAACTTGCTGGATGAGGAGTATGCCATTGCCGGGTTTAATACGGTGTCTGGAGCGATTATTGGAGAGCGCCGTCGTATTTACCTGAAAGCATCCTACGATTTTTGAACTGACCTGGCGGTGTTATGGATTCCGGGGCAAGCCCGGAATGACGGGCGGGATTCTGAATCCAGTTCAGAACGATGGAGTGCCAACAAAGACAACAGCCGTCAGGTATTTACCTGACAGCTGTTCAGTGGCAGCTATTGCATACCCTGGGACTTGAGGTATTCATCGTAGTTGCCGTGGAAGTCGACAATCTTGTTGTCACGGACTTCCAGAATCCGGGTCGCCAGCGATGAAACAAACTCACGGTCGTGGGAAACGAAGATCAGGGTGCCTTCAAACATTTCCAGTGCCATGTTCAGCGCTTCGATGGATTCCATATCCATGTGGTTGGTGGGTTCGTCCATTACCAGCACGTTGTGGTTATGCAGCATCAGCTTGCCAAGCAGCAGGCGGCCTTTTTCACCACCGGAACAGACTTTGACAGACTTTTTGATGTCATCCTGGTTAAACAGCAAGCGGCCCAGAGTGCCGCGAACGGCCTGGTCGTCGTGTTCGGCGGACTTCCAGTGTTCCATCCAGTCGAACAGGTTTTCGTTGCCTTCAAACTCGTATTCGTGATCCTGGGCGTAGTAACCGACGTTGGCATTTTCTGACCAGCGTACTTCACCTTGTGTTGGGGTGATGTCGTTGACCAGGCACTTGAGGAAGGTGGTTTTACCGACGCCGTTGGCACCAATCACCGCGATTTTTTCACCCGCTTCAATCATGAAGTCGGTCTTGCTGAACAGTGGCTGTTCGCCGTCATAGGCATGGCCGAGGTTCTCGATTTCCAGCGCCAGACGGTGCAGTTTCTTTTCCTGGGTGAAGCGGATAAACGGGCTTTGACGACTGGATGGCTTGATGTCGTCGAGCTTGATCTTGTCGATCTGCTTGGCACGAGAGGTCGCTTGCTTGGCCTTGGAGGCGTTGGCAGAAAAACGCGATACAAACTGCTGCAGTTCGGCGATCTGGGCTTTTTTCTTGGCGTTTTCAGATTGCATACGCTCACGGGCAGCGGTGGATGCGATCATGAAGTCGTCGTAGGTGCCTGGGTAAATCTGGATGCGACCGTAGTCGATATCGGCCATGTGGGTACAAACGGAATTCAGGAAGTGACGATCGTGCGAGATGATGATCATCGTGCACTTCATGTCGTTCAGAATACCTTCGAGCCAACGAATGGTGTGGATGTCGAGGTTGTTGGTCGGTTCGTCGAGCAGCAGGATGTCGGGGTTGGAGAACAGCGCCTGTGCCAGCAAGACTCGCAGTTTGAGACCGGGAGCTACTTCGCTCATGGGGCCTGCGTGCAGGCTGGTATCGATACCGGCACCCAGCAGCAGTTCACCGGCTCGGGCTTCGGCCATGTAGCCGTCCAGTTCCGCGAATTCGCCTTCCAGCTCGGCGGCGCGCATATAGTCGTCTTCAGTGGCTTCAAGGTTGGCGTAAATGCTGTCACGCTCGTCCTTGATAGCCCACATTTCCTTGTTGCCCATCATCACGGTGTCGAGCACGGTGAATTCTTCGTAGGCGAACTGATCCTGGTTCAGTTTGCCCAGACGCTCGTTGGGCGTGACGGAGACGTTACCTGCACTGGGTTCCAGTGAACCGTCGAGAATCTTCATAAAGGTCGACTTGCCGCAACCGTTAGCGCCGATCAGGCCGTAGCGGTTGCCGTCACCAAATTTGACGGAAATATTTTCAAACAGCGGTTTTGCACCGAACTGCATGGTGATGTTGGCGGTGGAAATCACGTTGATGTCCTGAAAGAAAGGAGGGTTTTGGTAAAGGGCGGTACTATACCGGTTTTTAGGGCGTTTTTGATCCTGTTGGTGATGACGAAATGGCGAAATTCCCCTGGCCGGGGCAGGTTCTTCCGTTGTGGGTTTTACAGAGCCGTCATAATGCAGGCGTCACGCGGATAGGCATGGGTTTAGCAAGCGCCAGCAGACGTTAAAAAACCTGCACGACAGGATAGTGCGGCCTTTATACTGTGCGTTTTCTTTGGATGATTAACGGCACCGGGTGCTGGGAGTTGTATTTGATGATGGATTCTTCCCGACCGGGCCAGACTGCCGGATCGTTGGTAGCGGATTTTGCTTCGTTGGGGCTGGATAACGCGCTGTGTGACATATTACAGCAACGGGGCTATTCGCAGCCAACGGCGGTGCAGCAACAGGCGATTCCGGCAGCACTGGCGGGGCGGGACTTGACCGTGGCGGCTTCAACCGGCAGCGGTAAAACCGCGGCGTTTGTATTGCCCTTGTTGCAACAGTTGATGGTGGCATCTCGACAAGGTGTAACGGTAGGCAGCAATCGGGTGCGGGTGTTGATTGTGGTGCCGACCCGTGAGCTGGCCGAACAGGTGGCAACCAGTGTATTGCATTACCGTGAAGGGTTGCCGTTACGTTCTTACGCAGTGTATGGCGGCGTCAGTATCAACCCGCAAATGATGGCGTTACGCAAAGGGATGGATATCCTGATTGCTACGCCGGGGCGGTTGCTGGATTTGTACCGCCAGAATGCCGTAGTGTTTGATCAGCTATCCGCGCTGGTGTTGGATGAAGCCGACCGGATGCTTGATCTGGGCTTTGCTGATGAATTGGACGACTTGTTGTGCGCCTTGCCGCGCAAGCGTCAGACGTTGTTGTTTTCGGCGACGTTTTCTGACCGTATCCGTACCATGATTGGTCATGTGGCCCGGGATCCTCTGTCGATCGACGCCGGGGCGAGTAATCAGGCGGCGGCGACGGTGCAGCACTGGTTGATCCCGGTCGACAAAAAACGCAAAACCGAGTTGTTGTTAGGGTTGTTGCAGGGGAGTGGTGAAGGAGAGGAGCAGGGACTGTACCAGGGACAATGCCAGGGACAGTGCCAGGTGGACTGGTCGTCGGTACTGGTCTTTGCCAAAACCCGGCAAGGGGTCGATGAACTGGCGCAGGCATTAAACAAGCATTCGATTGCAGCGGATGCCATTCATGGCGATAAAACCCAGGCCGGTCGGCAAGCGGCCTTACAGCGCTTTCGTGACGGTGCGGTGCGGGTCTTGGTGGCGACGGATGTCGCTGCCCGGGGGCTGGATATTCCGCAGTTGCCCGGAGTGATCAATGTCGATCTGCCGATCAATGCCGAAGACTATGTGCATCGTGTTGGTCGTACCGGCCGGGCGGGCAGTCTGGGGCAGGCGATTTCGCTGGTAAGCGCCGACGAAGTTCAGGCACTGGCAGCCATTGAACACCTGACCGGACAGTTGATCGAACGGCGGTTGTTGCCGGGGTTTGAGCCGTCTCATAACGTGCCGGAAACCCGGCTGGGCGGACTGGTTGTGAAAAAACCGAAAAAGCCCAAGCAGAAAAAAATTCCTGGCTCTGGCCAGGCAGCGCAAGGCCGGGTTTTTGATGTGTCAGAGGGGAGTGGCCGCAGTAAAAGTGGTGGACAAGATCGCCGTCGTGGGCGCGGTAAACGCTAGCCCATAGCCAGATGGATTGCTGGTGGTTGACTGTTGAGTCGGCTCCAGGGGTAAAGGTCTTTTGGGATCAGGCACGACCAGCCAGCCAACATTACAAGCATTACAGGGGATTTGATTATGCATTGTGTAAGAATTGCGTCCGAACTTGTTTACACGGTGAGTTCACCGTCGAGCTTTGTGTTTAATATCGCGGCGGCGATTACCGATCATCAAAAAACCGTGGAGGAAAATCTTTATATTTCTCCGACCATGAACAGTGAATGGTTTCAGCTGAATAACTTTGGCTCTCGAGGTATACGCATCGAGGCTGAGCCATGTGAATTAACCATCAACTACAATGCCACCGTTGAGTTGTCTCCTGATATCGAACAGAACCGCTATCTGAACGAAGTGGAGCACAACAAGCTGCCTACCTCGGTACTGTCGTTCCTGAGCCCCAGCCGATATTGTGAATCAGACCGGCTCGGGCGTTTGGCCTGGAAAGAATTTGGCCAGTTACAGCCCGGGTATTTGCGGGTAGATGCGATTTGTAACTGGGTTAACGACCATCTGGATTACGTGGCCGACAGCACCGATGGTTCTTCCAGTGCCTGTGATGTGCTGATCCAGCGTGCGGGGGTATGCCGGGACTTTGCCCATGTCAGTATCGCCTTGTGCCGTGCCCTGGGGATTCCGGCCCGTTATGTATCGGGTTATGCGGTTGGACTGGAGCCACCGGATTTTCATGGTTTTTTTGAAGCGTACCTGGAAGACCGCTGGTTTCTGTTTGATGCCACCCGGATGGCACCCGTCAGTGGTCTGGTGAGAATCGGTATTGGTCGTGATGCGGCGGATGCGTCCTTTGCCAATATCGTTGGTCTGGCGACGATGCAGTCGATCAAGGTTGAAGCCTCTGCGGTGGACTGGGAACTCACCTATAGAAATGGTGGGCCGGTATCCACGGCCTGAAAAGAGCGAACCCGATTGCGGCATGCAGGGTAGCGGGGCAAGCCTGTTAACCCGGTGTGCCATCGGGGCGTGCGCGTGACAATATAGGGAAAAAGACAATAACAAACAGGCTGAACGCCGCCATCCAGAGCAGCCCCGCAAGAATAAGTAACCAGAGTGCCTGGCCGGGTAATAGCGCAGGCAGAATACGTACAAAAGTGGCGGCAACCATCAACAGAAAAGCGCTGGTTATGACCGGCGTAGCCTGAATCTTCCGGCCGGTGTGGCCAAGCGATACCCGTGTCACCATTGCCAGTATCATCAGGCTGATGCCTCCAAGCGTAATCACATGGTAGCTGATGGATGCGGTGAGAATCCCGGTGGTCTGGTGCAGGCCGATCAAAATCAGGCCAATGGACATCAACCAATAGCTGAGATGCAGCGACCACAGCATCGGTGTTTGTAATGCGACCATAAAACGCCAGCGGGAGGCACGCCAGATGTTTAATGCTCCGGCTGCCATAAGAATAATGCCGGTCATCGCTTCGGTTGCTGGCAGTAACGCCATACCAGCCGGAATACAGAGTGCCGTTGTCAGGATCGTTGCTTTTTCTAGCCACGGCAAGGGTGTCACCCGTGGTGTCTGCGTGCCATTGGCCGTGAACATGGGGAAGACTCTCCCACCAATCACACACATCAGCAGGACAACCAGCAGAATCATGCCATGGGCAGCCACGTGCTGGTTGATGATAGCGCTACCGGATGGGTCGGCGTGCATCATGGCGTTCAGCCCGCTCATCAGCAGCAAAATGGGGGCAAAGATCAGGTTGCGCCACATGTTCACCCGTATAACTGGCCGGGCCAGTACCACTGCGGCAAGGGGGAGAAAAAGAAAATCAATCAAACCAATGAGGTTGGCTGGCAAGAAGGTTGGCAACAGCATCGCCACTCTGCCAACGAACCAGACACCAACCAACAAACCCAGTGGTGGGCCGCTTAGCCCTGGTTGATTGGTCCAGCTTTTGACTGCGGTCAACAAAAAGCCGACCACAATGGCGGCAACAAACCCAAACAGCATTTCATGCATGTGCCAGAAATACAGACCGCCAGCAGGAGCAATTAATTGTGCCCCGCTGAGGCTGGCCACCCAGAGGCCAACACAGATAACGCCAAATATGGCCCCCAGTCCAAAAAAAGGACGAAATGCCAGAGCAAACCATGCCCATTCCGGCTGCTGTGATGATGAGGTTAGCGCTGGTCTGGTCATGGTACTGGTTGCTCCTGCATCCGTGTCAGGCGTCAGACTGCCGCTATGGCAAGTTCCTCTGCCGGGCCAAAGAATTCATGATGACGTTGGTCTTCAGGTATCGCCAACGCATCACAGAGTTGGTTAATGCATACCATAAAAGGTTTGGGGCCAAGGAAGTAGATCTGGGCGTCTCGGCTTTCAGGCAGCACAGGTGCCAGCATATCCTGATTCAGGAAGCCGGTGGCATCTGGTGTATCTCCTGGCAGTGGTTTTTCGTAAATAATGAAGCTTTTCAGGTTGGCATACTGGCTGGCCAATGCCTCGACGTGCTCTTTAAAGGCGTGGTGTTGGCTGTCGATTGCCGCGTGAACAAACACAATCGGGCGACCGTCCGACACGCAGCTGTTGAGCATGCTGATTGCGGGTGTTATCCCGACCCCTCCTGTTATCAATACCAGTGGCTGTTCGGATTTTGGTGGTAAGACAAAATTACCGGCTGGTGCTGTCAGCATGACTTCGTCACCCGGTCTGGCTCTGTTATGCAGGTATCCGGATACCGTGCCATTGGCTTCTTTTTTTACTGAAATCCGCAGGCCACGTTTACCAGGAGCATCGGAGAGGCTGTAGTTGCGGCGCAGCGATTGGCCATCAATATCGAGTATCAGTGCTATGTACTGGCCAGGAGTGAAATCGATATTTTCTTCACCCTCTGTCGGGACCAGGTAAAACGATGAAATAACCGCGCTTTCTTTTTCGATACGCTCAATCACAAAACGGCGCTCTCCGCGCCAGCCACCCCGACGCTGGGCATGGTCGGAATAAAGCCCTTCTTCTACCTGAATCAGCAAGTCGGCCAGTTGCTGATAGGCCGCTCCCCAGGCATCGGCAATATCCGGTGTTACCGCGTCGCCCAGTACTTCACCAATAGCCTCCATCAGGCACTCCCCAACGATCGGGTAATGTTCCGGAAGAATATTCAAGGCGCAGTGTTTATGAGCGATCAGTCCAACAGCGCTGCCAAGGGCATCCAGATTGTCGATATGGGTGGCATAAGCTACCAGGGCGTTGGCGAGTGCCTGACGCTGGGTGCCTTTTTGCTGGTGTGTCTGGTTAAACAGATCTGCCACCGCAGGGTAACGGCGGAACATCAGAGGATAAAAGCATTCGGTAATCTCTCGGGAATGAGCACCGACAACCGGGGCGGTTGCTTTGATGATGTCGATTTGGCTGGGGGATAGCATCGGATGTTGTCCTCTTGGCGCACCGGCAGGTGGGCGCTGTCTGTAAAAGTTAATGTTCCCCCGGTTCTTTCCAATATCCATGCCATTTATAACTTATTGATATGTAAGGAGTAATTTTTATTGGGTCTTTTTTACATCAAGCGGGTGTGGTTGAAATGACCTCATCGAGGTAATATTGACAACATGCCATTTAAACATTACATCTCAGTCATCGAAGACCTTAGCCGTGAGTTGCCAGTTGATGTTCGGTACCGTCGTTTATTGGAAGCTATCCGGCACACCATTCCCTGTGACGCCATCGCACTCTTGCGGCTCTCGGGCGAAGTGTTGCGGCCCATTGCCTTTCTGGGGCTGCGCGAAGAAACCCGGGGAAGACATTTTCATCCGGATCATCACCCCAGACTGAAACAAATCCTTGAGCACCAACGGCTGATCCGGTTTCCTGCGGATTCGCTGCTACCAGACCCATATGACGGCCTGATGCGCTTGCCCGGCATTGACCCTCGTGTGCACGACTGCATGGGAATGTCGATTCAGGTTGATGGGCGCAACTGGGGCGTCATTACCCTGGATGCTTCTCGCCCGGGACAGTTTGATGAAACGATTCCTCATGCCGAGGAGCTGGCAATTACCCTGACCCGTGCGGTGATTACCGCAGCAGAACGCATTGCAACACTGCGACAGCAGATCAACCGTGGGCAACAGGTAACCGAAGCACTTAATCGGGAACGTCTTTCAACCGGCGTTGTGGGTACCAGTGCCGAAATCATGCGGCTGATCAGTGACGTGGATGTTGTGGCACCTACTTCCATGACGGTATTGATTGAAGGCGAGACCGGGGTTGGCAAAGAGTTGATTGCCCACCGCTTGCATATGCAATCGGCGCGAGCGGACAAACCTCTGATTTACCTGAATTGTGCCGCCTTGCCAGAGACCTTGGCGGAGGCCGAGCTGTTCGGCCACACCCGCGGCGCATTCACCGGGGCCAGTCAGGCTCGGGCCGGTCGCTTTGAATTGGCGGATGGCGGGACACTGTTTCTTGATGAAATCGGTGAATTGCCCATGACCTTGCAAGCGACGCTGCTCCGGGTGCTGCAAGAAGGTGAAATCCAGCGGGTCGGCAGTGATGAGACACACAAGGTCGATGTGCGGATGGTTGCTGCGACCAACCGTAACCTGAAGCACGAAGTGGCTGCCGGCCGTTTTCGGGAAGACCTGTATCACCGCTTAAGTGTTTTTCCTCTTAGGGTGCCCGCTCTGCGAGAGCGTCACCGGGATGTGCTGGAATTGGCAGAGTTCTTCCTGGAGCGTCTGCAACACCGCCTGAATGTTCAAAAGCTGCTGTTGACAGCGGATGCACGCGAGACCTTGTTACGTTATCAGTGGCCGGGCAATGTCCGGGAGTTGGAACACGTTCTGGGGCGTGCTGCGCTTCGGGCACAACAACAATCCCGGGCACAAGCACCTGGTCGAGCACTGGTGTATATCGATAGCCGGGCCTTGGCGCTGGGAGATATCGAGGTTCAACCACCAGGCCCAGAGGAAGATAACCCTGATCATGGGGCAGAGGCATTATCCGGCTCCTTGACTGAGCTGACCCGACAATACCAAACCCGGCTGATTGGTCGGGTACTGACAGAGCAGGGCGGTAACGTATCGGCGGCTGCCCGTGTACTTCAGGTCGACCGGAGTAATTTGCTCCGGCTGGTAAAACGGCTTGGCATCCATGTTGGATAAGGCTGCTGAGTTGGTGTTGTTTCGATAGGGTTCTACTCCGTTATACCGCAGCCGATCACTACAGGTGCTGGGTCAGCTTCCCGTTACAAAATAAACGGATCACCCGGCTACATCGACTGGATGACGCATCGAGTCGACAGCCAGTCCCCTCGGCAAACCAATTCACAGTGATCAGTGGGTGTCTGTTGTAGGGCCTATTGAAAGTTTGCCCAAATCAATGCGCGCTTTTTCAGAAGCATTGCGCGCTTTTCCGGACGTTGTTATCGTTAAGGCATTGATACACGGAAAGTTGTTGCGCAGGTTTACAGATTAATGCATGTTCTGGTTGAATATCCCGGACACCTCAAGAAGAGATAAACTCTTCACCAACAGAGGTGCCAACCATGAGCCAGAA
>NZ_JAUYVV010000003.1:0-312043 GCF_030689165.1 Oceanobacter sp. 4_MG-2023 | reverse complement strand
CACTTGTATTTGCCTCGAGGTCACTTGTATTTGCCTCGAGGTCACTTGTATTTGCCTCGAGGTCACTTGTATTTGCCTCGAGGTCACTTGTATTTGCCGCTTCCTGACTTCCAAATAGAGACAATTCATCAGCATCAGATGTCCAATCAGCCAGCTGATAATAGGTTGCTGGTCCTGCGCCTCCCTTCACCAACAAGCAATGCTGATGATGCAACCTACCTAGCACCTGACTGGCCGCCAATGTATCCAGCCCGGTTACAGCACGCAGACCAGCGTTATCGACCGCACCGGTTTCCTTCGCCAGAATCAGGGCTCTGGCTTCATCATTCGTCAGTTGCAGCTGTTTGAACTGGCTAAGCCACGCCAGCTGGTCTTCACCCAACAGGTGATGCAGCAGGTATGTAGCCTGAAACTCATTGGCAATCACATGGCTGGAGAATACCGGAGCTGTCAATCCAACCTGCTGCAGCAGATTACGCATGGTACGAATCCCGGAGCCTTTCGTTTCCGCAAAACTCAGATCGTATAACACGGCAGCAATCACAGGGTTTCTCAGCTTTGAACCCATTTCACCTAACATGGCTTCTGGTTTGAGTGAATATCCTGCGTTACGGATGTCGATACGGTTACTGTAGCGCACCACCAGAATGGGCTGCTGCACCTGATAATCCCGATGCATCAGGGCGTTTACTACGGCTTCCCGAACAACCTTTTGCGGTAACAGTGGCTGATCACTGCGCTGGGTACTGCCTTCCGGTAGACGAAAGTGTTTGGGCAGATCATCCAGAATGGCGGCTTCCAGTTTGGGAATCAGACGCAGCAAGGGTTCACGCAGATCCAGTGTAGTCTGAAACCGCTGTTCCGGGTCTTCAACCCATTGAACGCCACTGCTGCGAACGTAATCAACCCGCACCGACGGCAACAAGCGGCGCAGTGCCAACGGTTTTCCCATCATTAACAAACCTGCCACATTTGGCAGCCACTCGCCGTTTTGTTTCTTGACCAGATTCAGTGCCCGCAGCATCTCTTGATCGTTAGCCTGTAACTCCTCAGCATAAGGACGCACACGCGCACGCAACTGGCGATACAGTGCAATCACATCCGGATCGAGGTCATCCCATTCGGCATCAGGCAGAATTACCTGCTCAAAACCCAAGCCACTTTTGGCCAGCAGTAAAGGTTCCAGCTCGGACTGGGTACATTCGTAATCGCCGTTCAGACCGCGCCGCCAGACACCGGTTTTGCGCTTGTTCTTGCTATCGAATTTACCCTTGAATGTACTGGGTTTGGCTGCTGGCTCCAACTCGGGCACAAAGACCAGAATCAAGGTTTTTCCTTCAAGCTGAACAGCTTCTGCAGACACCGGGATACTCTGCTCAAACTGTTCACGGCAGTTGTTTTGCAACTGCCCTAACAGCTGATCGGTATTGCTGACACCGCACACATAAAACCGGTCGTGCTGTTGGTCTGGCTCCGATACCCCCAACAGCAGGTAACCTCCACCCAGGCCAGGCTCGTTAGCAAAGGCGCAGATAGTTTGCATCACGGAACTGCCAATGTCCGAGCCGCGCTTGGCTTCAATACGCGTGCATTCATCCAGCAGTTGCAGCTGCTCCAGTAACTCTTCAGCGGTAAATTCGTTCATGTGTAATCCGTCTCCCTGTTACTGGGTTTTTACCCACCGCTTGTCCGTTAACCACTCGGCACCCGGGATTTTCCGAAAAGCAGCGAAGGGCTGACTGTCGTACCGGGTTGGTGCCCTCTACACCACCCCGATCACTCCACCGTCACGCTTTTGGCCAGGTTCCTCGGCTGGTCGACGTCGGTGCCTTTGATAATGGCCACGTGGTAGCTGAGCAGTTGCAGCGGCAGGGTGTAGACAATCGGGGCGATCAGGTCGTCGCAGGCGGGCATCGACAGTACGATCATGTTGTCGGCGGGGGTGATTTCGGTGGCTTGTCCGGCAAAGACGTAGAGTTCGCCGCCCCGGGCGCGGACTTCTTCGATGTTGGATTTGAGTTTTTCGACCAGGTCGTTATGGGGCGCTACCACCACAATGGGCATTTCGGCGTCGATCAGTGCCAACGGGCCGTGTTTGAGCTCTCCGGCGGCATAGGCTTCGGCGTGGATGTAGGAAATTTCCTTGAGTTTGAGCGCGCCTTCCATGGCAATGGGGTATTGGTCGCCACGGCCAAGGAACAGGGCGTTGTGTTTGTCGGCGAAGCGTTCGGCCAGTTGTTCGATCTGGTCGTTCATTTTCAGTGCTTGCTGGATCAGTCCTGGCAGTTGGGCCAGGGCGGTGGCGATGCGCTGCTGAATGGCATCGGCATCGGGGTGTTGTTGTGCCAGCCCGGCTGTAAGCAGTAACAATGCGGTGAGCTGGGTGGTAAAAGCTTTGGTGGAGGCAACGCCAATTTCGGCACCGGCGCGAGTCATCAGCGCCATATCGGATTCACGCACCAGCGAGGAGCCGGGTACATTGCAAATGGAGAGGGTTTTGCGAAACCCCAGTTGTTTAGCCAGTTTCAGTGCTGCCAGCGTATCTGCCGTTTCACCGCTCTGGGAGATGGTTACCAGCAAGGTGTTGGGTCTGACGACGGGCTGGCGATAGCGGAATTCGGAGGCGATTTCGACGTTGCAGCTGAGTCCGGCCAGGGCTTCGATCCAGTAGCGGGCAGTTACGCCAGCATGGTAGCTGGTGCCGCAGGCGATGATCTGGACGTTGTCGATGCCACTGAGGTCACCCAGGGCTTCAAGGTTGAGCTGGCCGTTGTGCAGGCGTCCTTCGAGGGTGTTGGCGATGGCTTGGGGCTGCTCGTGGATTTCCTTGAGCATGTAGTGGCGATATTCGCCTTTGTCGCCGGCGTCGTGTTCGACTGAGGTTTCGCGGGTCTCTCGTTCAACGGCTTCGTTGTCGATGTTGAATATCTGCACACTCTGGCGGGTGATCTCGGCCACGTCGCCTTCTTCGAGAAAGGCAAATTTGCGGGTTACTGGCAGCAGTGCGAGCTGGTCGGAGGCGACAAAGTGTTCGCCAATCCCGAAACCAATCACCAGCGGGCTGCCGGAACGGGCAACGACCATGCGGTCGGGAGTGGCGCGGTTCACGGCGACCATGCCGTAAGCGCCTTCCAGACGTTGGCGTACCTGTTTGACGGCGGCCAGCAAAGACTCTCCGGAGGTTACTGCTCGGGCGATCAGGTGGGCGATCACTTCGGTATCGGTCTGGGATTCAAAGTGGTAGCCGTCGGCTTGTAATTCCCGGCGCAGACTGGCGTGGTTTTCAATAATGCCGTTGTGAACGACGGCAATATCCCCGGAGATATGGGGATGGGCGTTGGCTTCGGAGGGTTCGCCGTGGGTGGCCCAGCGTGTATGGGCAATGCCCAGTCCTCCGGGCAAGCCGGTTGCAGCGATGGCATTGGCCAGTTCCTGCACCTTGCCCAGTCGTCGCACCCGGGTCAGTGCCGGTGCCGGTTGGGTGGCGTCGAGAATGGCGACGCCAGCAGAGTCATAGCCCCGGTATTCGAGACGACGCAAGCCTTCCAGCAATATTTCGACTACATCCCGCTGGGCTACTGCTCCGACAATGCCACACATACCATATACTCCTGAAGATAATCCGACGCGCTGAACTGGAAGGCGAAAGATTACCACACTCCGCTATATTCGCTGTGTCAGGTTCGTCTGGAATACCGGTATCCGGGCGCTGGTTCTGGTGCGTGAGGGCCACGCGAAGAAGAGGAGAAAGCATGGTGATGGTGGTTGATCGGGGAGCACCGCGCACCAGCGGCTATTCTGCCGGTGCGCGGGTTGTTATCAGTTACGGTTATTTGGCGCTGCGTTCTTTTTCGACCAGATAATCCACAACGGATGTCATTTTATCCTGGCCACCGGCAGTACTGGCAGACACAACGTATTTACCTTGTACTATCAATGCCGGTACACCGCTGATGTTGAATGAGCGGATACGTTTGTCACCCTGGCTCATGCGGGATTTGACGGCAAAGTTGTCGTACGCCTTGTCAAACTGGGCTGCGGTAATGCCGCCGTTTTTGACCAGAAAATCGCGTTGGTCGTCTTTATCCAGCAGGCGTTGTTTTTCCAGGTTGATGGCTCGGAAAATCGGCGTGTGTACCTGGTCGAGAATACCCAGCACATCGGCTACATAGAACAACTGCGCGTGTGCAACCCAGGCACGACCGAACATGGCAGGAACGCGGGTAAATTCAACATCTGCAGGCAAGGTGCTTTCCCATTTGCCCAGAAAGCTGTCCAGGTGGAAGCAGTGTGGGCAGCCATACCAGAAGGCTTCTTCCACGTGTACTTTGCCATCGGCCATAACAGGCACAGGCTCGGCCAAAACGTCGTAATGCACTCCGGCTTCGTATTCTGCCGCCAAAGTGAGTGAGCTAATCAACAGCAGGGGTACTGCTATCCATTGTTTGATCAGCGAAAGCATAGAAATCTCCAGTCAGGGTTAAAGTCGCGATTCAGATTTGCCAATTAGGTGCGATTTTGAACAAAGGTTCAACTACTGTCTGGCAAAGCAGGATATTCATTCCGCCGTTGGCGTTTTTTGCTCAGATGGCCTGCTGTGGTTCCCCAACCCAGGCGCAGAAAAAAAGCGGCCGAAGCCGCTTTTTTTCGTTAGCGTGCTTAACGCAGGCCCTGAATATAGGACGAGACCGCTTCGATTTCAGAATCGTGCAATCGGTATGAGGTAGCTCGCATCATACGGCTGTCACCGTCGTTGGTACGGGCACCGGAGCTGAAATCATGCAGCTGTTTGGAGATATAGGCTTCATGCTGACCTGACAGCATGGGGAAGGCTGCCAGTTCGATGCCCTTGCCGCTTGGGCCGTGGCACGCCATACAGGCTGGTACGCCTTTTTCTTCGATGCCGGCGCGGTAGATTTTTTCGCCCAGTTCAACCAGTTCTTCTTTGGCTCCGCCACCGCTAGGTGCCTGGGAGTTGAAGTAAGCGGCCAAGTCGGCAATGTCGTTGTCGCTCAGTCCGGCAACAAAGGCTGTCATTTCAAGCACCTGACGACGTCCATCACGAATATCCTGGAGCTGCTTGGCAAGGTACACCTTGCCCTGCCCAGCCAGTTTGGGGAATGTTGGCACCATGCTGTTACCGTCTGCCCCGTGGCAAGCAGCACAGGTAGCAGATTTTGCTTTGCCGGCATCGGCATCGCCCTGGTAGGCGGAGGCCGCTTCACCAGCTTGGGCCGCGGACATCAGTCCGGCTGAAACAATCAGGCTAATCAACAGGTTTTTCATCGTCAGATCCAGTTAGTAAGTTAATTCTTGTCGTCGCAGTCGACGTTTGTCACTGCTGCTTTATTTGGGCGTCGACATGTAAGTAATCAGCGCTTTATAGTCTTCTGCGGAACAATCCATGCAAAGTCCGCGTGGAGGCATGGCATTAAAACCGTTGGTTACGTGGCTTACCAGTGTATCCATACCTTTTTCCAATCGAGGAGCCCAGGCTGCCGCATCAAAAGCGGTAGGTGAGCCGATCATTGGCGCAACTTGTGGAGCATGGCACGCTCCACAAGAGGTATTGTATTTGGCTTCCGCATCAAATGCGTTAACGTTGGCAGACATGGCGGCAGCTGATACCGCAAGCAGGGTCAGAAGTTTGGTCATTGTGACGTTCTCTCTCATCAGTCGTTATAATATCAGGCTAATTTTTTACTCTGCTCGGCGTGCATCAGAGACTCCGCCCGGAATGTTACACCCTGTGCTAGACTGGCTGCGCCATTCAAAGGCCCAGCATTATATATCATCAAAAACCGGACGGTCATTACGTTTACCCTATGCCAAATCAGGATTCATTGACTTACACCAAGACCAACTACCTTCGTAGCGCCGCCACATTGAGCCAATGCCCTGGCGAAATCACGCGTGAAGTCGCCTTTGCAGGCCGCTCCAATGCAGGGAAATCCAGTGCACTCAACCGGCTGACAGGGCAGAAAAAACTGGCCCGAACCAGTAAAACACCCGGTCGAACCCAGCTGATCAACTATTTTCAGCTCGGTGAACTGCCGCTGGCCCTGGTTGACTTGCCAGGCTATGGCTATGCCAAGGTGCCTATTGGCGTCAAAAATGCCTGGCAAAAAGAGCTCGGCAATTATTTGCAAAAACGCGAAGCGCTGGTCGGCCTGGTACTACTAATGGATATACGTCATCCACTGACCGATTACGACCAGCGCATGCTGGAATGGGCCAATGATAACGGTATGCCTCTCCATCTGGTACTGACAAAATCCGACAAACTCAAACGAGGGGCTGCCAAAAGCACGTTGCTAAAGGTCCAGCAAGCGGTACGTGACAGCTCAACAGATGTATCCGTGCAGATGTTTTCATCGCTGAATGGCGATGGACTGGAGGAATTGAAACGGCGTCTTAACCAGTGGTTCTTGCCACCGGGCGATACGGTTGGCGCTGATCCTGAAGATGATATCGACCCGGGCATTACTGACCTGCCTGCGGCTGCCCAAAACGATTCTGATTCCGGTGATGACTGAGCATCCAGATAGCCTGGCTGCACTCGGAAACGGTTGATCGAGAACTGAGTCACATATCACTGTAAACGCAGTATGGTGGCGGCCAGCAACCGCACTATCTGTGTGCTTATGCAGTACAGTGGGACAGTTCCCCGCACGGAATACTGGAACAGGCGACTGGTTTCCAGTCTTCGGTCATTCCCCCAGAATCCGAAGTTGACCCGGTCGTGATTTCCATAACGCCCGGGTCTTTTTTACCATCTCCCAGAACCTCTGGCCGCCAGGCTGGAGCACAGCATGGAATAATCACCTCGACACAATCTGGCCATGCTGCAGCCAAACCGTACGATCTGCCAATACCTGCGCTTCAGTTTCATCATGAGTGACCAGCAACAAGGTCATTTGCAACGGCCGTCGCAGTGCATTCAAGTCACGCCAGATGGTGTGCCGATTCCCCAGATCCAGGCTTGAAAACGGCTCATCCAGCAACAGCACGCCCGGCCGCCGGGCGAGACAACGGGCCAGAGCAGCCCGTTGCCGTTCGCCACCAGACAGCTGGGCGGGATAACGGTTGTGCAAATGTTGCGCGCGGGCCAGACACAGGGCCTCTTCAATCCGCTCGGCGCGAGAACCCTGATGGTCAAACCCGAATGCCAGAGACAGCCAGACATTCTGCCGTACCGTCAGATGCGGGAACAAATGCAAATCCTGGCTCAGATACCCCAGCCGTCGGCGGTGAGGTGCCCAGCCATGTACCGCGGTATCATCAAACAAGACGCGCCCCTGATGGGCAACCAAACCGGCCACCACTTTCAGCAAGGTACTTTTTCCAGAGCCGGACGGCCCTTGGATCGCCACCGCTTCTCCATCGGCCACATTCAGGGAAACCTCATGCAGAATCCGGCTGCTGATTTTTTCAAGCGCCACGGCCGACATATTCCACCTCCTTTGGCGTATCCCTGTCCACCAGGCGGGTTGCCAAAAGCAACAGAAACGCCAGCCCCAGCAAAATCAGGGCACAGGCAACCGCCAGACCGGTTTCACCGCTGGCAATATTCAGGTACACAGCCATCGGCAGTGTTTCGGTATACATCCGTGTCGCTCCGGCCACCATCAAGGTGGCTCCAAATTCCCCCAGAGCCCGTGCCCACCCCAAGACTGCCGCAGTCACCAAGCCTCGGGCTGCCATCGGGATTTCTACCAGTAAAAATGCCCATCCGGGTGATAAGCCAAGCGTCCAGGCCATACGCGCGTAATCCTGATCCACGCTGGCAAATGCCGCTCGCGCCGTACGCACGATAATAGAAGCCGCGACGTACGTTTGCGCCAGCACAATACCGGCAGGAGAAAACAGCAGATTGATACCCGCCGCCGCCAACGCAGCTCCGACCGGGCTTTGGTAGCCCAGCAAAAACAACAAGCCGACCCCGGCAACCAGCGGCGGCGTTACCATGGGTAAATCCAGTAAGGTCTCCACCATTGCTTTGCCGGGAAATGCCTGTCGTGCCAGACAATGAGCCGCCGGTACCGCCAACAGCAATGCCAGCGCCAGCGATAATAACGAGGTTTGCAGACTCATCCCGACAGCAAACAGGGTTTCTTCCGACAGCAGCGCACTCTGCAAGTCGCCCGGTGACAAATAGCTCACCAGGGCTCCCACAACCCCAATAATTACCAGCGCCATCAGCACCAGCGGCAGTGCAAACAGCAGCCCAAGCCAGTTCATTTTGTTGCTGCCTGCGAAGCTTGCCAGGTGGATTGGATAGGTAAAAACCCGACCTTTTCAAACCCGGCAACCCCCTCTGCGGAGGTCAGAAAATCCACCAGGGCCTGGGCCTGATCCGGGTGTTGGCTGCTTTTCAGCACCCCGGCAGCAACGATTTCGGGTTGATACAAATGCTCTGGAATGGCCACCATGCGGATATGCCCAGCGTCCAGAAAGGCTTCGGTACGTCCAATGATGGCAGCGTCCACCTCCCCTTGAACCAAGTACATCGCCAGTTGCTTGACCGTCCCTGCCCGCATCACCGTGTTACGACGAATGGCGTCTCCCTGTCCGGAAGCATTCAGAATATGTTCGGCAGTGCGCCCCAGCGCCATGGCTTTCGGGTCTCCCAATGCTACTCGAAGGCCGGGCTGGGTCAGGTCATCCAGGCGCTGGACATTGGCACCTCGGCGGAGACTGACGCCAATCACCGGAGTGTGCGCCACAATGTCGTGTACCGAGAGCACCTCTCCCGCCAGTTTATCGAAGTACATTCGTGAGCCGGGGATAAACACATCTCCCTGATGGCTGAGTTGATAACGCGTCAGGATTGCGCCCGAGCCTCCGTATTCCACTCGTACCTGATCACCGCTTTGACGTTGGTACTCCTGTACCAGAGCATCGATGGCCGGTCGTAAACCGGCACCTGCGTAAACTTTCAGCTCGACGGCCCATATCCGGGCAGAACACCCCAACATCAGCATGGCAACCAGTGTCGCTGTCAGGCGGTGAGTCCATTTCGATGAAACCATACAATATTCCTACCGTTATATAATTTTATATATAACGAAGCACAAGTCAGACCAACCGGACCAGTCAATCCAAAACCATCAGAACCTCACGTCAGCAGCGCCATCCCACTTCCAACAGCCAATCTCTGCGGATGGCGGTGGCAAGGATCGGCAGGAGAGAAACCCGACATTGTCGTAGATAAGACAAAATCGCCCACAGAGAGTGAGAGGCGAGTTCAAAGGCGAGTGCACGGGATTCCATTCGGTATCGTTCGGTCGAGCCTTGGCATGACAGGTTTTCGCAGTCGATACCGTCAAGCCAGTGCAGAACGATGGCGCCTGCTGATCACCGCTCTCCTGATGACTCAGACCACAAGCGCCGTAGAACAGCGAGGCTCAGTGAGCCTCATCCCAGTTGTCACCGATCCCGGCTTCCACCAGCAGCGGTACCCGTAATTCAGCCGCGCCCTGCATTTGCTGTTTCAGGGCTTCAGCAAATACATCCGCTTCTTCTGCGCGTACTTCCAGCACCAGTTCATCGTGCACTTGCATGACCATGCGGGCATCAAACCCGGAATCCGGCAGCCAGTTGGCGACCCGAATCATGGCGCGCTTGATAATGTCGGCGGCGCTGCCCTGCATCGGCGCGTTGATCGCGGTACGTTCTGCGTGTTGACGACGCTGGCCGTTGCGGGATTTTATTTCTGGCAGGTACAGACGACGGCCAAAGATGGTTTCGACATAGCCCAGGTCTTTGGCGTGTTCACGGGTGTTGTCCATATATTCCCGCACACCGGGGTAACGTTCGAAGTAGAGGTTGACGTAATCCTGGGCTTCGCCACGGCCAATGCCCAGCTGCTTTGCCAACCCAAACGCCGACATGCCATAAATCAAACCAAAGTTGATCGCCTTGGCGCTGCGGCGCTGGTTGTCGGTGACGTCGGCTTCATCAACACCAAAGACTTCTGCCGCGGTAGCCCGGTGTACATCCCGGCCTTCGCTGAAGGCTTTCAACAAACCGTCATCACCCGACAGGTGCGCCATGATGCGCAGTTCAATCTGGGAGTAATCTGCCGCCACCAGCCGGTAGCCTGACGGCGCGATAAATGCCTGACGAATACGGCGGCCTTCCTCAGAACGAATCGGAATATTCTGTAAGTTCGGATCACTGGACGACAAGCGCCCGGTGGCAGCCACAGCCTGATGGTAGGAGGTGTGCACCCGCCCGGTCGAGCCAGCAATCATGGTGGGTAACTTGTCGGTATAGGTGCTTTTTAATTTCGCCAACCCCCGGTTTTCGAGGATGATTTTGGGCAGTTCATGGCCTTCTTCCGCCAGCTGCAGCAGCACTTCTTCCGCCGTTGACGGTGCCCCTTTCGGGGTTTTCTTTTTCACGGGCAAGCCGAGTTTCTGATACAGGATTTCACCCAGCTGCTTGGGCGACCCAAGGTTAAAGACTTGCCCCGCCACGTCGTGAGCCTGCTGCTCCAGCTGCTGCAGTTTTTGCTCCAGCTCGGCGCTTTGCTCATGCAGTTTGTCGGCATCAATCAGTGCCCCGAGGGATTCCATCGCCGTAAGGATCGGCATAACGGGCATTTCTATGTCAGTAAAAACCTTCGCCAATGCGCCCTGATTTTGCAGTTGGGGCCACAGGGTCTGATGCAGACGCAGGGTGATATCGGCATCTTCGGCGGCGTATGGCCCGGCCATATCGAGTTCAACCTGATTAAAGGTTTTTTGTTTGACGCCCTTGCCCGCCACGTCTTCAAACGAGGTGGTTTGATATTCCAGATATTTTGACGCCAGGCTGTCCATATCATGACGGGTCGCGACGGAATCCAGCACATAGCTTTCCAGCTGGGTATCGAACTGCACCCCTTGCAGGTGAATACCGTGGTTGGCCAGTACGTGGGCGTCGTACTTCATGTGTTGGCCGACTTTTTTGTGGTTGTTATCTTCCAGCAGCGGCTTGAGTTGTGCCAATACGGTGTCGCGGTCGAGCTGTTCCGGTGCGCCGTCATAATCATGTGCCAATGGTACGTAAGCAGCCTGGCCGGCTTCCACCGCAAACGAGACGCCCACAATGCGGGCGTCTTTGTAGTTAAGCGAGGTGGTTTCGGTATCGAAAGCAAACAGTTCACTGGCTTTGAGCTGCTCAACCCAGCGGTCGAGGTCGGCCTGCGTCAGCACCAGCTCGTATTCACCCGGTTCAGCACTGACGGTCGGGACATCCACTTCCGTGGCGGCGTCAGCAGCGGTTGCCAACGGCTGTTCAGCGCTGGCACTTGAGGGTCGGCTGTCAGAGCTGTTGGCTTCGGGCGGGTTACTGGATGCCTCCGATAACTCGGCGATCCAGGCTTTGAATTCCATGCTCTGATACAGCGCCAGCAAGGCATCGGTGTCGGTTGTCGTACTGTGCAGCTCTCCCAGCGATTGCGGCAGCTCGACATCACATTTGATGGTGGCCAGCTCTTTCGACAGAAAGGCCTGGTCCTTGTGTTCTTCCAGCTTTGGCGCCAGGGTTTTGGCACCACGGAAGCTGAGGGTCTTGACCTGATCCAGATTGGCGTAGATGGTTTCCAGCGAGCCTAATCCAGCCACCAGCCCGACGGCGGTTTTTTCACCAACCTTGGGCACGCCGGGAATGTTATCGACCTTGTCGCCCATCAGCGCCAGGTAGTCGATGATATGCTCTGGAGGTACGCCAAATTTTTCCTTCACCCCGTCGACATCCAGAAAGGTGCTGGTCATGGTGTTGATCAATGACACATGCGGGTCTACCAGCTGCGCCATGTCCTTGTCGCCAGTGGAAATAACCACCTGACACTGGCTGGCTTCGGCCTGGGCCGCCAACGTGCCGATAACGTCGTCGGCTTCCACACCGTCGACAATCAGCAGCGGCAGGCCCATGGCGCGGATGATGTCATGGATGGGGGCGATTTGTTCGCGCAGCTCGTCCGGCATTGGCGGGCGATTGGCTTTGTACTCCGGGTACATATCGTTACGAAAGGTTTTGCCTTTGGCATCAAACACCGCCACCATCTGGGCATCGGGATAGTCTTTTTGCAGTCGTTTGATCATGCTGATCACGCCTTTCACTGCATTGGTGTGCACACCGCGTGAATTGGTCAGCAGTGGAATGGCATGAAAGGCACGGAACAGATAGGAAGATCCGTCGATAAGAACAACAGACTTGGGCATAACAGAATTCCTGTAGACTCGGCAAAATCCGGCCGCTGGCGCTGGGGTTCACGTCCGGGTCGGCATACAATAAGGAAGAATTGAAATTGAAAGGCATCCTAACATGAAGACCCCGACTCGTCTGAACCTCCGTCGTGCCACCGTGGTGCTGGGTGTTACTCTGGCTTCAGCGCTGTTTTCGAGCGTTGGCTTTGCGGCCGACCCAAGTGGAGAGTCTGTTACCATCCGTAATGATGGCGACAAAACCTTTTATGAGTTCCGGGTCAATGGCGAACTGGTTGAAATCAAGGTCGAGCCCAAAGTAGGCAAGCCGTATTACCTGGTACCAGAATCTCAAGGGGATAACTTTGTCCGCAAAGACAATCCCGATATCGTCGTACCCAAATGGGTTATCTTCCGCTGGTGATATAATCACGTTATGTCTGTCTATACACCCGTCCCACAATCCACTCTGGCCGTCTGGCTCGAACAATTCGAGCTCGGCTCGCTGCTGTCTTTGCGCGGCATCGCCGGAGGTATTGAAAATACCAATTACTTTGTCACTACCACGGCCGGCGAGTTTGTGCTGACGTTGTTTGAGCACCATGCTGCCGATGAAGTCGAGCAATTTGTTGCGCTGGCCAATCATCTTGGCCGCGCCAATGCTGCCGGGCAATCGTCATCGTTACCCGTGCCCGCACCCATCGCCAATCGTGATGGCCAGTGGCTGTTTTCCCTGGAACACAAACCGGCAATTCTGTGTCCGCGTCTGGCGGGCGAGCATGTCGAACACCCAACCGCCAGTCATGCCCGCCAGGCCGCCGCCGGACTGGCACAATTGCATCTGGCGGCAGCAGACCTTGATGTCCAGCGCCCCAACAGTCGCAGTCTCGACTGGTGGACCTATATGGCGGGCACACTGACCCATGTCCTGAATGAAGCCGATATGGCCCTGTTGCGAGATGAGATCCAGCAGCAGCAACAGATCCGGGGAGACTGGCTGGCGTTACCCCATGGCTGGATTCACGGTGATCTGTTCCACGATAACGTGTTGTTTGAAAATACCGCTGCTGGCCCGAAACTGGGGGCCATTCTGGATTTGTATAACGCTTGTCAGGACGCCTGGATTTTTGACCTTGCCATTGCTGCCAACGACTGGTGTTGCGACAGCCATGGTAACTGGCAGTACGACTTGCTGGAGGCCTTGCTGGAGGGTTATCAGTCGGTACGACCGTTCACTGAAGCCGAACAGGCGCTTTGGCCAATGGCCTTGCGTGGCGCGGCATTGAGATTCTGGCTCAGCCGGATATTGACCCAACAGCTGCAGTCAGCCCAGCTGACCGCCGCCGACGGGCAAATGGCGATCAGCAAGGATCCGGCGGAATACCGCGACAAACTGTGCCGCAGACGCCAGGCCGCCCAGCCCGCCGCTTAATACGACGGGCCGTGGAGCCCGGCTTGCTGCGGGTCAGTCCAGTCGGCGAGCCGCACGATGCAGCTCGTCGAGCTCGGCCACCAGCCGGGGCTGGTCGATCATGCCCTGTACGCCATACCAGAGCACCGCAAAATAGTGCTCTTGCAGCAAGGCCCGTTGCCAATCCTTCCCCATGACATCAATGCCAAACAGAGCGCACCACTGCTGTTGCTGCTCTGCTTTCATGTTGGCTGATACTGCCAACCCGGCGATATCCCAGCAAGGATGGCCCACCGCGGCATATTCCCAATCGATCAGAATCCAGCGTCCCTGATGCAAGCGCCAGTTAAGCGGGTTCGGGTCCATATGACACAGCGCCCGTTCTGGACCTGGCGCCTCGGCCAGCAAGTGCTGCAACGGTAATCGCTGCTGGCTCCAGTCTCCGGGCCAGCGAACTTCAATGGCACGCCAGTAGTGCTCGGCCTTGACCGCCACATGCAGCTCAGGCAAATCTGGACCGAAGGGCAAGGTATGAAGCCGGGTCAGTTGTTGCGCCAGTATGGTCATCAGTTCAGTGCTGATGCTACCGCGCATACACTCCGACAGCTCCGGGCCATCGGCCCGGTCGACGATCCAGTAACTGTCATCGGCACTGCGGTAACGTATCCGGGGTGCCAGACCAGCCTGGGCGGCCCGCTGTTGAATGCGGTATTCGGTTTCACGACATATATCCAGCGACTGGCTGTTGGCTGCACTGAGCCGTACCACGTATTCGCCAGAATCCAGTGTCAGTGCCCAGCTACGATTGGTCAGGCCGCCGGTCATCAACACCATGTCATCCACACCAGGGGCGTGATCACACAGGTCCCAGTTCTGCCATTCCGCCAGAATATGCTGACACTGAGCGTCGTGTGGCGGCTCAGTGCAGGGGAGAAACAGCCAGCTCAAACTTGCTGCCAATCGGGTGCATCCCGATGGTTGTGCCGCACACTCTGGTCACGATAATCCTTATGCCAGACAAACCAGCCGATGGCAGCCAGCACCACATAAATAGCCATCAGGGTGGCGGTCAGATACAACTCACGGTCGATATACAGATAAATCGCCACGGCATCGATCACAATCCAGTAAAGCCAGTTTTCCAGCACTTTACGAGTCACCATCCAGGTAGTGATCACCGCGCCCCAGGTGGTAAAGGAATCCAGATAGGGCATGACCGCGCTGGTATTACTGTGTAACAAGGCACCACTCACCAATGTCAGCCCAGCAATGGCCGCCAGTGTCAGCATATGCTGTGTCAGGTTCCAGCGCTGGATTGGCAGTTCTTCGGTGGTTTCATCCGCAGCGGAATGCTGCCAGGCCCACCAGCCATAGAGGGCCATCAGCAGATAATAGACATTCAGCGCCGATTCCATCAGCAAGCTGACATCCCAGAACAACCAGCTGAAAATAGCAGTACTGCCAAAGGCCGCATACCAGCACCAGTTACTCTGACGCATGGCCAGTACCAGATAAGCAAGCCCCAGCACCACGGCAATGACCTCGGGGAGGCTTTGGGCAGCCAGAGCAGCTGTCATCTGGCTCACTATGTTATCCATCGGATTGGATTACCTCGGAGTTGTCTCGCACAACCAGAGCAGCGCCTTATGGGCGTTACAGGGTCGTGGCGATGATTTGGTGTCTGTGGTTCTGGTCTTGGTCGTGCTGGTCGTGATGGTTCAGCGGCTCTGGTCGTGGTGTCAGTACAGCGGTTGATCACCGCCACCGAGGCATCCAATCCTGTTCCCACAACACCCCTTAAACCTGGCCCTCAAACCCAACCCCCAAGCCTAGCCGTGTGGCTTGAGCGCAGGGTCCAGATTCACACCCGGGATCATCTTATAGACAAAAATGGCTTTGCCATAGGTTTCGAACGAGTGTTTCATTTCTGCGGCAATGGTATTCATGACCAGATCGTAGTCACCAAACACCTGGGTGCACATGGTGTTGCACACCACGGTCAGTCCTTCGGTCCCTTGCAGACGCTCGATAAAGTCTTTGATCGCGGGGATATATTTGTCTGCCAATGGGTATGCGCTGATATCAACGGAAAGTTCCATACGGTACTCCTGAGATTAGGATGGAATTACGGGAATAAAGCACAGGCCAGTCAGCAGTGACTGGCCTGAATAAACAACCGGTCAGAAATAGTATTTGCCTTCCACGCCAACCAGTCGCGGGTCGCCATACTGTACCCAGCGCTCGTTGGTGTAGCCGTCACGGGGGTCATTACCAAAGTGGAAACCACGGACTTCCTGCTCGACATCGGTCAGGTTACGGCCGTACACGGCCAGCTGGTAATTGCTACCATCATACGCCACCCGGGCATGCCACATGACATAGGCGGTGGATTCTTCATAATGACTGTCGGAAAAGTAGAAGCTGTCTTTGGCTTCGTTTTCCAGTACCAACGTCAGGCCGTTGCCAACCGCATAAGCCAGACTGTTGGCAAAGCTGTACGTCGGCGACTGAGCCTGCTCACGACCGTTCATGCTGAAGGTGCCATCGGCGGTTTCGTACTGATAGTCGATAAACTTGGTTTGTAACCAGCCACCACTGAAAGTCCAGTTCAGCTGTTCACTGAGTGCCCAGTCGGTTTCCAGTTCCAGACCGTAGTTAACCCCTTCGGCGGCGTTGGCCAGATAGTCCTGGAAGCTGATACCGCTGTTATCTTCGTTTTGTACCGCCAACGAACTTTTGACTTGCTGGTCTTTACGCTGAATATAAAAGGCCGCTACACGAGTGCGTAAGGTGTCGTCGAGCAGGCTGGATTTTAATCCGGCTTCCAGCGCATTATTAAACTCGGTATCGAAAGTGCGATGGTCTTCGCTGATGTCTTGGTCGGTATTCACCCCACCGGCTTTATAACCACGCGCCAATGACGCATAAGCCAGCTGGTTGCTATTAAGCAGGTATTCCAGCGCCACTTTACCGCCCCACAAGCTTTCAGTGCGGTCATTGTTAATGGCGTTACTGTCGTCATAGTCGGTGTTCCACTGTTCACTGCGCACACCCGTCGTTACCACCAGGTCGTCACTGGCTTGAACGGACAATTCACCGTAGACCGCCGTGGAAGCGGTGTTGAGGTCACTGAAAAAGGTCTCCGTATTCCAGGTATAGAAGCGGGTCATATCTTCTGAGCGGGTCATACGATATACACCCACAACCCAGTCGGTCGAACCGGAGAACAATTGTCCTGCTTCGGTAGAGGTCAAGCGCACGTCCAGTTCACGGCGGCGGTGGTCGCGCAGATACTGGTCAGTAGAGCTATACCCTCCTTGATTGGCCAAACAAGTGCCCGGCGTTACACAGATGTTGTCGGTGGTGCCATCGTATTCGCCATAAGCCCAATCTTCGTCGTAGCTGTATTCGGTGTTGCCGTTGCTGCCAGAGGCATGCACGCGCAGATCAAACGCCTCGGCCATTTCCGATGTCCAGGTCAGGGCGGCGGCATGGGTATTCTGCCGATCAACACCCGGATTATCGGAATAGGTGGTGCGGTTATTATCGAGAGAAAAGGCATCAAAGCCGTTATCCACATCGATATACAACCAGGTCAGTGCCAGGGTATTACGCTCATCCAGCGCCAGATTGCCTTTCAGACGTACCAGCTGTTCATCGATATTGTTGGTGTCATCACGATCGAGGTAAGCGTTGTGAATATACCCATCCGAGCTGTTCTGATGAGCCGACAAGCGCATATTCAGTCCCGGGCCGACTTCCCCCGACACCACGGCACCGAGGGCTTTGGTGTTGTAGTTACCCAGTTTGCCCGACACCATGCCTTCAAACTGTTCTGTTGGATCATTACTTTCGATATTGATCATACCGGCCAGGGCATTGGCACCAAAACGGGTGCCTTGTGGGCCGCGCAAGACCTCGACCTGCTGCACATCAAACAAACCTGCACCACCGCCCAGCCCGGTCATGTCGATGCCATCAACCCGCAAACCCACCGATGGGTTGACCGGGTCCACATACTGGCTGCGTTCACCAATACCGCGAATCTGGAAAAAACGCCCCCGGGAAGCACCGGAAGTAAAGTTGACGTTGGGAGCCAGCGCCAGCAGGCTTTCGAGATGATCCGCCGAGCGCTGTTCAATAGCAGCCGCACCAACAACGGTCGTTGCTTCCGGAATGGACTGGACATCGGTCTGGCGAAAATCCGCCGTCACGACCACTTCTTCCATGGCAGACTGGTCGGCATACGTTGGCAGGGTGAATACAGCCGCGGATACGGCCAGGAATAAAGGTGTCTTGCGACATATCATTGGGTCTGTCCTCTTAAATAATTCAAAAAGGAGACCCGGTTTGATGTACAGGATAACGCGTAGGTCGCTAATCCATTTAGCAACAAAAAGACTGTCGATATGCCAGGAATAACTCACAGCACTCGCCCATTCCTACGCCGGTACTAACCGGATCAGGTTCTAGGGGTTTATGCCATTTGGCAAGTCTCAGGCTGATCCAGCCACCCCCTGGGACGCGGCCATTATACGGATATTCCATCGGATACCAATCCTGCACCGGATTTCGTTCTTGCTGTCGTATTCTTTTACTTGAATTACGCCGTCATCGTCTCAATCTTGTGGTCATAATGAGAGTTCATATTTGCGCCTAATTCATTCCACAGGAGGAATATCATGTTGCGCATTATCCTGTTTTTGGCCACCAACCTGGCGGTGATTCTGGTCGCCAGCATTACCTTGTCGATTCTCGGCGTTGGCAGCTACTTTTCACAGCAAGGGCTGGATTTTGGCAACCTGCTGATATTCTGTCTGGTGTTTGGTATGGCGGGTTCTGCCGTGTCCTTGCTGCTGTCCAAGTGGATGGCCAAGCGCGGCATGAACGTCCAGGTAATCGAATCTCCCCATAACGCCAGCGAGCAATGGCTCGTCAGCACGGTGCAAGAGCTGGCCGACAAGGCTGGAATCGGCATGCCGGAAGTGGGGGTGTTCAACTCTCATCAACCCAATGCCTTTGCCACCGGCTGGAATCGTAACGATGCTCTGGTGGCGGTTTCAACCGGCCTGCTACAACGCATGAGCAAAGACGAAGTAAAAGCCGTGCTGGGCCATGAGATTGGTCACGTTGCCAACGGGGATATGGTGACGCTGGCCCTGATTCAGGGGGTAATCAACGCCTTTGTAATGTTCTTTGCCCGTATTATTGGTAATTTTGTCGACAAGGCTATTCTGAAAAACGAAAACGGGCCGGGCATCGGCTTTTTTATCGCCACATTTGTATCCGAAATTGTGCTTGGCATCCTGGCGTCGTTTATTGTCGCCTGGTTCAGTCGTCGTCGTGAGTATCGTGCCGATATTGCCGGAGCTGACCTGGTCAGCCCGGTCGCCATGATCAATGCGCTGGCACGGTTACAGGAAAGTTATGACCAACCCAGCGAGTTGAATGGCGAGCTGGTCGCCTTTGGTATTGCTGGTGAAGGCAAACTGGCAGCGCTGGCCGCGTCTCACCCGCCACTGACAGATCGTATCAACGCCTTGCGTCAGCGTTACAGCGTCTGATCACCTGATCACAACAATGGCTGGCCACAACGCCTGATAACCGTGTCATCAAAAACGCTGGCCACAAAAAAACCGCCCCTCGCAAGAGGGGCGGTTTTTTTGTATCAAACAATCGCCAGATCAGATATCAGCAATCGTTTTTAACGGGTAGTTGGCAGGCATTGGGCCTGCTGCTACACCGGTTTCAATCGCAGCTTGTGCAACGGCAAAAGACACCGCGCCCAACAGACGGGAATCGACTGCTTTCGGAATGATGTATTCGCGACCAAAAGCCAGAGACTCCAGACCGTATGCATCCAGCACTTCCTGGCTCACTGGCTCTTTCGCCAGACCCGCCAGCGCCTTGGCTGCTGCCAGTTTCATTTCTTCGTTGATGCGCTTGGCACGTACGTCCAGAGCACCACGGAAAATGAACGGGAAGCCCAGTACGTTGTTTACCTGGTTCGGATAGTCAGAACGACCGGTTGCCATGATGGCATCAGGACGCGCTTCCCATACGATTTCCGGCATGATTTCCGGTACCGGGTTGGCGCAAGCAAAGATAACCGGATCGGCTGCCATGGCCTTGATCTGTTCACCAGTCACCATGTTCGGACCAGACAGACCAAGGAAGATGTCCGCGCCATCCAGTGCATCATCAATGGTGCGTTTGTCGGTATCGACAGCAAACATGGCTTTGTACTGGTTCAGGTCATCACGACCGGAATGGATCACGCCCTTGCGGTCACACATAAAGATGTTTTCTGGTTTCATACCGGCCAGAATCATCAGCTTGGAGCATGAGATTGCTGCAGCACCGGCACCGACGACACACATTTTGGCGTCTTCGATTTTTTTACCAACAACTTCCAATGCGTTCATGGCACCGGCAACCGTAACGATTGCTGTACCGTGCTGGTCATCGTGGAATACCGGAATATCGCACTGTTCGATCAGGGTGCGTTCGATTTCAAAACACTCAGGTGCCTTGATGTCTTCCAGGTTGATGCCACCAAAAGTAATCGCTATGCGACGCACGGTATCGATAAAGGCTTGTGGGCTTTCGCTTTCCACTTCCAGATCGATAGAGTCAACGCCCGCAAAACGTTTGAATAGCAAAGATTTGCCTTCCATGACGGGTTTGGATGCCAGTGGCCCCAGATTTCCCAGCCCCAGAATGGCGGTACCGTCAGTAATCACGGCAACCAGATTCCCTTTGCCGGTATATTTGTAGGCATTTTCAGGGTCGGCAGCAATTTCCTTGACCGGCTCAGCCACACCTGGGCTGTACGCCAGCGACAAATCGCGTGAGGTGGCGGCAGGTTTGGTCAGTTCGACACTGATTTTGCCCGGTTTGGGAAATTGATGATAATCCAGAGCTGCTTGCTTGAGATCTTCTGACATAGTGCTCATCCAGTCGTTTTTTTTGTGGTGTTAATATCCCTGGGCTCGACGCATAACGCGTTGTCCAATTAGACAACAATTGCGAAAGGGGCACCCTTAATAGCAAAAAGCCCCGGGTATTTCCACTATATCCTTGAAATGTTCCAGGCGACTGCTGTTCTTTTGCGCTGATTTGAATTGCCCTGATCTACCGCAAGATTCGACCAGAGTATTCATACAAAAGTCGTAGGTACATTAACGACTGGTAGTTGTAGAGCAACACACAGACCAGGATGACGGTTTTCAGCGACCACTTTCCCGCCATGCAATTCCACCACTCGCCTGACCAATGCCAGGCCCAGACCATAGCCTATATCCCCAGCGCCGGGACTGCGGGCATGATCAACCTGGGTAAAGGGTGCAAAGATGGATTCCAGCATATCGTCGGGCACACCAGGCCCCTGATCCATGACCGAAATATCCACACGATCTCCCACTTCAGCCACTTCTACCAACAAACAGCCACCGTCCGGTGAATACCGAATGGCGTTACGCAGCAGGTTATCAACCGCCCGTTCAATCAGCACCCAATCCCAGGAACACTGGGCCGGTGCTTTGGAACAGTCGCAAGTTACCTTGATGTGCCGGGATTCCAGCTCCAGCTCAGCATCCTGCAACCAGCCATTCACTTGCTCACAAGGACTGCGTTCTTCCAGCTGCAGCTGTCCGGCCCGTAACTGGGACAAACGAGCCAGATCCAGAATCTGGCTGATAAGATTTTCCACCTGAAACGCGGCCCGTTCGATACGGTCATGTTCTGCCGCAACGAGCTGCTGCTGATCTTTTTTACGGGCGATACCCAGCGCAATTTGCAAACGGGTTAACGGTGAGCGTAATTCGTGGGAGACATCACGTAATAATTGTTGATGGCTGGCCAATAACTGCTGGGTAGCGTCCGCCATGCTGGCCACTTCGGCCACCAATACGCCAATTTCATCCTTGCGACTGATATCAGCAGCCAGATCGGTGACATCAAAATTGCCTTCGGCCATTTGCCGCACGACCCGTTGCAAACGGCGCATTGGCAGCGTCAGATTCCAGACCAGCAAGAAACACAGCAGCGTGACCACCACTACAATCACGACCGGCACCACCCAGCGGCGTTTATCGTCCAGAAAGTTCTGCCAAACCTGGCGGGAAACACCGATATAAAGATAGCCGTCACTCTGCACTGGCCCCAGCATCAACCAGCCATCGTTCTGGCCGTACAGAGACCGTCCAAGATAGCCGGCCCGATCGGCAAACTCTTCCAGGTCGTGGGGTAATTCCTCAACCCGGTCCACCGGTACCGATACCAGGTTCCAGCCCGGCCGCAGCTGCCGCCAGAGCATCCGGCCTTCTGCCACAATCGGCAATTGTTTCTCCATCAAATTCAGTAACAGGCGCGAGTCTGCCAGATCCGCAGGTCGCATAAAGTCATCATCAACCCAGTTTCTTGTAGCAACCGCCAGCCCCATGGCGAGAAAAATCACCAGCCAGAACCAGACAAACACCTTAAAAAACAGCGATCGGTACCAGCTGACCTTAACGCCCCTAAAGTGTCTGATCATCGGTCAGGACTTAACCAGCAAATAGCCGCGGCTACGCACTGTCTTGATCCAATCACTACCATCTTCACGGTGGCCGAGTTTTTTACGCAAGTTACTGACGTGCATATCAATCGAACGATCGTAAGCCATCAGTGAACGTCCCAATGCCGACATCGACAGGGTATCTTTACTGACCAGCTCTCCGGCGTGCTCCATCATGCACTGCAAGACGCCAAACTCGGCACCGGTCAGCACCAGGTTCTCGCCATCCAGGCATACTCCCCGATCACTGGGCGTCAGAACCAAAGACCCCACCTGTATCGCCCCTTCGGCTACCGGTGCGCTGGAATCACCCGTCATATCGATACGGCGAAACAGTGCCCGAATCCGCGCTACCAGTTCATGGTGGTGATACGGTTTGGCAATATAATCATCCGCGCCATGTTCCAGCCCTAATACCCGGTCGACACTCTCGCCTCGAGCAGTCAACATGATCACTGGCACCTGGGATTCAGCCCGAATGCGGCGTAACACCTCAAAGCCATGAATTTTAGGTAACATAACGTCCAGCAAGACCAGATCGTAATCCCCTTTTAATGCTTGCTCCAGGCCGCTTTCTCCATCGTGTACCGGAGTGAGTTCAAAGCCCTCCATCGCCAGGTATTCCTGCAATAATTCGCCCAGCTCGGTGTCGTCGTCGATCAGTAATATTGATTTCATTCGGTTCCTCCCAGCCCAAGTCTAATCAGGCGATGGACTGTTCTCTAACAGGTTTACGGTTTTTTGCAACTGACCGTGATTATTGACATAAACCGGTGTATCTAAAGACCGGGGTATTCCCAGCCGTTGCAAGACATCATCCAGCGACAGTCAATGGCCCGGCAGCAACTAATGACCAGCAACTAATGGTCCAGCAGCGTTGCCATCCAGCGAGTTGACTGGCGGGTTTCCAGCGCTATCTTGACCACCATGGTCAGCGGTATCGAAAGCAGCATACCCACCGGGCCAAGAATCCAGCCCCAAAAAATCAATGACAGGAACACCACCAGTGTCGACAACCCCAACGTACGCCCCATCATGCGGGGTTCCAGCACATTACCAAACGTCATATTGGCAACCACATAGGTGATAGCCGTTGCCAGTGCCGAACCTGGACCTAACTGGATCAAAGCAATCAGCACAGCCGGAACAGCCGCAATAATAGAGCCGATATTGGGAATATAATTCAGCAGAAAAGCAATCACCGCCCACACCGGCGCATAATCCACCCCAATTATCCACAATACCACGCCGATACAGACCCCGGTGCCAAGGCTCATCAAGGTCTTGATTGCCAGATAACGCTGTACCAAATTACTGAAACGCTCAAAATGCGCAAACGCACTGGTTTGCTCACCAAAAGCACGTTTCAGCTTCTCTGGCATGCCGGAGGCCTCCAGCAAGATAAACACCACGGTAAACAAAATCAGAAAGGCATTGGTCAAGACACCACCAAGGCCATTAAACACGCTGGTCACCATGTTCATGACCACACTCGGATCGACGTATTCCCGCAACAGGTTGGCAGGTACTTCGATACCCATATTATTCAGCCAGGCTACGATTCCCTGCATCAAATTCTGCAGCTTGGTTTCGTACAGCGGAATGTCTTTATAAAACGCATTCACGGTACCACCCAGAAATACGGTCAAACCGGTACCACTGACCAGAAAACCCAGCATCATCAGCAGTACCGCCAACACATCCGGCACACCACGACGCGACAGCCAATGCATCATTGGAGCACTGAGCACGGCAATAAAAACCGACAACAGAAAAGGCACCAGAATATCCGCCGCACTGCGCACACCGGCAATCACAATAATAGCGGCCGCCAACGTCACAAAGATGTTGCTGGTTACATGAGTATTAGTCGACATGATTTCTTCCCGAAACCCCTGAAGGCGAAAGGCTCAACTTACACCAGCCAGCGTTCGGACGCATCCAGTGAACAACCGCGATGATCATGGACTTGGCAGCAAGCAAAGAGTTCTGTATTATCCGCGCTCTGTTTGCGGAAGTGGCGAAATTGGTAGACGCACTGGATTTAGGTTCCAGCGCCGCAAGGTGTGAGAGTTCGAGTCTCTCCTTCCGCACCATCTTTTTTAGATCCTGGTCTTTCTCTCCTACATGGACACCCACTTAAGTCCATCCTAGTCCTTCTGGTCCCTTCTATGTGGACACCCACCTGAATACGGCCTGGGTTCGCGGTCCGGTCCCACTTAAATCAGGACACAGAGCACTACAGAGACACCCACTTAAATCAGCACTTTTGCCTGATTCCATTGCATAACCCAAGCGCCATAATAATGCTTCGTTAACTTCAAGGACGGGGTACGATCATGCCAAAGCCACGGAAACAACAAGTCTCTGTTGAAGCAACACCCTTCTACCACTGCGTGTCCCGATGCGTTCGACGCGCCTTTTTGTGCGGCACCGATTCGGTGTCTGGCCAGTGCTATGAACATCGCCGCAGTTGGCTTGAAGCGCGGATTCTTGCCCTCCCACAAATATTTGCTATTCAAGTTGCCGCCTATGCAGTGATGTCGAATCACTACCATGTCGTACTGTTTGTGGATATCAAGCAAGCACAAGCCTGGAGCGATATGGACGTTGTGCAGCGCTGGCACCAGCTCTTCAAAGGCAACGTATTATCACAACGTTTTGTTCAAGAAGAGCAGCTGGCCGAAGCCGAGCAGCAGCGGCTAAAAATACTGGTCGACGAGTGGCGTTCACGACTGTCAGATATCAGCTGGTTTATGCGGGTGCTGAATGAAGCCATTGCCCGTGAGGCGAACAGTGAAGATGGTTGCTCGGGCCGCTTCTGGGAAGGTCGCTTTAAATCCCAGGCGCTGCTGGACGAAGCCGCACTGCTCAGCTGCATGGCATATGTCGATTTAAACCCGGTTAGGGCTGGCATTGCCGAGACACCGGAAAAGGCTGATCACACGTCGGTGAAACGTCGTATTAAGCAGGCTCAAACAACATCAACACCTGATCACATCACCCGGCAGTGCCCGCACTTGCTGCCATTCGTCGGAAACCCACGGCAAGATTCTCCAACAGGAATCCAGATGCCGTTAACCAGCTACCTGTCGTTAGTCGATGCAACCGGGCGCATACTTCGCTCCGATAAGCGAGGTGTAATCAGTGAAGGGTTATCGCCTGTTCTCCACCGCATAGGCCTGGACGAAAAACAATGGCTAGCCATGAGCCAGCAGTTCGAGCAGTGCTTTACGACCTTTGCAGGCAATGAAGCCAAGGTTCGATCAGTGTGTGAGCAACTGGGCTACAAACGACCGACAGGGATTGGTCGGGCCAGACTACTGGTGGCAAGCTAGATTCTGCATCCAAACCAACAACGACAGCATTCTTCAGGTATATACCTGAAGCCCGATACGCTTGAGCCTGCGTATTTGCCAAACGACGATATTTTCAAGGCACTGTCATCGCCTACAGGCAAACCAGCTCGCTAAAATTGAAATTCATTGTGCAATGGCTGAGATACATCAGCCCTGATGGCTTCGCTCTGTTGCTGTTGATTGTCTGCACGCTTTTAAGAATGGGTGTCCTGTTTAAAAACGCTTTTAAGAGTGGGTGTCCTATTTAAAAACTAGAGTGGGTGTCCTATTTAAAAACGATTTAAACTTCTATTTAAAAACGATCAAAAAAGCCGCCTGAATCAGGCGGCTTTTTTGTCATGCCGTCACCGTCAGTCTTGCGTAATCGGCAGCAGCGTGATTTCAACACGACGGTTCAGTTCTTTGCCGGCTTCGGTACTGTTGCTGGCAATCGGCTGACTTTCACCAAAGCCAACCGGGTCCAGTCGTACGGAGTTGATGCCTTGGGTTTGCAGGTAGTTAGCCACGGATTTGGCACGCTGTTCCGACAATGCCTGGTTAAAGGTTTCAGAGCCGTCGCTGTCGGTATGGCCAGAAACCACCACCAATGTGGAGTCGTATTCTTCCAGTACCAATACCACTGAGTTCAACACTTCATAAAAGCTGGAGGCGATCGCTGAACGACCCGAAGAGAAAGTAATATTACCTGGCATGATCAGGTTGATATTGTCGCCAACCCGCTCAACGCTGACGCCAGTGCCACGCAGTTGTTTACGTAATTTGGCTTCTTGGGCATCCATGTAGTAGCCGATGCTGCCACCAACCAAACCACCACCTGCAGCCGCCGCCAGAATCCGGCGATTACGGGTGCCGCTGTCTTCATCCTTGTTGGTAGCATAAGCAACCACAGCCCCAACGCTGGCGCCAATGCCTGCGCCTATTGCAGTTTTGGATGTTTTTTCTTCACCGGTATAAGCGTCGAATGTGGTGCACCCACTGGCCAACATCACGATTGAAGCAACTGCTGCGATCCTTTTCATACTCTCTCCTGAATTTGTAGTTTTGTCATCAAGTTTAAAAACGGCTAGCGGACGGTATATTACTGTTTTTTACATGGAAGTTTCAGTCTTAATCCCGATTGACGACAGCAGGATTTATTTGTAGCTGATGCTGGCAACTCACCGATGGCACGGTATCTCTCGCAGCCTCAGCGGCGACCATTGGATGGACGCCGTGAAACAGGAGGCCGGACCAATAACTGGTAGATCTGCACCAAGACACTGCTGATTCCTACGGTAATCCCCAAAAACACCATGATCGCTAGCGGTGAGCTCAAATACTGCAATGAATACGTCTTGCCCTCATCGCACCCCGATATCAAACCAAGCCAGCGTCCGCCAGAATCCAGGCAGATGTCTTGAGCCGAAACATAAATAAAGCCAATCAGTCCGCAGACAGAAATCAGCATGGAGAGTGCGAGGCAAATCAGCCATATTTTCATAAGGATGTTGAACCTGGTTGACGATGTGGCCGAGAGTGTACACCAACCACCCTAGGAGACTGCTTGTGTGCTGTCTCAGGTAAACAGACTAGGCAAACACGGCAATGGCCTCAGCACATTCCCGTAATGCCAATATCCGTTCAAACAGCCCATTGGCATCCTCAAAGCGAGGGGTGGGGCCAACAATACCCAGCGCACCGATCAGAGCCGAGCCACGCATGACCGGTACTGCCAACGATGTCACCCCTTGTTCGAATTCGTTGGCCACCAGGGCGTAACCGTTGATTCGGGCCTTTTTCAGATCCAGACGAAGGTCTTCCAGGTCGATTTTGGTGTCTTCGGTATACGCTGTCCGAGGCGCATCCTGCAGTAGCTGCTCTTGCATCTCATCCGTGGAAAATGCCACCAGAACCCGACCGATCCCGGTGGCGTGCAGGGGTAGCCGGTAACCCACGGTAAACCCCTGGGTAATCATGCCCGGATCGCTGGGTGAATGAGCCACATAAATAGCTTCGGTGCCGTCCAGCATGGCAAAGGAAATCCCTTCTCCTAGCTTGAGTGAATACGACCGCAGAATCGGCGTGACATGCTTGCCAATGTCCCTGCCCTGCAGGAACTCCCCCGCCAGACCCAGTATTTTGGGCGTCAGTTTGTACACCCGGTTGCTGCATTCCAGATAACCCAGATATTGCAATGTCAGCACCAGTCTGCGAGCGACCGTTCGGTTCAGGCCGGTTTTCTCAGCTATATTGGGAATGGTCATGGATCGATCCGTGCCACTAAACGCCTCCAATACTTCCAGGCCTTTTGCAAAGGTCATGGATATATCTTTTTCATTATATTTTTCAAACACTTGGACTATTCCTTTCCGATTAATGAAGGCGCTTTCAACGGCGCTGTGCGCACGTTTGGTTTGTTGGCTTTGTAAAGCGATGGATTAAAAAAAATTTGACTCAGATCAAACTGACATTCTATAAGTAGTGATCGATATTGAAACATAAGTTCGATTATCGATCAAATTATTATAAGCCGCTGTGGAGCTATCGATGAAAGCCGTGAGAAAAAACCTGTCAACGCTTGCCTTTTCCAGCCTGCTGGCACTCAGTTCGGCCTCAACTCTGGCCGCCGAAGCCAACCTGCGTTTTGCTCATTTCATGCCGAAAAACAGCTGGCAGAGTGAACGCATGTTCGAGTCTTGGAAAAAAGCTGTCGAAGAACAATCCGAAGGTCGCCTCAAGGTGACGGTCTTCCCGGCCCAGACATTGGGCAAGGCCCCTGCCGGTTATGACAACGCCAAAAATGGCATTGCCGATATCGCCTGGACCGTACAGGGCTATACCGCCGGACGCTTCCCACTCAGTCAGATCATGGAACTGCCTGGCCTGTTCAAGACCGGTGCCGTTGGTTCCTGCGCCTTCCAGAAGCTGTATGACAGCGGCGTGCTCGACAAGGAATACGAAGAAACCAAGGTGCTTTACGTCCATACCCATAGCCCCGGTCACTTGCACACCAAGGATCAGGTCGTCACCTCTCTGGACGATCTGAAAGGCCTGAAAATCCGTCGTCCTACCGACCTGATTGGCGAACTGATCGGCGAACTGGGTGCCGAGCCAATTGGTATGCCCGCACCGTCTATTTACCAGAGCATGCAACGGGGCGTTATTGATGGCTACATGCTGCCATGGTCAGCGGTTAACAGCTTCCGTGCTTATGAAGTCTCTGATCAGCATCTCGACTTCGGCTTCTACTCGCTGGCCTTTGTGACCACCATGAACAAACGCGCTTACGACAAGCTGCCTGCCGATCTGAAAAAAGTCATCGACGACAACTCTGGTATGGACTGGGCCGTCAACGCCGGTCAGGGCTATGACGACGCCGATCTCGTCGGTATTGCCAAAATCAAGGAAGAAGGCGGCACCATCAATACCTTGTCTGCAGAAGAACGTGCGCAGTGGCAAACCATTGTTGACGGTGTAACGCAATCCTACATTACCCGCCTCGACGAGCAGGGTCTGCCCGGTACAACAACGTATAACAGCGTCAAAGGTTATGTCAGCGCCTGCGAAGCCGAACTGAACTGAGTGATCTGAGCAGGGAGAATCAAGGTGGAAACAATCATTCGATTTTTCGACAAAGTGGCCTTCGTGGCCCTGGTATGCATGTTGTTTGTGGTCGTTTCCAGCGTTCTGGGACGTCTGGTGTTCGACATCAGTGGCGGAGAACTGCAACTGGTCATGCCTGGCTCGGTCGAGCTGGCCAGTTATTCCCTGCTCATCATGGTGTTTGCCTCGCTGCCTCGGGCAGCCACTCATGGGCTGGTGAGTGTCGAGTTGTTACTCGATAAATTACCCGACCTTCTCAAGCGGGTGCTGGAGCGTATCTGGCATCTGTTGCTGGCCGCGTTTGCAGCCGTTATTGGCTGGCTGTTTTTCGGCACCATGGTTGAAATGATCGACCGTGGTGATCGTTCCCAGGACCTCGGCATTCCACTGTATCTGTTTTATGGCGCACTGACGGTGTGCTGCGTTGCCATTGTGCTGACGGGCCTGTGGCTGGCGCGGCATCCGCAACGCCCTGTTTCCCAAGACGACTAACCAAAAGGTAATACGATGGATCCTCTTGTAATTGGTCTGGGTGGCATGGTGGTCATTCTGATGTTGTTGGCACTGGGGTGCCCGGTTGGTCTGGCCATGATTCTGGTGGGTGCTTCAGGCTTTGCCCTGATCGTTGGCCCGGAGCCAGCACTCAACGTGCTGGAAACCGCGGCCTTCGAAACCGCATCCAACTACTCTTTCACCCTGATTCCTTTATTTCTGTTAATGGGCAGTCTGGCCGCTCGGGCCGGATTCTCCAAAGACCTGTTTGAGTCTGCCCGTTATTTCACCAAGGGCTGGAATGGCAGTCTGGCACTGGCTGCGGTCAGTGGCAGCGCGGCATTTTCGGCCATTTCCGGTTCTTCTTTGGCAACAGCGTCGACCATGACCCGGGTGGCTTACCCGGAAATGATGAAACAGGGTTATCACCCTCGTCTGGCCGCTGGATCGCTGGCCGCCGGGGGCACCCTGGGCATCATGATTCCGCCGTCGGTCGCGCTGTTGCTGTACGCGCTGATTACCGAACAATCGGTCGGCGATATGTTTCTGGCCGGATTCCTGCCGGGCTTGCTGGCTTATGCGCTCTATCTGGCTACCGTCACCGTGATGGTGCGAAAGTGGAAACCCTCCGGTGAACAAGCACCCGACGAGAACAGTTCACTGCGCAAAGCCTTGCTGCAATTTGCTCCTGTAGGGCTGTTGTTTGGCCTGGTGATGGGCGGTTTGTACGGCGGTTTGTTTTCCCCCACCGAAGCCGGTGGCGTAGGCGCTGGACTGGCGCTGGTCTTTGCGCTGGTACGTGGCCTGGGCTGGGATGATTTCCGCGAGGCCGTTACCGAAGCCGTGGCCGTCACATCAACCATCTTTGTGATTCTGATTGGTGCCGAAGTCTTTGGCTTCTTGTTATCGGTCAGCCAGGTCTCGTTCGCCATGGTCGATATGATTGATGTCTATCAGCTCTCCCCCTGGATGGTGATGGCGCTGATTGTGGTGTTCTACATCGTGATGGGCTGCTTTCTCGAAAGTCTGGCCATGATTCTGCTTACCGTGCCGATTTTTTATCCGGTGATTGTTGCCAGCGGCTTTGATCCGATCTGGTTCGGTATTATTGCCGTGGTCACGGTCGAAACCGGGCTGATTTCGCCCCCCGTCGGCATGAACCTGTTTGTGGTACAGGGTGCCACCAAAAACCTCAAGATCAACGATGTCATGGTTGGAGTTATTCCCTTCGTCCTGGCCGACTTTTTACGGCTGGCCATCCTGATCGCTTTTCCTGCTATTTCACTGTTTTTACCAGAGCTTCTGGGCAACTGAACTGACACTCCGTTTTCAAGGGGATAATCATTATGAGCAACGCCACCATTCACATCGGATTCAAACTCCCGGACGGCAACATCCAGCATATTGACGCGCCGCTGGGACAGAACATCATGCAGGCGGCCATTGTCAATAACATCGACGGCATCGAAGCCGAATGTGGCGGCAGCTGTATGTGCGCGACCTGTCACCTTTACTTGCCCGACAGCCTGCTCGACAGCGTCACGCCCGCGAACGATGAAGAGCTGGAAATGCTCGAAGAAACCGCTGCCGAACGTCGACCGGGCAGCCGCTTGAGCTGCCAGCTGCTGGCCACCGAAGCCATGGCCGGTGTTATTTTTGAAGTACCGGAATGCCAGTCATGAGCCATGCAGCAGGCACCCTGATTATTGGTGCGTCTCATGCCGGTGTACAGGTTGCGGCTTCACTGCGGGATAACGGCTATCACTTGCCGATTACCCTGCTGGAAGCCGGTACCCATTTGCCCTACCAGCGGCCACCGCTGTCAAAGGCATACCTGAAAGAAGCCCTCGACAACCAGCGTCTGGCCTTGCGCGGGGAAGCCTTTTATCAACAAAAGGACATCACTCTGCTCCTGAATCACCGCGCCTTGCAGATTGATCGTCAGCACCAAAGCGTCAGTGCCTGGCACGATAACCGCGAGGTCACCTTTCACTACGACCAGCTGGTCATCGCCACCGGTGCCAGTGCCCGGACCTTACCGGCCGCCGCTGGTATGCCGGGGGTGCGGGTGTTACGGGATCTGGATGACGCCATTGCCCTCAAGGCGGATTTTGATGCGGCCCAGTCCATCGTGGTCATCGGTTCCGGCTTTATTGGTCTGGAAGTCGCGTCCACCGCTGTCAGCCTCGGCAAACAGGTGACGGTGGTCGAACACGGCAGCCGTATCCTGAGCCGCCTGTTTCCGGCACAGCTGTCGGCTTTTATGCAGCAGACCCATGAACAAAACGGCGTTGCATTCTGCTTTGACACCACCGTTGAGCGCCTGACCACACAGAACCGGACACAGGACCCGCAGAACCCGGACACCCACTCTTATCCACAAAATACGGACACCCATAAGAACAACACCAATAACCGCGCTCACCAGACCTGCTTGCAACTGAGCAATGGCCAGACACTCACCGCCGATCTGGTGGTGGTCGGTATTGGTGCCACCATCAATGACCAGCTCGCCCAAGACGCTGGACTGGCCTGTCAGAACGGCATTCTGGTCGACCCCGGCGGCTGCACCTCCGACCCGGCAGTGTACGCCTGTGGGGATTGCACCATCACGACCCGGGCCGATGGCCGCACCACGCATATTGAATCCATACAAAACGCTCTGGAACAGGCCAAAACGATCGCCGCCAATATCACCGGCCAGCCAGCGCCGGAGCCAGTAGCACCCTGGTTCTGGTCTGACCAGAAAGACATCAAATTACAAATGGTGGGCGACGCCATGGATTACGACGACCTGATTGTTCGTGGCGACATCGCCAGCGGCAAATTCTCGCTGCTGTACTACCAGAATGAGCGGCTGATCCGCGTCGATTCCGTCAACGCCGCTGCCGACCACCTTGCCGCCCGCAAGCTGGTTAGCCAACGTTTCCCATTGCCCAAAGACGCCGCTGCCGATACCGCTGTGCGCCTGAAAAGCTTTACCTAATTCGCTGATGATTGCTTGATCGCAGGAGATACCCACTATGATGAGCCAGGAAAAAAACAACGAACTCAGCCTTGTAAAGGCATCCGATCCAGCCGGTAAACTGTTACGCCAATACTGGATGCCTGCCGCCCTGTCCGAAGAGCTGGATAGCGACCGTCCGGTCGTACCCGTCAACCTGCTGGGTGAAGAACTGGCCCTCTTCCGTAACGAAGACGATAAACTGGTGCTGATGGATCGTCATTGTCCGCACCGGGGTGCCGATATGTGTTTCGGCCGCAAGGAAGAAGGCGGTATCCGCTGCCCCTTCCATGGTTGGAAATTCGATGCCCAGGGTCAATGTGTTGACCAGCCCGCGGAGCCGGAAGGCTCAAAAATGCACGAAAAAATCCGCATCAACTCCTACCCGCTGCATGAAGTGAACGGCATTATTTTCGCTTTCCTGGGCACCGGCGAGCCACCCGCCTTCCCGGATTTCGACTGCTTCAAAGCCCCGGACACCCACGTCTTTGCTTTTAAAGGCCTGTGGGAATGCAATTGGCTGCAAGCACTGGAAGTCGGCATCGACCCGGCGCACGCCTCATTCCTGCACCGCTTCCTGCTCGATGAAGACCCGGAAGACAGCTACGGCAAGCAATTCCGCGACACCGCCGCCGATACCAATATTCCCATGACCCAGGTCTTGCGCGAGTTTGATCGCCCGGAAATCATCGTCAAGGACACCGATTACGGCATGCGCATCATCGCCCTGCGTGATCTGCAAAACGGCACCAGCCATGTGCGCCTGACCAACCAGGTATTCCCTTGCGCCATTACCATTCCGATGTCGAATGAAATGACCATCACCCAGTGGCATGTACCGATCGACGACGAAAACTGCTACTGGTTCTCGATGTTCACCAGTTTTGGCAACCCGGTCGACAAGGACACCATGCGTGCCCAGCGCCTGCAAGAACACACCCTGCCCGACTACGCCCCGATCCGGAACAAGCGCAACCACTATGGTTATAACCAGAAAGAACAGGAAACCCTGACCTGGACCGGTATGGGCATGGACATCAATGTCCACGACCAGTGGGCCTGTGAATCCATGGGCAATATCCAGGATCGTACCAACGAACATCTGGGCACCACCGACAAGGCCATCATCCAGCATCGCCGCAAACTGCGTAAAGCCATGAAGATCATCAGCGATGGCGGCGATTTAAGTGAACTGCCATTACAGCTTAGTGCCGCCCAGGCACGCGATATCAAAGGCCCTATCGCCATTGACGCCATCGCACCAACCCAGGACTGGGAAAGCGTTTGGCAAACCAGCGATCAGCAACGCCGTGCCGCCTGCGACTGGGACGCTGAACTGTAAGCCTAAACCAACATCAAGCGTCAGGGTGTGTTACTGCGGTAACAGGCCCTGCGAGGAGAAAACCATGACCGGTGTATTCGACGACGAAAACAGTTTTTCCGGTAAATACAATTTGTGGAGTCAGGAACAGATTTCTGCCTGCAAAACCCTGCTCGACACCATGCAAACCTGCAACCTCGAAGTCATTCGGGTGTCGTTTGTTGACCAGCACGGCGTACTGCGTGGCAAGACCATCGTTGCCAGCGGCCTGGCGTCTGCCTTGAACAAAGGCATCACCATGAGCTCGACCATGCTGCTGAAAGACACCTCGCATCGGACGGTGTTTTCAGTCTGGCAAGATGACGCCGGGTTTGGCGAAGGACAAATGACCGGCGCCAGCGACGTACTGATGCTGCCCGACCCAACCACATTTAAAATCCTGCCGTGGTCACCCCATACCGGCTGGATACTGGCCGACCTGTATCAGACCGACGGTACGCCAGTTGAACTGTCGACCCGGGCCATGCTGAAAAAAGCCCAGCAACAACTGAATGATCAGGGTTATGAATTTATTGCCGGGCTGGAAGTGGAATTTCATGTTTTCCGCACCATCAACAAGCCTCGTGGCCTCGACGATGCCGGTCAACCAGGCCCACCGCCAACAACCGAGTTACTGAATCAGGGTTATCAGTACCTGACCGAAGACCGCTACGATGAAATGGAAGAGGTTTTCGACCTGATTCGCCGGAACGCCCAAGGTCTGGATTTGCCCGTACGCTCGTTAGAAGTGGAGTTTGGCCCCAGCCAGTTTGAAGTCACCTTTGACCCGGCTCCAGCGTTGCAACAAGCCGACAACATGATTCTGTTCCGTTCCATGGTCAAGCAGGTGTGTCAGCGTAACGGCCTGCACGCCACCTTTATGTGTCGACCACGGTTTGAGGACTCCATGGCCAGCGGCTGGCATTTGCACCAGTCGATTGTATCGCTGGAGCACGGCAACAACTGTTTTGAACCGGCCGTTGGAGAACCGATTTCACGCCTTGGCCAACACTGGATCGCCGGTATTCTGGCCCACGCCAAAGCCAGCTGTGTGCTGTCGACACCCACCATTAACGGCTACAAACGTTATCGTCCGTTTACGCTGGCCCCCGACCGGATCCAGTGGGGTAAAGACAATCGGGGTGCCATGGTGCGCTGTCTGGCCAACCCCGGTGACAACGCCAGCCGGATTGAAAACCGCGTCGGCGAACCCGCTGCCAACCCTTACCTGTATCTGGCCTCCCAGATCATTAGTGGTATGGATGGTGTCAACCGTGAACTGGAACCACCAGCACCGGTTTCCAAACCCTACGATACCGGCGCAGAAACCCTGCCCCAGTGTCTGATGGACGCCGTACAGCTGTTCGAAAGCAGTGCGCTGTACCGCCAGCAGTTTGGCGACACCTTTGTCGACTATTATGCGCACTTGAAAAAAGCCGAGTGGAATCGTTACCTGACCACGGTTTCAGAGTGGGAAGAGCGGGAATACTTTAACCTGTTCTAGTACGGTGCCAGCCCAGAGCAGTGAGAGTCTGTGCATGCCCATGGTGTGCGCGGCTCTTTATCTTGTCTGCCGGCCCTTCAAGCGCACACACGACGGACCCTGATCCATAGCCGATTACCCAGCCATGCATCCCGTCATTTATCCTGATATCAGAGATTAATATGCCTCACCTGGTCATTGAATACGCTCGTGTGATCGAGCAAACAACCCCGTTGCGCCCCTTGATGCAACAGCTTTTCGAAGCCGCCTGCCAGGGCGGTATTATCCAACCGCAAGACATCAAGGTACGGGCCATGCCGTACGACCATTTTTTACTGCGCCGAGACGACGAAACCTTCCTTCATATTACCTTGTCGCTGCTCGAGGGTCGCACTGACCAGCAAAAAGAACAGCTGGCAATCAATCTGCGGCAGGTGCTGGCCGAGCAGTTACCCGATGTCACCAGCCTCAGCATTGATATTCGGGATATGAACGCCACCGCCTACAAAAAGCGACTGCTGCCCTTGGCGGATGCTGACTGATCGCCAGAGTCACAACGACCTCACGCCGTTTATTGTGTCATGCGATATATCGGATCCAGCTCACTGATACCCAAGCCGCTTTTTTTGATCACCTGCAGCTGGGTTGGAATCCGTTCTTTCATTGCCTCCACATGGCTGATAACGCCGATCATTTTGCCGGAGGCATTGAGGTTATCCAGCGCATCGAGGGCAATATCCAGTGTCTCGCTGTCCAGCGTGCCAAAACCCTCATCCAGAAACAGCGAGTCGATGCTGGTTTTGTGGCTGACCAGATCCGACAACGCCAGCGCCAGTGCCAGACTCACCAGAAAACTTTCACCTCCCGACAGAGTGGTGATATCCCGTTCGGCATCGCCCTGCCAGGTATCCAGCACACTAAGCTCCAGACCCGCATTCTGTTTGCGCTGCAACAAGTAACGGCCGTGTAATCGTTGCAGCTGCTGATTGGCCAGTACCACCAGATTGTCCAGCGTCAGGCCTTGGGCAAAGTTACGGAATTTGGCACCGTCCCGTGAGCCAATCAGGCCATGCAGATAGCTGATATCGTCATAGTCTCGCTGGAACGCTGCGATTTGATCAAACAGCGCTTGCTGACTGTCGCGCCGGGTCTGGTCGGAGTGGAGCGCGTGACTGATTTCACCAGCCCGTTGGTTCAGTTGTTCCAGCCGGGTGGTTAACTCGGCTAACACCTGCTCTACGTCAGCCAGTGCCGTTTGTTGATAAATCGCCGCCTGCGGGTCTGCCAGGATCTGATGGCAGGCCTGTTCGGCCTGCTCCAGCAAGGCGCGACTGCGTTCCAGTTCGTTATCCAGCTGTTGTTTCTGTAGCTGCAGGCGTTGACGTTCGGCCTCCGGTAACAAGGCCTGCAGAAAATCGGCTTCGGTGGCGAAGGGGCTGGCCGCCAACTGTGACTGCCAGTCGGATTGCTGCTCATCCAGTCGGGCTTGCAAGCGGTCGAGGCCGTGCTGTTGTGTGGTTAACTCGGCCTGCAGAGCCTGATGCTGACTGGATACTGTGTGTTGCTGATGCTGGGCAGTCTGGTAGTCCGCTTCGGCCTGCCGCAGTGCGGTGATGCTGTTGTCCCGTTCTTGCCGCACACTTTTGTCGCCAAACAGCTGATAACGCTGGGCCTGCAGCGTCGTGACCGTCTGCTTCAGCCGGGTCTGTTTTTCGCGGGTATCGGTCAGCTGCTGCTTTACCTTATCCAGCTGTTGCTGGCAGTGCTGATAATCGGCATCCAGCCGGTTCAGGCTGGCCTTGAGCTGTTCTTGCTGACGGATATGGTCGTCCCACTTTTGGCTGTCTTGCTGTCGGGCGGCCAGCCATAAGGCCAATTCTGCCGGCGACGGCGCGGGATAACCTTGTTCGCTCAGTTGCGTGACAAAGGTTTGCCATAAGGTCTCGGCTTGTTGCGCCATCAGGGCTTGTTGTTGCTGATGGTCGTCCAGCATCTGACGACTGTTAGTGATGGCCTGATCGGCCAGGGCCAGCCCGGTCCGGGCGCTGGTCAGCTGCTGCAGCGCATGATCCCGTTGTTGCCGGGCCTGCTCACACTGTTTATTAAGAGCGTTGAGCTGCTGAATGGCCTCGCCATAACGCTGCTGCTCGGCCTGGTGCCGGGTTATCTGTCGCTCCAGCGCCAGGGTGTCGGCAATCGTCAGCAAAATGTCTTGCTCCGATTTGGCGATGCTGGACTGCCACTGTTGCTCCCATTGCTGTTGCCATTGTTGTTGCAAGTCGGCTTGCTCAACCTGGATATCCGTCAGACGCTGCGCCAGTTCTTGTTGATAACGTTGGCTGGATGCCAGTGTCTCTTTGGCTTCCTGCCCTTGTTCCCTGATGCTATCCAGTACCCGTTCGGCGTCCAGCTTCTCGGTAATATGTTGAGAGTCACGGCTCAAGCCGCCGTTGAGTGCCTCTTGATGTTTGTCGGCGTCCAGTTGCGGATGTTCCTGCGAACCACACAGTGGACACGGATCACCAGCCTGCAGGGCAGCCCGATAATGGGCCAGCTGTTCGTCCTGGGTCACCAGCTGGGTTAACGCCTGTACCAGTTGCTGCTGTTGCTGGTATTGGCCTTTCAACTGGCTGAGTGTCTGTTCGACGTGGGTGCATTGGCGCTGCCTATCCTCGGCTATGGCTTGTTTATCCCGTTGTTCTGCCGCCAGGGATTGCCATTGTTTGCTGATGGATAGCAAGCTCAGTAATACGGAATACTGCTCCAGCTGCCCGGTGCGCTGCTGCTCCAGCTGCCCGGTGCGCTGCTGCTCCAATTGATCCAGAGTGCCCAGTTCACGGCTGGCGCCAGCCAGCGCCTGAACCGCCTGTTGCCAGGCTTGCTCTTTGGTCGTCGCGGCGCTGTCAGCCTCTTGGTATTGCTGTTGAGCCTGTTGCTGCTGACCTTGCTGTCGGGTCAGTTGCTGTTGTAGCTCGACCTCTTTTTCACGCTGCTGTGCCAACTGCTGCTTGGCCGCCTGAATCTGCTGGGCCTGTTGCTGCCATTGCCCCAGATACTGCTTGAGTGACTGGTCGGCCGCCTGTTGCGTCAGGTAATGCTCAACCTTGGCTTGTTGTTGTGTCTGGCTCTGCCGCTGGTCGCTCAGATGTTCCAGGTGCTGCTGATGTCCGGTTTGTTGCCGCAGCTCATCATCAATGGCCTGCTGCAATTCTCCGAGTTTGTCTTGCTGGGCAAGCAGCTGTTGATCCAGCGGTACCACCTGGTCGTTCAGCAATTGCTCTTGCTGCTGGTGCCGGGTTTTGGCCGTTGCCAGTGCCTGGCTCTGCCCGGTCAAACGGGTCGTTGCACTGACCAGCTCAGCGGCCAGCTGGTGTTGCTGTGCCTGTTTTTGCCGACAGTCCTGCTGATGCTGTTCGATTTCGCTGCGTATCGCCTGTAACAAGCGGTATGGGGTCTGCAGTTGCACCGCCGGTTCGCTGCGCTGCAAGCGTTGTATATCGGACCGGGCGCTGGCCAGATGATCTTCGGCCGCCTGCAGGCGTTCGGCCTGGGTGATCCGCTGCTTTCGGGCCAGGTCATATTGTTGCCACCAGTCACGATGGGCACTGGTGGTGGCTATCTCATGTTTGATCGCTGTTTGTTGCTGCTGTAATTGCCCGGCTTCCTCTTGCAGCTGTTGTTTTTGGGCATCATCCAGCAGTTGCACCCCTTGGGCCCGGGCGTGCAGTTCAGCCAGTTGTTGCTTGGCGCTGGCATGATGCTCATGCACCCGCATTGATATCTGACCGTAGATTTCAGTGCCGGTCAGTTCCTCCAGTAACTCCGAACGGGCGGATGCATTGGCATTCAGAAAGGCGGCAAATTCTCCCTGCGACAGGAGAATGGACTTGGTAAAACGGGAGAAATCCAGTCCGGTGATGGCCTCGATCATTTCACTCTTGGCGCGTAACTGGGTCGCCAGAACCTTGCCGCTGGCGACTTCGGCCAGCTCGACACAGGCAGGCTGCAAATTGCCATCGACCTTGCCTCGGGAGCGACGCATGCTCCAGTGTGCCCGATAGGCCATGCCTTTAACGTCAAACTGCACTTCGGCGGCACAATCCGCGCAGCCGCGGGTCATGATCTGATTGGACGATGTGGTGATCTGACCCAGCCTGGGCGTCTGGTGATAAAGCGCCAGGCAGATGGCATCGAGCAAGGTGGTTTTGCCTGCCCCGGTCGGGCCGGTAATGGCAAACAGGCCGTTGTCGCTGAATGGCGCTTGGGTGAAGTCGATTTTCCACTCGCCCTTGAGTGAGTTCAGGTTCTTGAACTGGAGGCTTAAAATCTTCATGCGTCGTGCTCCGGGTGCTCGATTTCTGCCAGAATTTGCTGGAACTGCACTTCAATCCGGGCCTGCCTGCCGGGCTGGTCGTCAAGGTTTTCCAGCGCCAGACGTTTGCCAAAGACTTCCGCCGGGGTCAGCTCTGCCAATGTTTCCTGTGCTTGCCGGGTTAATACCTGACGGCCATGGAGCCGTGAACGGCGCAGTTGCAAGACCTCGACCGCCAGCCCTTCGGTCAGGGCCTGAATCCGTTGCGGCAAATCGGCCAGATAGTCTTGCTGTTCCACTTCGATACATAGCCAGACCGGTTGATCAGCAGGTATATGCTGATAGGCCAGCAACCCCTGTTCGATGGCTGCCAGATCTCCCTTGATAACGGCCATCGGTTGGAAAACCGGCACATCAACAGGGGTTATCGCAACGGTGTGTGAACCAGAAAATTCGACCATGACCACTTGTTTGGTCGTTTTTAATTCATCAAAGCTGAGTGGAATGGGCGAACCGCTGTAACGGATATGCTCGGATTTGGCCACCCGCTGTGGCCGATGAATATGCCCGAGAGCGATATAATCCGCCGGAGGGAAACCATCCGCAGCAAACCCGTCCAGCGAGCCGATATAGATGTCGCGAACGGAATCTGACTGGCTGACGCCCAGCGCCGTCAAATGTCCTGTCGCAATAATCGGTACGTCGAGTTGTTTGCTGGTCTTGAGTGCCAGTGCCGCCTGATAAACCCGCTGATAATGTTGTTGGATGGCCTCCCCCAGGGCCTGACGTTTTTCCAACCCCGACTCACCGGCCCGGCTTTGCAGCACGTCGCGCGGGCGGATAAAGGGAATAGCGCAGACGATGGCACCAACCGGGCCAGCCGCGTCACCATGCTCACGCTCGCTGCCATGGCGATATTCCAGCTCGATAAGCTGCTCATGGGGGTCCAGCGGGCTGATACTGGCCACTACTTGCGTATCCAGGCACGCCACCAGCTGCCTGGATTCATTCAGCGTCGAAACCGAATCGTGATTGCCCGCCAAAATAACCAGGCGGCAGTGGCACTGGCTGATCGCGACAATAAATCGATTGTACATTTCTCGTGCATAACTCGGAGGGGTACCGGTATCAAACACGTCCCCCGCTACGATCACGGCATCGATGTTATAACGTCGTACCTGCGTCAGCAGCCAATCAAGAAAAGCCTGATGTTCAGCCTTGCGGCTCTTGGTAAAAAAGCTCTGACCCAGATGCCAGTCAGACGTGTGCAGGATTTTCATAACCGTTATCCGTAAGGGGAGAATTTGAAAAGGACTCGTCATTTCACTGCATTCGTCGCCTTGCCCTGAACAACGGCAACACTCGCGCAGAGCCGTGCAGGATTAAATAGATGTCCCCGTAAGTGATAGCTGAAAGGTTATCACAGCGACGGGGTTGGGTTGGCGGCAGAAACCAGCGGTGATTATATTCGATTAATGAGGTGTCCCTGTGCCGTGGCAACAGGGATTTCCGTATTCTGGCGGCAGTGTTTAATGCGCTATTTTTTCTTTAACAAATCAATCGGTTAGATTGCCTTATCAACAAAATATAGCGTGCTTCTGGTGGTTAATGGTACTGTTTGCGCTCTGACATTATTGCCGAGAGCGTTATTTCTGCTCATGATTTTCTGCCTGATAATATCAATAAAAACCCGGTTTTTTATGCCGCTCCGTTCGGAAGACCGCTTATGACTGGACTGCTGATTCTGCTGGCCTTTTTAATGGCCGGGACGCTCGTTCAACACTGGACCTCGGCGCCTATTCCTCCTTCGATTATCGGTATGTTGCTGTTGCTGGTTTTTCTGATCAGCCAGCGCAAGGTGCCTGCAGCATTGACCAGCATTACCCAGTCACTTGCGCCGATTTTGCCGTTGTTCCTGATTCCGGTGAGCGTGGGAGTGATCACCCATGAACAACTGGTGCGCGAGCATGGGCTGCTACTGCTGTTGATTCTGGCCATCAGTCTGATTCCCGGCACACTGGTATGTGGCTGGATTATGTCCAGAGGAAAACGTTCATGATGATATTGCTGCAAACCCCTCTGTTCTGGACGGCGCTGACCATCGGTGCTTTTTTGCTCGGTCAGCAGGTCTATCGGTTAACCGGTAATCTGGTACTGTTGCCACCGATTCTGACCGGTATCGGGCTGGTGGTGGTGACGCTGAAACTGACCGATACGCCGTACACAACGTATATGGAAGGCGGGCACTATCTGCACGATATGCTGCAACCGCTGATTGTGATGCTTGCAGTACCTCTGTTCCTGCAGTTAAGGGCATTACGTCAGGATGCCCTCCGTATTGCTCTGGCCGTCACACTGGGCAGTGCCACCACCGTCGCCTGCGCCTGGTGGCTGACCAGCTGGTGGATCGGTGATCCCATGCTGTCACAAACCATGCTGACCAAGTCCATTACCACACCGGTGGCGGTTGCCATTACCGGTCAACTCGGTGGTGATCCGTCACTGGCGGCGGCGTTTGTGATTTTGTCTGGCTTGTTGGGGGTCATCATGATTTTGCCGATTCTGACGCTGATGCGTATCCAGCGGCCAGAAACCGTTGGTATTACGCTGGGGGTCTGTGCTCATGCGATTGGTACCAGTCGGGCACTGGATCTGGGGGAGCGGGAAGCAGCCTATGCCATCACCGCGATGATACTAACGGCGACTCTGCATGCTGTGGTGTTACCCTTGCTCGTCAGTCTGTTTTAAGTGGTAGTCTATGTGCTTATCGCTACCGGCGGCGGGCAATAACTCCGTCATCAATGGACGCATAATGACCAACGTCATGATAACGACATCGGTGCACTATTCACTCTGTCAGCAAGGCCTGTCAGGATAGGAGATTACGCGGGCTGCTGAGGCAAATACGCCTATACTTGATACTCAGAGCCCCATCGATACAGTTAACCGCTTTTCACTGTTGTTGTTGCTGTACCTGGTCGTATCACTTCAAGGAATCCAGATGTCGTTTAGTCCTGGCCAACAGTTACTACTGACCTCTACCGCTCTGGTAGCGGGCATCAGTGCCATTATGGGAGTAACGGCTTTTTTGCTCGCCCGAGGAGAGCCAGACGTCGTCACCCTGAAAATACTGGCAGGGGTGGCCATATTGGCCTTGCTTGTGGTGGGCTCGGGCATCGGCCTGATCAGTCATTATCTGACTCGCCCGGTGACCAATCATTATAAACAGCAGTTGCTGCAACAAGGGTTCACCTGGGAGCATGTCAGCGGCATCGTGCTGAGGGTGAATGCCCAACAGCTGATCCTGGATGCCAACCCGAACTTCCAGCAATTATTTGACCTTTGCCCCGGCTCTTATCTGTCCAGTATCCAACGCCGTAATGAGCGCGAGTTGATTCAGCAAAAAATAGATCAGTCCTTGAGCACCCGCTCCATGGTCGATTTTGAAGCCAGTCTGCTCGACCGCTACGGCGAATGGGGCCGTTGGGCCATGCAAGTCCGCCTTTGGCAGCAGAATGATGGTGATCAGGTCTGGCTGCTGGTCACCGGAGACGACATTACCCAGCGCTATTTTATGGAAGCGCAGCTCCGCGAAGAGCAGCAGCGGTTATCGACGTATATCAATACCATGCAGACCCTGCTGATTATCTGTGATGAAAACGGCCATGTGACACGGGTTAACCTGCAGGCCCAGCAGCTGCTGCAAATACCGGAAGACCAGATCAACGGTTACCCGTTCAGCTATTTGATTCCGCAGCAGGCGACCTCCACCGTTGAGCGCGAATGGCAAAATCTGCTCAGTCGTCATAATGGCAACCTGTCGCTGGAATTTCCGGTGCTGTCATCGACCGGCAAAGAGCACATTATCAGCTGGCGCATGACACGACTGACCAGTGCCAATACCTCCCAGGGACAGGTGTTGCTGGCTGGACTGGATATCACCGAATCCGTAGCCAACCGGCAGGCACTCGAAACCGCCAACAGCCGCATCCGGGAAGCCTTGACCCAGGCGGAACAGGCCAACCATTCCAAATCCATTTTCCTGGCCAATATGAGCCATGAGATCCGCACCCCCATGAACGGTATTCTGGGTGCCACGGAACTGATTCTGGATTCCAACCTGACAACCGAGCAGCGCCATTATCTCGATATTGTCCATACCTCATCGCAGTCACTGCTGGAGATCCTTAACGACATTCTGGACTTGTCGAAAATTGAATCCGGCAACCTGGAGCTGGAGCAGATCGATTTTGACCTCAACCAGCAACTCAGTGACCTCAAACGGCTGTTCGATGAACCGGTCAAACGCAAGGGTCTGACGTTTATTTATTATTACGACGGTGATATTCCACAATACTGGAATGGCGATCCCAAACGTATCCGTCAGATCATCACCAATCTGATCAGTAACGCCATCAAATTTACCGACTACGGCCAGATAGAAGTGCAGGTCACCGGCAAGCAGACCGAAGGGGCGCTGTACGATATCCGCATTGCCGTCACCGATACCGGCATTGGTATTTCCCAGAGCAAGAAAGAGCAGGTGTTCTCCGCCTTCCGCCAGGCTGATAGCAGCACCAGTCGTCGTTATGGCGGCACCGGTCTGGGCCTGACTATTTGTCGCCACCTGGCATCCGCCATGAATGGGGATGTGGAGCTGGAATCTAGCCCCGGGGTGGGCAGCACCTTCTCCCTGCAACTCCCCTTGCAGGCCGCCAAGCCGCCGGCCGTGACCAAGCGGCCATCCCTGCAGCAATCACCCGCCTTGTCTGGCCGTATCCTGCTGGCGGAGGACAACGAGGTGAATCAGCGTGTTGCTTCGCGCATGCTGGAAAAACTCGGGCTTGAGTGTGTGGTGGTCAGTGATGGTCGCCAGGCGTTACAGGCACTGAAACAGGACGCCTTCGATCTGATTCTGATGGATATCAATATGCCGGTGCTGGATGGTATCCAGGCGACCCGGCATATACGCCAGCTCTCTGGCGATGAGAGCCAAATCCCTATTCTGGCACTCACCGCCAATGCCATGATGGAAGACCGCCAACGCTGCCTGAGCGCTGGCATGAACGGTTTTGTCAGCAAACCCATCCGCATGGCAACGTTACGTGCCGCGCTGGTGGAGCTGCTGCCGGAACAGCTGGCCCCGGCAAGCACTCAGGTTGGCAGCACTTCGCCGTCGTAGTCACCGGCCAGGTAGGCTTGCGCCAGCGCCAGCGCTGCCACCGCCCGGCCTTCGGAAAAGTCGTCGCGCTGATACAACGACAGCAGGTCACTCAGTTTCCAGGGGATCAGCTCCAAAGGCTCCGGCTCGTCGCCTTCCAGCCGTGATGGGTACAAATCCCGCACCAGCACCACATCGATGCCACCACTCATATAGCTGGGTGACAGACTCAATCGTTTAAGGAAGACAAACTCGCGCGCGCCATAACCAATTTCTTCCTGCAGCTCGCGGTGACAGGCTTCCCGTATTGTTTCACCCAGGTCGACCGCACCTTTTGGCAAGGTCAGCGTGTAATCTTCAATACCACCGCCATACTCCCGGATCAGTGCCACGGTGTCGTTATCCAGCAGCGCCACCATCATCACCGCACCCGGGCCACCGGGCATCAACCGTTCATAAGTGCGCTCCACACCGTTGCTGAAACGCAACGCCATCGATTCAACCCGGAACAGCCGACTCTGGGCGACCAGCGAGCGATGCAGGATCTGAGGTTTTTTATCCATGTCAGGCCTGTTTAAATAGCTGAAAATCTGTTGAGTATAACCCTATGCGCCCGATCGACTGGCAACAAATTGACACCGTACTACTGGATATGGACGGTACCCTGCTGGACTTGCACTTTGATAATTACTTCTGGCTGGAACATTTGCCCGAGCAGTATGCCCGCCACAAGGGCATCGACAAGGCCGCCGCCCTGACGGAACTGAGCAGCAGCTTTATCGGCCTGCGCGGTACCCTCAACTGGTATTGCCTCGATCACTGGAGCAATCTGACCGGATTGCCGATCGCGGAGTTGAAAAAAGACGTCGCCAGCAAAATCGGCTTCCGGCCTTTTGTGCGCGAATTTCTCAACGCCCTGGCACAGCAGGGCAAACGCAAGGTCATTGTCACCAATGCTCACCGCGACAGTGTGGAACTCAAACTGCACCACACCGGGCTGGATCAATACGTTGACCGCATCATCAGCTCCCACGACTACCGGGAACCCAAAGAACAACAGGCCTTCTGGCAGCATTTGCAGCAAGACGAGCCGTTCGACCCGCAGCGTACCCTGCTGATTGATGACAGTATGGCTGTGCTAGAATCAGCCCAGCGCTGGGGCATTCATTATCTGTTGGCCATCCATCACCCTGACAGCCAGCGCGAGCCGGTGTTGCAAAACCGGTTTCCCGGCATTCTACATTTTGACGAACTGGTATTTGACGCACAGGACACTACCCACCGTGACTGACAACTCCACCAAAGTCCGCCTCGACAAATGGCTCTGGGCCGCCCGCTTTTTCAAAACACGGGCACTGGCCAAACACGCCATTGAAGGCGGCAAGGTTCACTACGACGGCCAACGCTGCAAGGTCAGCAAACTGGCCGATGCGGGTGCCAGGCTGACCATTCGCCAGGGCTTTGACGAAAAAGAGGTGATTATCACCACCTTGTCTGACCAGCGCCGGGGAGCCCCGGAAGCACGGCTGCTGTATGAAGAAACCCCGGCCAGCATCAAGCGACGCATGGACAACTCCGAACAACGCCGGGCGTTACGTGCCTCCATGCCCACCCCAGACCACAAACCCAACAAAAAAGAGCGCCGCGACATGCGCCGTTTTGAGCAGGTCCATCAGGATCTTGGCTGAACGTTACAGGTACACCGATATGTCATACCCCAGTGCTGATCAATTGCAGCGATTTTCGTTTGATGCCGCCCCGATTCGTGGAGAGGTCGCCCATCTCAATGCCACTTACGAGGCAATCTTGAATCGCCACGACTACCCGCCCGTTATCCGGGTAGCCCTGGGCCAGTTACTCGCCGCCACCGCATTGATGAGTGCCAGCCTCAAGTTCAAAGGCCGGCTAACCCTGCAAATACGCCTGCCAGGGGCTATCTCCCTGTTGCAGGCAGAAACCAATGAACTGGGAGAGCTGCGGGCGATTGCCCGCTATGACAGCGATCAGCCAGAAGCAACCCTGACCTTTGCAACGGAAGGCCAGCTGGTTATCACCCTGGAGCCGGAGCAAGGCCAGCGTTATCAGGGTATTACTGCCATTCCCCAAGGCGATATAGCCACCGCACTGGAAGACTATTTCAGCCAGTCAGAACAACTGCCCACACGCTTCTGGCTCTGCAGTGATGGCACCCGGGCCGCTGGCTTTATGCTGCAAAAACTACCCGCCAGCCAGCAACACAGCGACGAGCAGCAAACCATTGACCAGGATGCCTGGGACCGGGTCTCTCACCTCGCCGCCACCATCAAGGATGAAGAACTCCTTGAGTTGGACAATGATCTGCTATTGCAACGCCTGTATCACGAAGAGGATGTCCGGGTGTATCCCGCCACGCCGCTGTCGTTTGCCTGTACCTGTTCCCGTGACCGGCTGGCCAACGCCCTGCATCAGGTTGGCTACCAGGCGTTAGCCGAAATGATGGAAGAATCCGGTAGCATTTCGGTCGACTGTGAATTTTGCCACCAACACTACGAATTCGGCCAACATGATATGGCAGAGCTGTTCCCTGAAAACAATTTGCATTAAATTACTGCCTGCCAGGTCGCTGTTACATTTGTTACAATGATCTGGAACCCCACAAATAATCCGAAGAATCAGCAAATATAGCCCCTGTTTATGCGGGTTATTAAGCTGACCCATAAAGAGGAGACTTAGCGCAAACGGCATTTTCTGGCATACTTGCGCAGTCTCATTGATCGAGTATCGTCTGCAGCACACACAGACGGGTGTACGAATTTTGGTAACGGCTACTATTGCCGACCACAACTGCGAGGACCCATCAGGGTATCGATATGACCACTGTATTCACGGATTTATCTACTCCATTTCTGGTAGAACAAGCCATTGCCCGCGGCGAAGGCCTATTGCAAGATAACGGCGCACTGGTAGTAGAAACCGGCGCTCGTACTGGCCGTTCTCCAATGGACAAATTCATTGTAGAAGAACCAAGCAGCAAGGATGCAATCGACTGGGGCAATATCAACCGCCCATTTGATGCCGATAAATTCGATGCCCTGTGGGACCGCGTAGAAGAATACCTGGCCCAGCAAGACAGCTTTGTTTCCCATGTTCATGTTGGTTCTGACCCGCAGCACTACCTGCCGGTCAAAATGTCGACCCAGACTGCCTGGCAGAACCTGTTTGGTCGCAACCTGTTTATCTTGCCGGAAAGCTACAACCCTTCAGACAAGGAAGAATGGCAAATCCTGAACGTTGCCAACTTCGAGTGCGTACCGGAACGTGATGGCACCAACTCCGATGGCTGCGTTATTGTCGACTTCTCCCAACGCAAAGTACTGATTGCAGGCATGCGTTACGCTGGCGAAATGAAAAAAGCCATGTTTGGTGTACAGAACTTCCTGTTGCCAGAAAAAGACGTGCTGCCAATGCACTGCTCTGCCAACGTTGGTGACGACGGCGATGTTTGCCTGTTCTTCGGCCTCTCCGGTACCGGTAAAACCACCCTGTCTGCTGACCCGGGTCGCTTCCTGATTGGTGATGACGAGCACGGTTGGGGCAAGGGCACTGTCTTCAATATCGAAGGTGGCTGCTACGCCAAGACCATTGACCTGTCACAGAAAAACGAACCCATTATCTGGGATGCCATCCGCTTTGGCGCCATCGTGGAAAACGTGGTGATCGACAAGCAAACCCGAGTGGCAGACTACAACGACACCAGCCTGACCGAAAACGGCCGTTGTGCTTACCCGCTGACCCACGTTGAGAAACGTGTTGTTGAGAACATGGCTGGCGAACCCAAAGCGGTCGTCTTCCTGACCTGTGATATGACCGGTGTATTGCCACCGGTATCTGTCCTGACCAAGGAACAAGCGGCTTACCACTTTCTGAGCGGTTACACAGCTCTGGTTGGTTCAACGGAAATGGGTGGCGTAAAAGGTCTGAAATCCACCTTTTCTACCTGTTTTGGTGCACCCTTCTTCCCACGTCCAGCAGGCGAATACGCGGAACTGCTGATGAAACGTGTGACGGAATTCGACTCTCAGGTCTACCTGGTCAACACAGGTTGGACTGGCGGTTCAAACGGTGCCGGTGGTGAGCGCTTCAGCATTCCAACCACGCGTGCAGTGATCTCTGCTGTTCAGTCTGGTGTGCTGCGTGACGTTGAAACCGAAGAGCTGCCAGTCTTTGGCCTTCGTGTACCAACCGAACTGCCTGGTGTAGAAACCAAATTGCTGAATCCAACCAAAGCCTGGGCTGACCAGGACAAGTTTGATGCAGCGGCACGCCAGCTGGCGAGCCAGTTTATTGAAAACTTCAAGAAATACGATGTTTCCGACGCCATTCTGGCGGCGGGCCCTCAGCTGTAAGACTGCCTTGCCGCTGAATGCTCAATAACACAGTCCGATAAAATAAAAGGGGCGCTACCATTACTGGTAGCGCCCCTTTTTTATTTTATTGCTTATGGCGCCTGTTGCCGCAGCACTGTCAAACAACGCCAACGCCAACATTCTCAGCCTAGCCTATATCCAGAACGTCTCGCGCCAAAGGCTCTATTTCTTTCAGTCGGCTGGAGCGGTCACGGGCCATTCTGACACCACACGCTTGCAGGGTCGCCACGGGGTCGATGTCTTCCAGCCGATCAAAATCCAGCATTTGCCATTGCTCCCGCTGAATCAGCACGGACAAGACGTATTGATCCTCCACAACCCCGGTCGCAGGATTGGCTCGCTGGATATAACCAGAAATCAGACAACGCTGAATACCCGGAAACAATGCAAACACTTCGCCAGTGACCCGAAACAGCGACCCGGCGCACAGTCGGATAAAATCACGCCGCCCCTGGGCATCGGTGCGTTTTTTGAATGATAACTTGCCGTTGCCCCGCGCCTCGGCCATCCGCTGGGGTACATCGCCTTCATCCGGCAAATCAACATCCAGGGCAATGCCGGTTACATCATGGTTAAATTCATACTCAATCAAGGTTTCTTTCGGCCAGGCAATGCCGCTGAGGACATAGTCCAGCGCCGTTTCCATATGGGCACTGAATCCTTGGGCCGCCAGCCGAAAGGCTTTTTCAACTTCGGCACATTCCTGCTCATGATCATCACGCAGCTGCTGCCACTGCGCCAGTTCTTGCTGATAACTCGCCAGCGCCTGCTGATTACTCTGTTCAATGCTGTCTTGTCGAAATAACAGTTTATCCATCAAGCCCGGCTCTTCGATCACCGGCGGCAATGGTTCATCAATAGCAAAGGGGGCCGGTAAAGCTGGCGGAGTACCCGGTTTGGGCGTTAACAGATGTACCCCCAAACAAGCATTCAGCTCGGTATTGATACGTTCTGCGGCCTGCTCCAGTAATGTCTGGATGGTCTCGGCCTGGTGAGTCTTGACCTGTCTGGCTGCTTTGGCGGGCAAGGGTTGGTCATGCTCATCGGTCAGTCGTAACAAGCCATCATCATCAACCTGAATATTCACGGTATCAGGGTAGTCGACGGGGTTGGAACCAGCAGCGGCAGCGGAGGATTGTCTATTATCGATTCGGGTACGGTAATAAAGACCGGTACCCGGCAATCCGGCATTGATATAAGTACCTCGACGTCCCAGTGTCAGACTCAGCCCTCGAGGGCCAATGGACGTACTGACGCCGGAACCACTGAGATTCAGGCGCACGCCCGGCATGATGGTAATACGCTTTCTGAAACGGAGGCCCATACCTTTCCCTGGTTATATTCGATAGTTGATATGTCAAGCGGATGATCACGAATGGATCAAGCTCAGCCACCCGGCAGGGTGACTGAAGAAACAGAAGAAGGCCAGTAGCTGACCCGCTTCCAAACCTGGACAGGATGCTCCGCAACGGTCGATTAACCGATGTTAACGCCGTGTGCTTCCGCCAGAGGCTTCAGACCACCGGCAAAACCCTGACCAATGGCCTTGAACTTGAACTCGCTGCCATGGCGATACAGTTCGCCAAAGATCATGGCCGTTTCGGTAGATGCATCTTCAGACAGGTCGTAACGGGCAATTTCCTTGCCGTCGGCTTTGTTTACAACACGGATATACGCGTTGGAAACCTGACCGAAGTTTTGCTTGCGGCTTTCTGCTTCGTGAATTGTGACAGCAAACACCAGTTTTTTCACATCCGCCGCCAGAGAGGTCAGTTTAACGGTGACTTTTTCGTCGTCGCCATCACCTTCTCCTGAACGGTTGTCACCCATGTGTTCAACCGAACCATCCGTTGATACCTTGTTGTTGTAGAAAATAAAGCTGGTATCGCCCAGTACCTTGCCATTTTCACCGGTAATAAACACGGAGGCATCCAGGTCGAATTCAGTACCGTCAGTAACACGAGGGTCCCAACCAAGACCAACCACCACCTCAGTCAGACCTGGTGCTTCTTTTGACAGGGAAACGTTACCGCCTTTAGACAGACTTATAGCCATTTTTTTATTCCTTATTCAGTCAATTAACCAATCAAAATTTCATACCTGACCCTTGGCCAGGACATGCCGTCTTGCTGCATGCTCATGGCCAAGCGCATAAAATGTCCACTCGCCATTGTTACGATGCGATGCCGCAAAATTCATGGCAGTTTCCGTTAATGCATCGTTGGCCAGGTCATAACGCATACTTTCTGCGTCGCTGGTGTCATGGACAAGATGAATGAATAAATTACTCACTTGCCCATAATTTTTATTTACGGTTTATCAACCTCTCGGATGATACCGCACCACTCTTGCGTGATGGCAACAAAGACGGTGCCAGCAGGACTGTCTTCGTCGCAGCGCAGGTAAAGCCTAAAGCTCGAAATCAGCCGGATTCAGGCCCAGCTCCGAACAAATCAAACGACAAGCGGCTTTTTCCTGATCATCAAAACTGCCATCCGAGGCACCAATGGCACAGGCAACCCGCACCAGCAAACGTGCGGCACCATCGTCTTTCTTGATTTTGTTGATCGTTTTCAACGCTTCCGCCTGACCAATCTGATAGTCAAACTCAAACTTGCCACAAGCGTCGTTAAACACGTTGATAACGTCATTGAGATTGAAGGCCTTGAGCTCTGGCGAGTTGTTGATAAACCCGGTCATTTTCATTTTTTCAGCGGAAGAAATATCACCATCCGCGGCGGCAATCATGGCGCAGGCAGTGGCGGTTGCTTCCATAAAGTCCTTGTTCTTGAACTTCGAAACTTCGGTCGTCAGCTTGTCCCGTGCCATCGACACATTTGTTTTCAGCCATCCCAACATGTTGTATTCCTCATTGTGAAAAAACACAGCGTCGCTGCGATTATTTATTTTGATCCGGCCGACCAGCGCATTCCCCAGCCGTAGGCCTGATCCAGATCCCGGTGGCCTTTGTGGAAATCCACGCAACGGGTCACTTTGACCGCACCGTTATCGTTTTCCAGCATGGCAACAGCACACATGCCATGACGGCCGCCTTCTTCATTCATACGCACTTCAATATCCGGCTGGCCAGGGATATAGATGGTGATCACCCCGTCGGTTTTTTCCCAGTTGGGTGCGCCCTTGTAAATAAAGGCGAACACCAGAATACGCCGGATCAGGTGCCATTTCTGGCCGTTGATATGCAGCCATTCGCCACCATCCACCGAGCCAGTACGATCATCACCCATCAATTGGATATAGGGTTCACCCTGCAGATCTCCAAAGCCATTTCCCAGAGCCTGTACCGCACCCTTGAGGCCATCCTGAAGTTCAAACAGGCAACCCACATCCAGATCGATCGCTTTGCTGCTGGAGAAGAAACCCCCAGAGCTGCTTTTGTTCCAGTTCAGGTTGACCCGTATTTCGCCAAAACCCGCGGTGGATTTTTCCAGGCTGATACTGGAACGGGATTTATCCAGCGTCACCTTGCTCAGATTCACCGTGGATTTTGGTGCCGCCGGAGCCGGAGCCGGGGTTGGAGCCGGCTCAGGCTCTGGGGCCGCGACATCCACACCAAAGTGTTCTGCCAGCGGCTCCAGGCCACCGGCAAACCCCTGAGCCACGCAACGAAATTTCCAACTGCCCTGGCGACGGTAAAACTCCCCCAGAATCAGTGCTGTTTCCTGCATGCCGGATGTCGGAATATCGGCGCTGATACCACCACTGATTGCCAGCGTCAGTTGCGAGACGGCATCAAAACGCGCCTTGTTGGCGTGAATCGTGGCGGTAAAAGCCACTTTTTCAACTTCTGCCGGTAGCTGTCCCGGGTCCAGAAAAAACACGGCATGACCGGCATCAGCCTGGGTCATACGAACGGCCCCGGCCAGAATATCGGGCTGACCATAAAAGCACATATCGCCATCACCACGTACCTTGTGCGCGGCATTCAATACAAAGGCAGAAATATCAATGTCGGCTCCGGGTAATGGTGAATAGCGGATATCCACCCGTAACTCTCCCGTGGCGACTGGCGCATTGGCGCCTGGCACCAATACACTCATCCACGTACCGCCTGCATGGCCAGATTAACCAGATCGTCTGCCGTACGGCCATTGGTTACTTGTCCGATTGCCTTGAACTGCCAGCCACTGCTGTCGCGGCTCAGACACCCCATCACAATACCGGTGTGCTGACCTTTTTCGGAAAGGTTAAAACGGGCCAGCTCAGTGTTGTTGCTGCGATTCAGGATACGACAGTAGGCGTTTTCTACTTTTTCGAAGTTCTGGCCGGTAAAACTGTTAACGGTAAACACCAGGTGTTTGGCAGCCGCTGGCAGGCTCTTCAAATCAACAGAGATGCTTTCGTCGTCACCATCCCCTTCACCGGTACGGTTGTCGCCAGAATGCTGGATTGAGCCGTCTTTTGATTTCAGCTGGCGGAACCACACCAGATCGATGGATTGCAACTGGTCATCCAGCACGATGCAGGAGGCATCCAGGTCAATGGCACCGCCGCCCATTAACTTGCCGAAGAAACCGGTTGCTTTGACCGGGTCCCATCCCAGCCCAAGCGAGATATTGCTCAGGCCACTTCCGGCTGTTTTTTCCAGGGAGATGCTTTGGTTTTTCGTTAGAGTCAGTGCCATTATTTTGCTCCTTGCTCATCATCTGAGTGGGTATCTGTGCCACCGGCATCCTGTTGGATGCTTGCTGTGGCAGTGGCCGACCATGCTGCCATACAAGATAGTGATAAGATAATTAATCTCATGTGTCATTTCTGGCACAGACATGTGATGTTGTTATTACCATTCAACCATACGGGTAGCAACAAAACTGTGACCGGTGAAAGCTACAACAGTTCTCAACGCTATCGACCCAATACTGAGGTTAACCACGCGACCTGACCATGCGGCTAGCAGCGCGATTCGGTCAGACCGAGCGGCCCATCCTGACTAATGGTTTCCTGCGGTTTTACCCCATACCACTTGGCACGCTCCAGAATACCACGCGCCCATTTCTGGTGAGTGGCAGGCTCACACATGGCATCGTTATGGCGAAAGACCGCTGGCGCCTGGTCTTGCACTATCATCCTGGCAGCATTCAGATCTTCAAGATTGACCCGGAAACGGTCGTGAATCAAAGTGATCTGACAGGGGTGAATAGCGGTTTTACCGACCATGCCATGGGCGATATCCAGATCCAGTTCCTGCTGCAATAACTGCGGGGAAGCCAGCTGCTCGAATACGGGCGCGGAGAGAGAGAAACCCAATGAGCCCATCACGCCGGACACCATCGGAATCAGATAACTCATGGGCGTGCTGTACAGGGTTGTGGTCGAGTTGCGGCGCAGCCCCAAACAACCCATCAGGTCGTTGCCGCCGATACGCAGCACCACAATCCGCTCCCCCAGCCGGACTTTCAAGGCTTCACCCAGTTCCACCATGGCGGCAGGATTAAAGGTTTCTGGTGTTTCCAGTGTTGGCATCAGCAATAAATCCGGGTGAGCCAGTGCTTGCTCCCAAACCGGTAAATTATCAAGCGTCAGCTTCGGAATCACAAAACCGTCGATTTCGGATATCAATGGCCATTCACTCAAGCGTGCTGCCATCTCGGCATTACGCGGGCGCACAAACAGCAATGGCTGCCTGCTCGGCTGGCCCGGCGGATAAAACGGCTGCTTTTGTTGGTGTAATTGCAGCAGCAACTGTTCCAGGTTTCGCAGCGCAATATCCACATCGCTGTCGGCCACAGCATCTTCCAGACAAATCACCAACGACCGCAGTTCAGGCACTTTGCAGTGACAGATAACATCGGCGAGGTCCGCACGAGTGGCGGGCATATAAAGAGTCGCCCCCAGGGCATAGGGTGACACTCGTGTCATTGATTCACGCTCCGGATAATGGTTACAGCCCGATAGGGACCAAGGGCATCGCCCACTTCCTCGACGGTGACACCGGCACGTTCGGTCAGATGCATTAACAAGCGGACGTCGCTGTCGTTCTTGTCCCGTACCAGTACATGTTCGGGCACGCGTCGCAGTACCGCCCGAGTGGCTTCGGCAATACCCGGTTTGATGCGGTTCATATTGGTGATGCCGAAGCGGTTAGCCAGTGTACTGACAACACCAGTGGCGGCAGTTTGCAGCTGTTGTCGTTGCGTATCACTCCAGGGAACTGCGGCCGTCACAGGCCCCAGTTGCTGACGCTCAGCCTCAATCCGGTCAACAAACGCACGGGTAACATCAAAAGCCTGTAAATGATCACAGCGCATACAACCGTGCAAGCCACCATCCGCCGGCCAGATGGAACGGGACACCAGACCCGACACAGTGGCACCCAGAATACCGGACGGGATCACCCAATCTTCCGCCGATGCCGCCAGCCAGGCATGACCGCAAGGGTCGGCCAATACCACCATACGTGGCCCACCAACAAAACGTGGATCATCCCCAAGGCTGCGCTGCAGCTCACCGGCGATGGCTCCTTTTCCTGTCCAGCCATCTACAAAGATCAGGTTGTCGGCACCGTGCGCGGTAATAATGGCTTCCAGCGCCACACGGTCTATATCACGATCACGCACAATGCTGATGCCGTAGTGATAAGCCTCGCGCCCCATCGCCAGCAGTGCCCGACGTAATAATACGCCCAGCGGCAAACCGGCCCGAACAAACGATACCAGCACCACCGCGCCGCCTGGACAGCCGGTGTTCAAAGCCTCGGCCAATGCCTGAACATCGGCAGCCATACGGGCGCCATTCTGTTTCAGCGCTCGCTCATACAGGGTGATATGAATGTCGGTTGGTGCGTCTTCCCGACTGATCATTTCTGAATAATGCTTCTGATTGGTCTGAATCAGACGCTCTTTCTCAGCCACGTCGGTTGGCTCAATTTGACAGGGCTGCAATAAAAAATGCACATCGTCAGCGAGATAACTGCCACTGCCAACGGTGTGAAGTGCATTAAACACATCACTCATGAATCTGGTCCTCCACCACCCGTGCCAACTGCCCTCGGGCCGGGGTGGCCCACCAGTGGCATTCGCTCATAAAACCCAAATCGGTCAGGCTGTCACCAAACCCCAATACCGGACGGTCGCCGTTGATGGCCCGGTCCCGCTGCAGCCATTCCTGCACCGCCAGCTGTTTGGCCAGCCCCTGGGGCAAGAAAGCCAGATTATTGCCATTGGCATGTACGTGCATACCTTCCAGCAAACCGCGGCGCTGCACTTCGGCTAACACCTGTGCAAGTACCGCATCGTCCTGTTCGTTATGCTTGGTGACGACGTAATGTTGCAAGCCTTCTTCTTCGACCACCCAGCCTCTGAGTGAGAAACCCAGCGCCTCGCCAATAGACAATGTGGCGGCGCTCAGCTGCTGCAGCCGTGACTGAAAGGCCGCCAGACGATCGGTCATCTGTGCCTGCCATTGTGGCTCCAGCTGATGATCCGGCGTCAGGATCACGCCGCCATGGGCACACACGGCACCATGGACAAACGGAATCTGCACCCGGCGGTAGGCCTCTACGCTGCGCGCCGTCACTGGCACGACGTCGGCGGTGGCCAGCAGCCATTGCACAAAAGCCTGCTGTACCGGCGTCATATAACCATTGGGCTGGCCGTGCACATCCAGGGTGGCAGGGTGGCGCGGGCTGTCGGGTGGCATTTTGCGAGCGGTTTGGAACAGGGTGTCATCAAGATCGACAAAAACCAGCGGACGCGTATTACTCATTGACCACTACCTCGGCTTGCAGAGTATCTATCAACAGAGCGGGAACAGCCTCTGCCGGAGTCTCGGTACAAATCAGCACCCGGTCAAACTGGCCCGGACGGACGTTATAGATAAAATTGGGAATACCCAGACCGTAGTTGTCCGGAAAGGATAACGCATGTTCGATAGCATGACCGATAGCAATGGGCGAACGGGTAGTCGAGCCAAAATGCACATCGGCACCGGCTTGTTCCAGTCGTTCCGCCAGTAAAAACGGTTTCCAGACAAATTCTCCGGTGCCAACCACCAGCACCCGTTCTCCGGCCTTGATTTGCAACCCAGGCGCCAGCGTGTCGTCGACATGGCGTACACCCAAACGGCCAAAGTCATGCTCCGGCGACAAGAGCCACTCTCCGGCCGCTACCGTTTCAACATCCGGCATCTCTGGCAACGGGGCGGTAATATCTTCAATAAATCGGTAAGAGCCCTGCAACAGCGAGACCTGATCGGTCGGGGCTGCAATCCTGTTTTGCACGGCGCCTTCGGACCAATCCGTCAAGACACAGGTCACCACCCGCTCAATATGCGACAGCCCGGATGCCATCAGCGCTTCATAAAGGTTGATAAAGGTTTTGCCGGTTGAGGCTTCATCGTCGACCAATATCAGCGAACGGGCCTGCAACATGGCATCCCGAATATCAGCATCCACCGGCCGATGAATCAGATGGGCACTGGCATGGCTGTGCTCTTCTTCAAAGCGGGTAAAAATGTCATCCCCGACCGGATGGCGGGTCGTCACCAGATAAATTGCATCCGACCGTGTCGCGCTGTAGGCGCGATGGACACCGGCTCCCAGACCAACGGCGGTTTCAGCCATGCCGATCACCAGCACCGGGCCGGGCAAGTCATCCGGAATCTGCGCCGCCAATTTGGTAAAAGCGGCTTCCATCTGCGCCGGGCGTACCGGAATATGACGACCTAACACCCGAGAGACAAACAGAAATGCCCGCTTCGGGTTGCGCCGCTCGGCAAAACCGAATAACTCGTCGGGATCGATACGTGCATCGTCCACATTAACTTCGAGCAACCCGCGCATTAATTGGGCACTCAAAGCGTGTTTTACTGCGGTACTTTCCATGATTTTATTCCCAGAGTACCAACCACAGCACACAACACGGTGGCCGGGGTCAGCAAGATGTATTTAGCTGCCGCGTGCTTCAATCTTCCATAAGGAAGGTTGTGTCACTCGTGCCATATCGGCCGTGGTCAGAGTGGTGGCGCTTGTCATGGTGGACACCTCGACCCGGCAAGCGTGCAAAAAGGCCTGTAACAAAGCGGCCTTGACGGCAAAATTCATATTTTGTGCATCACTGATACTTGAAGTCACCATACCCACGACGGCTCCGTTGCTATCGAATAACGGGCTGCCGCTGGAGCCTGGCTGAATCGGTGCGGTGAACTGCAGGATGCTGGCATCGTTATGGACACCAAACAGCGCCGAAATGCCCCCTTGTGTAACATGAACATCGCCACCAGCAAAACCGGCCAGAGGAAAACCCAGTGCGACAACCGTTTCACCAAGATGGCAGCGCACATCGTCACGGAAGCACACGGGCTGCAACCCGGGCTCCTGCTGGATACGTAATAACGCGATATCATTACGGCGATCGACCATCACTGGCTCAGCACGATAACGCCCGTCAAAGGACGTTATATGAATATCCTGGCGATCTTCAATCACATGAGCACAGGTCAGGATATGTCGGGAGGAAACCGCAAAACCAGTGCCTGTTGCCACACCGGCAGCGGCCCTGCCCGCTTCCGCCCCAGCGACTTCATGCGACCGGTCCGGATGGTGATCATCAATGGTTAACCCGAGACGACGCCCGAACGCTGCGAGGCCATAAGCAGAACCTTCCGCCAGCGCCCGGAATTTCCACTGCGCACCACGGCGGTAACATTCGCCAATGACCATGGCAGCATCACCCGAATCCTGCAGCTCCAGTTTATAAGAGATGATATCCGCAATCCGCAAGTGTACACGCTCCAGCTCAGCCACTGGCCCCACTGCCGCAAAGGTGTACACCACCAGCAACAGCCGGTCACTTCGGGCAGGTAATTGCGCCAGATCGACCTCACACCGCAGTGAGTCACCCTCCTCGTGCCACTGCATCCAAGGCTGGGTGAGCCGGTACAAGGAAGGTGCACCGGTCGGCAGGTGTTTTGCGTCAAGCGGCAATAACGCCAACCCGGCGTTACGTCCCAGCGCGCCACCTTGTTTGCTGTCCAGGGTTAGCCGAATGTCTGTGACTGGCAGCCCTTCATTGGCACCAACGACCAATTCCCGCATCAATACTCACTCCCTGATCCTGTTTGCCGGATTGAAGCATGGAGACAAACCCCGGCCAATTGCAACCCCAGCGGTGATTCCAACTCAGCCTGCCGTCAATGGTAAAGCCACACTGACGACTTTTACCTTGAGATTCGGGAGCCAATCACTCACAGGCTCTGGCAAACCCAGGCGGCGACAGGCCCAGATGCCGGGTAAATTGACCCCGGTGAGCCGGGTGTAACCGATACCACCGGAATAACGCGGGTTGATTTCCAGCAGATGCGGCTGGCCGTTGTCATCGTCACGAGTCTGTACATTCACCAGACCATCGCAGCCAAAATGAGCAGCGGCCTTGAGTGCCAGCTCAACCGCTGCCGACTCACGCTCAAAGGTCTGGTACAAGCCCTGTTTGCGACGGCCAACATAGGCTACCGCCACCCCTGCTTCACACACCATATCAACCGAACACTCGCTGCCCGCCATATACGGCATCACCAACATCGGGGCACGTTGGGTATCCAGACCATAGGCCTGTAAATAGGCCTCAAAATTGACTTCACGGGCATCCGGATTCGCAAAACAGCGAAAGGCATCCACACCTTCCCGAAAACGCCAGAAGCCCTGACCATAAATACCGATGGCAGGCTTGATACAGACTTCACCGTAAACCGACATGTCAGCATACGCCTGCGCCAATTCCTCTGCCGTCGTCACCGTCACCGCCGGCACACAGGCCAAACCGGCACGCTCAGCAGCAGCAGTAAACAGGCTTTTGTTATCGACCAGACGGAAGGTCTCCAACGACATGCCACCGGTAATCAGCTGCAAGCCATGTGCTTCAAAGCGATCGCGAGCCGTCTCAAACAGCTGCCAATTACGTCCGGCCAGCAATACCTGGACGCCATGCTCCAGAGCGGTGTCAATTACCCAGTCAATTTTGTCTGGACTATCCTTCGGCTCACGTAACGACACATCCGCCAGACCGGTAATTTCCGGACGATCACCACGATGAGAAGCCAAGAGAGTGACATCCACAGGCAAGGCATCGCGAGCGCCGGTAATGATATCGCGCTGACTCGATTGACCTTCAAGAAACCAGATCAAGAACTTCACCTCGGTTATTCAATATTCAGACAACATGGCCCAGCGGCGTATCCGATACGACACCGGAACAGAGCAGAGAGCGCACAGATGGAATGGGACGGGTTTTACCTAACTCGTTGAATCTATCATCAAAAACCCGCCATCACTATGCAAGGCGGGGGATGGAACATACGCAACAAAGCCGCCAGAGAGGGGCGAAACAAAGAAATAGGGGAATGCCTTAAGGCCACTACCCAACATCAGCTAAATACAAGGATTAATTGGTTAGTAACCGAGTAATCGCCTGATTCTTATTTCTTCCGCCTTGGTTTGTCCGTATTCGTTTGCTGCAACACAAGAGTGATGCCATTCCAAAACACCGGCCAGATAACACACTTCCAATAGGCCAGGGGTTAGTCCCAACAATGGCCGGCTGGCAATGGCCCGCTCAAGCTCAGACTCCGCTTTATGAAAATTGCCTTGCTTCCGCCAAAAACCAGATTTCCAGGCAATCACTTTATGAATCTGTTTTTCTATTCTTGGCTCCAACCAGTTAGCCAATTCAAGCGCTTCTGTTTCTGAATAGCGTTCTCCACCATTCAAGATGGTCCATATACCTGAAAGTAAATAAGGGTGCTTTTTCACCCACTCAATGTCCTGGTCTGTGATGGTTTTATTGGAGACAATACGCTGGTTAAAATCGATAACTCTGAGATACTGCTGGTTGACTCCAATAACTAGCATCAAAAATACAAGAATCACAGCACTCCCTTTAAAGCGTGAGTAATAGCGTGTAGTCGTACGGTTTGGAGTCGACCAGATCATTGCCATGGAAGCTACCAGCAGCAGCATACTGGATGGTTCATGAAACGTTGTTGAAACCAGCCCTTGTAGAAACAGAACACCATAAGCGATCGCCCAATAAACTGTTACAGGTAATACAGACTTCATATCTGCCTGCCTGACATGAACTAAGCCTCGTATGCCCACCCAGCACAACCAGATAAATGAAATCATTGCTGCAGGCCAACCCCAATTCAGTGCAAATTCAAGCAGAGTATTATGTGGTGCCTGACCAAAAGGAAATGGATTCATATAATGGTAAGAATCCGGGCCACTACCGAACCAATGCTGTCCTGTCATTTGACCAAGGACAGCCTCCCAAATAACGGTACGCCCACTACTGAAACTTCCTTCTCCTGAGTCAGAATAACCCAAAGCTCCAACTATTCTCCAAACACCACTCCATCCGCGAACAAATGCATCCGGAGTTAATAATATTGCTGTATATGCAGCCAGACCAATTAAAATCGCCAAAATTAACAGCGCACCACGTTGCCGACGATGCAACCAGGCAATCAGAATAAGTGCTAGTAAAGCTGCGGCGCACGCTGCTCGTCCAGCCGAAAACAACACAGCAACCGCCGACAAATACAAAGCCAGAGCTCCGAACAACCGACTCCAGGTTTTTCCATGTGATAAAAAGTAGCAACCAAGCACAACACCCACTGCCGCAACATCTCCCCAGTGACGAATATGAGAATATGCTGGCCCGCCTCTACTCCAACTGTATTGAAAAGGTCGATCAAGACTGAGAAACAAAAACAGGTTAATCATCCAGGTCAAGCAAATAGCCAGCAGTATCCCGATCGTTACCCAGTCCCGTAACGTACTGAATTGCCGAAAACAAAGTCCTAATAACCAGATATTCAACAGCGACACCATCAGTTCCATCTGTCGATAAATACCGATATAAACGTGGTCAGCCAACGCCGTCGCTATCACAGATAAGCCCAGCCAGAGTCCTCCAGCCCAAAGCCAGAGTCCTCCTGTGACTTCGAGCCTCCCCCGCAACATAATCAAAAGAAGAGTAGCCAAGCCAACTTGTATCATTAGTAATGCCGAACGGTAGTCAGTAAATGTGCTGCCTCCAGACAAATATTTAGCCAACAAACCTACTACAAACAAAAATGCTACTAAAATAAATAACAATACTGATAAATCTTTCCGTGAATTCATACCAAAAATACGGATTGGTTTCTGGCTATTGTAGGGTAAGGTTGTTTCCATTGCCGATATAGCTCCATAAGAATAAGCGTGTAGAATGTCAAGCCTGCAAACGGTTACCAGAGGGCCGAGAGGGGTTACATGTTGATGGATGATATTGTTTATACTGTCGCCTGACCATCCAAAATCCACCCTTAACCAACCTGACCGAGGTCCGACCACCACATGCTGCTCGAATCCATAGGCCAACGCCTTGCCGAAGAACTCAATATCCGTCCGCAACAGGTATCGGCTGCCGTTGCCTTGCTGGATGAAGGTGCCACCGTACCGTTTATTTCCCGCTACCGGAAAGAAGTCACCGGAGCACTGGATGACACCCAGCTGCGTAATCTGGAAGAGCGATTGCGTTATCTGCGCGAGATGGAAGATCGTCGCGACAGCATCCTGAAAAGCATTGGTGAGCAGGGCAAGCTGACCCCAGAACTACAGCGGGAGCTGCTGACTGCCGATACCAAAACCCGGCTCGAAGACCTGTACTTGCCCTACAAGAAAAAACGCCGCACCAAAGGCCAGATCGCCATCGAAGCCGGACTGGCACCACTGGCCGAACGTCTGTTGGATAATCCGAACCTGACCCCCGAGTCTAAAGCCACTGCGTTTGTCTCCGCCGACAAGGGCATCGCCGACACCAAGGCCGCACTGGATGGTGCCAGGTATATCCTGATGGAACGCTTCGCCGAAGATGCCGACCTGCTGGCCAAGCTCCGCCAGTTTTTGCAACAGGAAGCTATCCTGTCGGTCCGGGTGATTGCTGGTAAAGAAGCCGAAGGCAGCAAGTTCGCCGACTATTTTGAACACGATGAAGCGTTAAAAAACGTGCCGAGTCACCGTGCGCTGGCGATTCTGCGCGGCCGTAACGAAGGCATACTGGGTTTCTCGCTGGTCACCCAAGCAGAGCTGGAAGACAAGCTGGCTGGTAGCCCGTGTGAAGCCATGATTGCCGGTCATTTCCAGCTCAAGAACGCAGGCCGGGCCGCCGATCGCTGGCTGGCCGAAGTCGTCAAGTGGACCTGGCGCATCAAGCTGTTGACCCACCTTGAAACCGAACTGGTCGGGCAATTACGCGAAAAGGCCGAAGAAGGCGCCATCAAGGTCTTTGCCGACAACCTCAAGGATTTGCTGCTTTCTGCGCCCGCTGGTGCCAAAAACACCATGGGCCTCGACCCGGGTTTGCGCACCGGCGTGAAGGTTGCGGTGGTTGACGCCACAGGCAAGGTGGTCGATTACAGCACGATTTACTGCACGCCTCCGCAAAACAGATTTGCCGAATCTGAAGCCATCCTGATGGCCATGATTGCAAAACACGGCGTGCAGTTAATTGCGATTGGCAACGGCACCGGCAGCCGGGAAACCGACAAGTTTGTTGGCGATATGCTGAGAAAGATCAACCCGGCACTGGATGCCAGCCAGAAAGTGCAAAAAATCATGGTCAACGAAGCCGGTGCCTCGGTGTACTCCGCCTCCGAGCTGGCTGCCAAGGAATTCCCGAACCTCGATGTCACCATTCGTGGCGCTGTCTCCATTGCCCGACGCTTGCAGGACCCTCTGGCCGAGCTGGTCAAAATCGAACCCAAATCCATCGGCGTTGGCCAGTACCAGCACGATGTTAACCAAAGTCATCTGGCCCGCTCGCTGGATGCCGTTGTGGAAGACTGTGTGAACTCGGTCGGCGTCGACCTGAACACAGCATCAGCACCACTGCTCAGCCGGATTTCCGGTCTGAACACCACCCTCGCCAATAATATCGTTGCCTTCCGGGACGAAAACGGTGCCTTTAACAGCCGTAAGGAATTGGCCAAGGTGCCGCGACTGGGAGCCAAAACCTTCGAACAGGCGGCAGGCTTTCTGCGCATCATGAACGGCAGCAACCCCCTCGATGCCTCGGCGGTTCACCCTGAGTCCTACCCGCTGGTGAACAATATCGCCAAGCACTTTGGCAAGGATATCGGCAGCCTGGTCGGAGACCACTCCTTCCTCAAATCGGTCAATGCCGAGCAGTTTGTCAGTGCTGACGCCGGGCTGCTGACGGTGAAAGATATTCTTGCAGAGCTGGAAAAACCGGGACGTGACCCGCGCCCGGAATTCCGCTTTGCCGAATTCCAGGAAGGTGTCGAAAAAATCTCCGACCTGAAACCCAATATGGTGCTCGAAGGTGTCATTACCAACGTTGCCGCCTTTGGTGCCTTTGTGGATATCGGCGTCCATCAGGATGGCCTGGTACATATCTCGGCACTGGCTGACCACTATGTCAAAGACCCTCGGGATGTCGTCAAGGCCGGGGACATCGTCAAGGTCAAGGTAATGGAAGTGGACCCTGAGCGTAAACGTATTGGCCTGTCGATGCGCCTGGGTGACGATGCCAATGAAAAAGCCGCTGAACAAGCCAATCGCAGTGGCCAACGCAACAACAGCCCCAAACGAGGCAGCCAAAACCGGACCTCGTTTGGCGACAAACAGCCGCAAGGCCAGGGCGCCATGGCCGGAGCACTGGCAGCGGCGCTGTCCAACGCGCGCAAGAAAAAATAACCGCCCGACTCACCCGAATGACCAATAGCCAGCAACAGACAGCCTCCTGTCGCTGGCTATTGTTGCGCTCCTGCACAGCTCTTTTACTTGTCAGTCCTGCGCCCGGACTTACTTACCCGACCAGCTTTCTTTTATACTCCGCCGACATTTGTTCTGAATCGAGACGACCTTGGCAACCACCACCCTTCCCCGCGCTTTCCAAGATACTGCCTATCGCGATGCATTGGCGCTACTGCAAAATCCGCAACATGCGGCTCTATTGACGCGGTTGCAGCGCGGTATCGAGAAGGAAGGTCTGCGTTGTAACAACGATGGCATTATCAGCCAGAAGCCCCACCCCACAGGGCTTGGCTCGACCCTGACCCACCCCAGCATCACCACGGATTATTCCGAAGCCTTGCTGGAATTTATCACGCCGGTCTACCGCAGCGGCCATGAAGCCATTGCCTGTCTCGATGTGGCTCACCGCTTTGCCTTCAGCCAGATGGACGCCGAACTGATCTGGCCCAGCTCCATGCCCTGTATTCTGGAAGGCGAGATGAGCATCCCGATTGCGACCTATGGCAGCTCCAATCTGGGCCAGCTCAAGCATGTTTATCGTCATGGATTGTGGCACCGCTATGGTCGTACCATGCAATGTATAGCGGGTATTCATTATAATTTTTCACTGCCCGACGAACTGTGGCCAATACTCAAAGCCCTGGATAACCAGCCAGACGAATCCTTGCAGGACTTTATCTCACGTCGCTATTTTGGCCTGATCCGTAACTTCCGGCGCTATTCCTGGTTATTGCTGTACCTGTTCGGCGCCTCCCCGGCCGTTTGCAGCAGCTTTCTCGCCGGCCGTGAGCACAACCTTGATACCTTGCACAAACACACCCTGTATCTGCCATACGCCACATCACTGCGCATGAGTGACCTGGGCTATCAGAACAATGCCCAGTCCAGCCTGCGAGTGTGCTACAACAGCGTTGAGAATTACGTCGAGACTCTGGGGGATGCCATTAATGTCCAGGTCGACGATTACGAAAAGCTGGGCGTCCAGGATCAACACGGCGTTTACCAGCAGCTGAACACCCACCTGCTGCAAATCGAAAACGAGTTCTACAGCGACATCCGCCCCAAACGTATCGCCAAAAACGATGAAAAACCGCTGGAAGCCCTGAATACCTTTGGCGTCGAATACATCGAGGTCCGCAACACCGACCTGAATCCCTTTATGCCGGTTGGCATCGATGTACCACAAACGACGTTTATGGATCTGTTTTTGTGTTACTGCCTGCTGCAGTCCAGCGACACCATTGAAGATGACGAATATCTGCAGATACAGACCAATCAACAGCGCACGGTCATGCGCGGCCGGGAGCCGGGCCTGACGCTGCTCAGTCAAGGGCAAGAGCGCAACCTGCAGCAATGGGGCCTGGCCTTGCTGGATGACATGCAGGCACTGGCGCAACAAATGGACAGCGCCAACCAGCACAGCTTCCATATTGACAGCCTGGGCCAGCAACGCCTGAAACTGGCCGATGCGGCTCATACGCCATCCGCCAAAGTACTGGCGGCGCTGCAAGAGCAAAAGCTGGAGTTCAGCGAATTTACCCTGCAACAAGCCAGACAGCACCGCAAGGCCCTGTCACAACCACTGGCACCGGAGGTTCATCGCCACTGGCAAGCCCTGGCCCGCCAGTCACTGCAAGAGCAAGCCCAAATCGAAGACAGCGATACACTGTCATTCGAAGACTTTCTTGCCGATTACCTGCAACGTTAACAAGACTCTCGTCCGGTCTGGCCAACATGGCAGAGAAAACGGGCGAGAATGCTTGCATCCGGCGGAACATTTTCGACTTCTGGCGGACTGACATCCGCCACCACAGCCACTTGGCACGTAAAGAACCATGACTCAAATCTGACGCTGCCATAACAGGTGTCAGATTTGCGCAATGACAACCCGGTTCCCGTACAAAGTGCTGTGATACACTCGCCCATCATCACGATTTCGCATAAGGCAACCCCATGAGCCCGAGATTATTGCGTTTTGGCTATCTGGCCGGATTTTTGATCTGTGCTGCCCTGCTTGGTGCAGCCTATTACTTCGAGATTGTGCTTTATATGGAGCCATGTCCGCTCTGTATTGTGCAACGCTTGGCGACCCTGCTGATCGGTATTGGCTGCCTGTTGGCCTTTATTTTTGACGGCTTTCGCTGGATGTCACGGCTGGCACTGGCCCTGACCACCGGCGCCTCTGTTTTTGGAGCCGTGGTAGCCAACCACCACATCTGGATTCAAGGCTTGCCGCCAGAAGAAGTCCCTGCCTGCGGTCCCAGCTTTGACTACCTGCTCGAAACCCTGCCCATGAATGAGCTGATCAACATCATGCTGCACGGCAACGGCAACTGCGCGGATATTTCCTGGATGTTCTGGGGCATGAGCATGCCGGAGTGGACGCGGCTGTTCTTTATTGTGTTTGCGATCATCAGCCTGATCACCCTGATCGCCAAATGGCGCAGTAATGGGCGGAAAGCCTGAGCGGCCTGAGCGATAAGCAGAACCATGGCGGATAGCAAGTGGCAATTGTTGAAAAAGCCACTTGCACAGAGCTTTTAACCTTGCCTATATTGGTCGCGCCAGAGCTGGCTTTTGATGCCAGCGGAGGCTGTTCCCTGTTCCGTTACAAGCACCGGGGACAGACTCACGATCACAGACAGGAGTGCCGTATGTTAGAACGAGTCAACACTGCCAAAGAACGCTGGGGTGGCGTCCACAAGATGATCGACAGCTGGCTGAACGGGAGACAGGCGTTAATTGTCAAATTTTGCCACCTTTCCAGTGTCAAACCGCTGTCTCACGAAGAAACCCCATTGGCCGAGCTGGTACAGAATTTTTGTCAGGCGATGATGGATTACTGCTCCGCTGGCCATTTTGAAATTTACGAGCGCCTGATGGTCGAAGCGCGGGAATATGCCGATGGCAGCCTCGAATTTGCCCAGCAACTGGTTCCTCGTCTCGACCAATTGACGACCCAGTGTGTGGACTTCAACGATCGTTATGATCATTCCTGCAATCTGGAGCAGCTGACCAAGCTGTCGGAAGATCTGTCTCACCTGGGAGAAATACTGGAAGAACGCTTTCAACTGGAAGATCAGCTGATCGAACGCCTGCACACTGCTCATCGCGAATCGGTTACTGAATAACAACATAGCGCGTCGAATCCACTGACCGGGTTCGACGCCCTGTCGCTTGTTTCTTGCAACCGTCAAGAGTCGGCCACCCGTCGTTACACTGTTCCAGGTTCCATCCCCGTACCACTTCCCATCCCACTTTTCGACCCACTTCGCAGGCTAACGCGTCATGCTTTCTATCTGGGCATTATGGGCATCCAGCAGTCCTTGCACAGCCTTGGCATCATTCAGGGCCTGTTCAGCGGCCTTGGGATTAAACAACGCCTCAAGCCCCGGCTGTACCCGATCAACGTCATCTGCAGCGGTCGACGCCCGTGCCTCGCTGTGGATCTCCGGCTCCGTCCCTATATCAAAATGTTGCAGAATATTGGCCGCCGTATCCACCGTCACCGGAATCACAGCCACTCCTTCGGGTACCTCGTCACCAAAATGCCAGATACCTTCGGCGTCTTGCCATTTATAGTAGGTTTTCCGAGTGGTCATCGTCGATAAGGTTGAATCAACACTCTCCCCCATCGATACCAAAGGCTTGCCGTCAGAACGGTTAAGAAAGTAAGGTGTCATAAACACGCTCACCAGTATGATCGCCAGTGGAATCAGTATTCTGGCTTTTAGCATTTGACCATCCTTTGATGTTCGTTTTGTCCGTTAACTATTGTAACCGATACTTGAATGTATAAGTGCCTCGCAGGGAAACTCCGAGTGACTGATATCCAGTCCCGGAAGCACTGGCACAACGATCAGCAGAAGGAGAACCAACTGTGTTACAGACCTCTCCCGCAACCGCTTCCTCCTCAAGTGACCGCACGGCATCAGGCCAGGGTAGCGATGTACGAATCACTCGTCATGAAAAACCCTTTCGCGTACTGATTGCCAATGCCAAAGGCGGCTGTGGCAAAACCACGCTCGCTACCAACCTCGCCAGTTTTTTTGCTGCCCGACAGCTTCACACCGCCCTGATCGACTATGACCCACAAGCCTCCGCCAGTGACTGGCTCAAGGCACGGGGTCATCACTTGCCCACGATTACCGGCGTCTGTGCCACCCGCCGCAGCCAGACGACCGCCACTCGCAGTTGGGAAATGCGGGTACCGAGCAATACCGCCATGATGATCATCGATACACCGGCCGGGCTGACCGGCCATGCCCTTGGCGATCGCATCCGCCAAAGTGACGCGGTGATTATTCCAGTCTTGCCGTCCGCCATTGATATTCGGGCGGCCACCACGTTTATTCGGGACGTTATGCTGTCACCGGTGTTCCGCCAATCCCCCCGGGCGATTGCCGTCGTCGCCAATCGCACCCGGCAAAATACCCTGATCTATACCAAGCTGAATCTGTTTCTGAAAAGCCTTGGCATTCCCTTTATCACCACCCTGCGGGACACCCAGCGTTATGTCAGAACCAGCGAACTGGGCCAAGGCATCATTGATGACCCGCTGGCGGATGCCAGAGACCTGGCTCACTGGGAAGTCCTGCTGCAATGGCTGGAAAGTACCCGCACCAAGTCTTCTCCCGGCAGCCATTACCAGGCTGACAAGCCATCGCCATGACACACTCCCGGCATCATCACAGAAACCATGTCATGATTGCTGCTCAAGATAAGCTTCCAGAGCGTCGATCAAGGGTTCTGGCGAATCGTCATCCCGATCCGGTTGCGGCCAATCTGGCAGCAATGCCAGATTTTCCATCACACAATCAACCAGGCTTTCTTCCTCAGGACACGCCCCGGCGAACTCCTCCAGCAACTGATACAAACCAGCCAGGCCAAACTGCTCGGCCTCCAGCTCCAGTGCCTTGACCCGTTGGCGGAACTCGCCAGCAAAGCGATCGTTTGTTGGCGCTGTGGATAACGAGCCTTTGGGTAGCAGGGTCCGTATGCCCCGTAACGGCCGGATGACGCTGTCCCTCCACCCCAGATAACCGGCCAGACGCTGAGCAAACGGCTCATCCTCAGGCCAGGCACGCCACTCACTGGCCAGCCATAATGCCGCCAAAACCAGCAGTACATCTCCGCCATCTTCTTGTATCTCAAGCAATCGCTGCTCAACATTATTCATCTGGTAAAACCGCTGGGCGAATTGCCACAGTGGGTTGTCCAGAGATTCTGTGGCACACTGCGCCGCCATTGCCGCTACCTTTAGTCACTGTCGAATATGATTGAATTTAATCAGGTTTCCCTGCAAAGGGGTACGCAAACCCTGTTGAAAGATGCCAGCCTGCGCATCCATGATGGCCAGAAACTGGCCCTGATCGGTCCCAACGGCGCGGGAAAATCCACTCTGTTTGCACTGCTGAACGGCGAATTGACCGTCGATGGCGGTGATCTGGAAATTCCCGGCAAGTGGCGAATTTCCCATATGGCACAAGAAGTCGTCGCCAGCGAACGCAGCGCCCTCGACTACGCCATCGATGGTGACAAGCCCTATCGCACCATAGAAGCCGGCATTGCCAACGCCGCCGATGACCATCAGCTGACCCATTGGCTCGACCGCATGGACCAGCACAAGGGCTACGAAGTGCCCGTCAAGGCTGAGCAGTTGCTCCATGGTCTTGGTTTTAACCAGGCCGACCTGCAACGGGCAGTGAAAGATTTTTCCGGGGGCTGGCGTATCCGTCTGAATCTGGCTCAGGCACTGATGATGCCCTCCGACCTGCTGTTACTGGATGAACCAACCAACCACCTGGATCTCGAGGCTACCCTGTGGCTGGAAGGTTATCTGCGCAAATATCCCGGCACCCTGTTGTTTATCTCTCACGATCGCGATTTTATCGACGGCGTGGCCGATCATATTGTCCACTTGCATGAGCAGAAGCTGACGCTTTACCCTGGCAATTACAGCGCTTACGAACGGATCCGGGCAGAAAAGCTGGCCCAGCAGCAACTGCTGTTCGAAAAACAGCAAACCCGTGTTGAAGAAATCGAAAAGTTTGTTACCCGCTTTCGCGCCAAGGCATCCAAGGCCAAGCAGGCCCAGAGCCGCCTGAAAGAATTACAGCGCATGGAGCTGATCGCACCGGCCCATGTTGACTCGCCATTCCGGTTTGAATTTCCCTGTCATGAACAAATGTCCAGCCCGTTGCTGACGCTGAAACAGGCCGACCTCGGTTATCAGCAAGCCAATGACACCAAAACGCTGCTTCCTGGCGTCAACCTTTCCATTGTGCTCGGTGACCGCATCGGCTTGCTTGGCCCCAATGGCGCGGGCAAATCCACCCTGTTAAAAACCCTCTGTGAAGAGATTCCCTTGCTGGCCGGTGAACGTACCCGGGGCGAGCATTTGCATATCGGTTATTTTGCCCAGCACCAGCTCGAATCCCTCGACACCTCAGCGTCGGGGATGTTGATCCTGCAACGGCTGAAACCCAAGGCCAGCGAGCAGTCAATTCGTAACTTCCTGGGTGGGTTCGGTTTTCATGGCGACCGTGCCCTGGAAGTGATTGAACCTTTCTCCGGCGGTGAAAAAGCCCGTATGGCGCTGGCCTGCGTCGCCTGGATGAAACCCAACCTGCTGATTCTCGACGAACCGACCAACCATCTGGATATCGAGATGCGCGAGGCACTGACGCTGGCGCTGCAGAACTTCCCCGGTGCCATTCTGATCGTCAGCCACGATCGTCATTTGCTCAAAGCCAGTGTCGATGAATATTGGCTGGTTGATCACGGCAAGGTGCAGGAGTTTGATGGCGATCTCGACGACTACCACCAGTACCTCAACACCCGGGGACAGTGGGACACCAGCAGTCCGGCCGCCGCACCGGACAGTGCCAGCCCGGCCACAACGGTTGATCGCAAGGAGCAGAAACGTCTGGATGCCGCCCGCCGCCAGCGTCTGGCACCACTACGCAAACAGCAGCAAGCCGCAGAAAAACAGATGGAAAAACTGCAGCAACAGCTCACCGCAATCGAAACAACGCTGGCAGACAGCAGCCTGTACGAAGATGCTCGCAAACAGGAACTCAAACAGCGATTGGCCGAACAGGCAGAGACCAAAAGCAAGCTGGAAGATGTCGAAATGGAATGGATGGATTTGACAGAGCAGCTGGAAAACAGCGACTGACCCGGGTCAACCGCTTATATCCGTCAGACACTGCGTATTTAATGCGCATTGTCTGACAGCAACGTTGCGACATTCGCAACAAGCCGGGCTACCGCTCCCTGATTCTGTTGCACCTGGTTGTACCCCGCCAGGCCCATTTGTTGGCGCTGCTCCGGGTGATCGAGCAGCAACGCAACATCGTCAGCCAGGGTGGCAGCGGTCGTCAGCTGTACCGCCCCAATATCCACCAGCTCATCCACCACCGTCTGAAAATTGAAATAATGCGGCCCCATCAGTACCGGCTTGCCCAGCACCGCCGGTTCGATCGGGTTATGACCGCCGCGCGGCACCAGACTGCCACCCATGACCACCACATCGGCGGCCGCCAGCAACAGCAGCATTTCGCCCATACTGTCAGCCAGATAAACCTGTGCATCGTTGCCAGGAGCCTGGGTGCTGCGCTGCGCCAGCGTAAAACCCTGCTCCAGACACGCTTGCGCCACCGGCCCAAAGCGCTCCGGATGACGCGGCACCAGCACCAACAACAGTTCTGGCCAGCGCTGCAACCAGGATGTCATGGCAGCCAACATCAGGCTTTCTTCACCATCGTGGCTGGACGCCAGCAACACCACTGGTCGTTGCTTGCCCCAGCCCTGCTTCAAGGCCGCGGCCTGCTCATCCAGCCCGGCCGGCACCACCACATCGTATTTGATACTGCCGCAGACACTCAGCCGGGATGGCGGCAAACCGAGATCCAGCAACCGCTGGCCATCCACCTGATGCTGCACCGCTACGTGTGTCAGGCGCTGCAACATCGGCCGGGTCAGTGCAGACAAGCGGGCATATCCGCGGGCCGAGCGCTCAGACAGACGGGCGTTGGCCAGCAGCACCGGTACGCCCCGCTGCTGACAACAGGCCAACAGGTTGGGCCATAATTCAGTTTCCATCACCACCAGACAGTCAGGCTTTGTACGTCGCAAAAACAGCCACCAGCACAACGGCAAGTCGTACGGCATAAAACTGCGCCGGACCCGGTCACCGAACAGACGTTCGACCTGCGCCGCCCCGGTTGGGGTGGTACTGGTGATCCAGATCGTGCGCTGCGGATACTGCCGTAACAGTTGTTCGATCAGCGGGGCAGCAGCCAGCGTCTCCCCCACCGATACCGCATGCACCCAAATGGCTCCACGGAGAGGCAAGGGAGTGACGGCGCCAAAACGTTCAACAATACGCTGGCGATAACCTGGATTCTTGCGGCCACGCCACCAGAGGCGGGCCAGCAGAATCGGCGTTATCAGGGTCAGAAAAACAGTATAGCCAAGCCGTGCCACAAGTGAGTTCTCTAGCGGGAACAGGGGCAGGAATGGTAGCACAACAAGCCATTGTGCTAGACTCAGCGCTCTTTTTTTAGTGCGCAAATTACAATGAATACCAACGTTCCGGACTACCATCAAGCCCAGGTGCTTGTCTTTGGTGACGTCATGCTGGACCGCTACTGGCAAGGTCCAACTTCCCGTATTTCTCCGGAAGCGCCGGTGCCTGTGGTTAAAATCCAGGACATCGAAAACCGTGCCGGTGGTGCCGGTAACGTAGCCCTCAATATCGCCACCCTGGGTGCCAATGCCGTGCTGCTGGGCGTTACCGGCAACGATGAGAATGGCCGTCAGCTGTCGGGCCTGCTGCAACAGTCCGGGGTCGCCTGTCACTTTCTCGAGCACCCCTGCCACCCCACCATTACCAAGCTGCGCATTATCAGTCGCCAGCAACAGTTGATCCGGCTCGATTTTGAAGAGGCTTTTCACAGCACCGATATGTCGACGCTGTGTGCAACCTACGACCAGCAGCTCAGCCAGGCGCAAGTCGTGATACTGTCAGATTACGGCAAAGGCGCCTTGAGCAACCCGCAACGCCTGATTCGTGCCGCTCGCCAGGCCAATGTCCCGGTGCTGGTCGACCCCAAAGGCACTGATTTTGAACGTTATCGCGGCGCCAGCCTGATCACCCCCAACCTGAGTGAATTTGAAGCAGTGGTCGGCCCCTGCCCGGACGACGACACACTGGTCGCCAAAGGGCGAGCGCTGATCGAGGCCCATGACCTCGATGCCATCCTGATCACCCGTAGTGAAAAAGGCATGACCCTGATTGTCAAACATCAGGAGCCGTTCCATTTGCCCACCCGGGCCAGAGAAGTATTTGATGTTACCGGAGCCGGGGACACGGTGATTTCGGTACTGGCCTCCTCTCTGGCCGCAGGCTGTGACCTGCGCCAGGCAACACTGATGGCCAACACCGCCGCCGGTATTGTCGTCGGCAAACTCGGCACCGCGACCGTAACCACCGAAGAACTGCGTATCGAATTGCGCAGCGAAAATCATCAGGGTGCCGGGATGTTCGACGAAGACAGCCTCGCCATTCAGGTAGAAGAAGCGCGCTCACGGGGTGAAACCCTGGTGATGACCAATGGCTGCTTCGATATCCTGCATCCGGGTCACGTACAATACCTGAAAGAAGCCAAGGCCCTGGGAGACCGGCTGCTGGTCGCCGTCAATGCCGATGAATCCGTCAGCCGCCTGAAAGGCCCGACCCGGCCGATCAATCCAATCGATCACCGCATGGCGGTGTTGGCTGGACTGGAAAGCGTTGACTGGGTAGTGCCGTTCAGCGAAGACACACCAGAGCGTCTGATTTGCCGCTTGCTACCGGATATTCTGGTCAAGGGCGGCGATTACACCGTTGATCAGATTGCTGGCGGTCGCTGTGTGCAGGACAACGGCGGTGACGTCATTATTCTTAGCTTCAAAGACAACTGTTCCACCAGTGCCATTGTCAAACGTATTCAGAATTCTGAGGAGAGCAAGTCATGATCATTGTTACCGGCGCGGCTGGTTTTATCGGTGCCAACATTGTCAAAACCCTGAACGCACAGGGCCGCAGCGACATTATCGTGGTCGACGACCTGACCGACGGCAAGAAATTCTACAACCTCGCTGACTGCGATATTGCTGATTACCTCGACAAGGATGACTTTATCCAGCGGGTACAGCTGGATGACGGCCTGCTCGACGACGTTGACGTGATTTTCCACGAGGGCGCCTGCTCAGAAACCACCGAGTGGAACGGCAAGTTCATGATGGAGAACAACTACGAATACTCCAAAATCCTGTTACACGCCTGCCTCGAACAACGTATTCCTTTTCTGTATGCCTCCAGTGCGGCAGTCTATGGTGGCAGTGCCGTTTTCAAGGAAGAGCGCAGCTTCGAGCAGCCACTGAACGTGTATGGCTATTCCAAGTGGCAATTCGACCAGTATGTTCGTCAGCTACGGACAACATCGCCGGAACAGTTCCAAAGTCAGGTGGTGGGTTTCCGTTACTTCAATGTTTATGGCCCCCGTGAACATCACAAAGGCAGCATGGCATCGGTCGCCTTTCACTTTAATAACCAGATTCAAGCCAATGGCGTGTGCAAACTGTTTGCCGGTTGTGACGGTTATGCCGATGGTGAACAACGCCGTGATTTTGTGTTTGTCGAAGACGTCGTCAAGGTTAACCTATGGTTCTGGGCCAACCCGGATCAAAGCGGTATTTTCAACCTCGGTACCGGCCAGTGCCAGAGCTTTAATGACGTCGCTGATGCCGTGATCGACTGGCATCAGGAACAAGGCAACCCGGCCCGTAAAGAATACATGGCGTTTCCAGATCACCTTAAAGGCGCTTACCAAAGCTTTACCGAGGCTGATATCAGTGCCTTGCGGGCAGCCGGGTATGACCAGGCCTTCGCCGATGTCAAAACCGGTGTCCATGCGTATATGAACTGGCTCAACCAGCGCTGATACAGCGTCTACACTGATCCTTGGGTCCGGCAGCCCTTGCCGGACTTTCCGTACGTCGAAAGAGAATATCCATGCCTCCCAAGCACCTGTTACATCCTCGCTACTGGCCAGTCTGGTGTGGCGTTGGCCTGCTGGTCGCCATGACTTATCTGCCCTACCGTCTCCAGCTGATGATTGGTAAAACGCTGGGACTGTTACTGTACAAGGTGGGCAAAAGTCGCCGCCACATCACCAGGGTCAATATCGGTCTCTGCTTTCCGGAGAAAACCCCACAGCAACAGGCGCAACTGGTGCGACAGGTGTTTATCGACAACGGCATTGGCTTGATGGAAACCCTGATCGGTTGGTTTCGGCGGCCGGACTATTTGCTGAGCCGTACCCACTTTCATGGCTTTGATCAGCTCAAGGCAGAACTGGCCGCCGGGAAAGGGGTGTTATTGCTGGGAGCGCACTACTCCATGCTCGACCTTGCCGGGGCTCTGTTTGTCACCCAGGTACCGGTCAATGTCAGTTACCGGCCCCAGGACAATCCAGTGATGAACTGGTTGATGGAACAGCGCCGCCAGAAACTCTACAGCGGCTGCTACACCCGCAAGGATATCCGCGCCTTTATTCGTTGCCTCAAACAAGGCGAGGCACTGTGGTACGCGCAAGACCAGGACTTTGGCCGCAAGAACAGTGTTTTTGTGGATTTTTTCGGGATTCCGACGGCCACGATTACCGCCACTTCCCGCATTGCCAGAGCCGGCAAGGCAACCGTGATGCCAGTCACCTACTTTCGCCGCCATGACAACTCCGGCTACGATATCACCGTACACCCGCCACTGCCGATTCCCAGCGGGGATGATATCGAAGACGCACGGGTTGCCAATGCCTTTATCGAGCAGCAACTGCGTCAACATCCGTCGCAGTATCTGTGGTTGCACAAACGCTTTAAAACCCGACCAGACAAGGCGGTAAAAAAAGGCGAAGTCTACCGCTGAAAACAGCGCCAGACCTCTTTGGGGAAATGCCAGCCAGTACGACTGGTTCAGGCTGGTTAGCCCGTTAATTCAAACAGCAAGAATAACGGCGCTGGCCTTGAAGAAAGCACAGACAGGGGTACCGACCTGGATGCCCAGCTTGTTGATACTGCCTTCGGTAACAATGGCAACGAGTTCACCACCGCCCTGCAACGTCACGTCCACTTCACAGTTCACCGCCCCGTGACGCACTGCCGATACTTCGCCCTTGAGCAAGTTACGGGCACTGATGGATAAATCCAGATCGGTACTGAGCATCACATGGCTGGATTTGATCAAGGCCGTTACTTCCTTGCCCGCCGTTAATCCAAGCTTGTTGGTGCTTTCACTGGTGACGATCGCCACCACCACATCCTGATCATTCAGGGCGATATCCACTTCATCATTAACGGCTCCACCACGAACCTGGAGGACTTTCCCAACTAATTGATTTCTGGCACTGGTCAACATAAGAGTTGTCTCCTACAACAATGGTATTGTCTGGTTTTCATGCGTTCTGACCATAAAAAGGAACAGCAACCTGCAGTGATGATCTCCAACACGGGCACTGGCGGTTATCCTGAATCCACGGAACAGGACTACCCGGCATATCCAGATGTATTGGAAACTGAAACGGCGTGATGCCGCGACCAGGCACCTGCCTGTATGGCAACGACATGCAGATCAAACAGCATACATACAGCGGATATGGATAAGAGGAGGCAGAACCTGATCAGTAAGACCGGCCAATGATTATTACAAAACCATGTCAAACACAACGTGAGACAGATCAGGTTATTCGACGACCACAGAGGGTTGAACCTGATGTAATGTCGTTGCGGCACAAGGCTCGGAAAGGGATTCCAGCCAAGGTTGCATCATAACGGACAGTTCAGCCAACTCCTGGCTGAGAGCCGTATAGCGGCGCTCGAAAGTGGTGGCTTCCAGCTGATTACGCTGCAGGTTGTTCAGCACGGCAGCGGCCACACTGCCATTCTCGCCCAAGTCATCCAGCTGCTGGCGTTGCAGCTGCAAGGAGTGATTAAGATCGGTCAGTATGGTCATCTCCGCATCGATAATTTCCCGCTGTCGGAGCTGCTGCTCGCGTACCAGGTTCAGTAGCGTCAGCTGCTGTTGTTGCTGTGCCGACAGCGGTTCCAGCATCTGATCAGCCTTGCGCTGGATATTAAGCATCGCTGCCACCGCTTTCTTGAGCGTCGCCACTTCCTTGCTCATTTCATTAAAATGCGCACTTGTGCTACTCAGCATACGCTGGGAAGAATCACTCAATTTGAGCAAGGCCTTATCCTGTGCTGCAAATGCTTGCTGAACATCGGAGTGCGTCTGCGCGCTGGCATTACGGAATGCGTTAATGGATGTCCGGGCCATCTCTTCAGCCAGTTTTTTCTGATTGCGAAGATTGGCGGACAACAGGTCCTTGATATGCGCATGGCCACCGGATATCTCGCTGAACACCAGCTCCTGTAACTCCAGGGCACGCTGGCTCTGCTCGCCATTGACTCTCAGGCTGTGATTGATATCACCGGTATCTCGCAGCAGATTGTTCAGACTGATCTCAAAATGATCCTTGATTTCATTAACGACACTGTCCAGGGTTTCCGCACTGAACTGATGGTGCTCGGACTGCTCGGCAGTCTGTGCAGCCAGATTGGTCTCAATACGATCAAGGCGTTTTTTTAGCGGGGCAACGACCAGAAACAGAGCAATCAGAATCACAAGTTGCGCTGCCAGAGGGAGTAACTGGCTGATATCCATTTTTATTCTCCAGTGCTCTTCGGAGCCTGTCAGGGTCCAATGAGGGTATGCCGGGAAACATACCGGATCTGCCGGGCAAGCTCCAGCATTGAGCCATATTGCATATAGACGGCACGGCCGAGGGTACAGATCATCGGCGCATAAGGATAAACCCCGGCTCAATGGGGTCAAGATAATCGAACAATCCGCCGGTCTCAGACCCGGCCAGTGACCCGTAAAAACGTTTCCTGTAACACGCGAACATCATTGGCAGCGCGATGGCGCTCGATCTTCAGTTCATCCCACAGGCTGTTCTTGGTGTCATGCCAGGCTTCCATCTGCTCCTGGCTCAGCAGGCGGTTGATCGTATCAATACGAAAGCGCTGCACCAGGTCAGCTTCATCGAACAGCCGTCCAAGCCATGAGCTGTCGTAACTCCAGGCATCCGAGTACAGGGTTTTCCCTCGCAAGGCGTCGTTCATACGTAATGCCACTTCACGCGGGCCAAGGCCGTCGGACTCAAGCATCGAACGGGAGATACCGTGAATCTTTTCTGCTTCTTCACTCCAGTGACACCATGATGGAGCCGGACGTATCAGGCAGCAAGTCACCATGCGATCCTCCAGCGCGTACCCGACCTCGATGGGATAGCTGCCGGAACCGAAACCGGAGGCTTCGAGATCGATAATGGGAGGAACGAGTTTTTGCACCTGGATATCCTGTTGCCTGGGTGAGCTTTGACGCATTGTAACGTTTGAAGCCCAGACTCTCCATGACGATTCGTGTTACTGGGCGTCCGTCAACAATATCAACTTGAATGTCGTGCCAGCGGTGCGACACGCATCACTTCTTCCATTGTTGTCAAACCAGCCGCCACTTTGTGGGCACCACTGAGTCGCAAGCTGTGCATGCCTTCTTTCATCGCCGCCTGACGCAGTTTTTGCTGATCCGTCTGTTCGTTAATCAAAAGCTCCAGGGTTTCGGTCATGGGCATGACTTCATAAATACCCAGACGCCCCATATAACCGGTCCCCCGACACTCAAGACACCCGACAGCGCTGTACACCTGTTCGGGAGTTTTGACCAACCAGGGAGCCGTCAGCTGCTTCCATGCGGCTTCGTCGGTCGGCTGTTTTTGTTTGCAATGCGGACACAGCGACCGGATCAACCGCTGCGCCATCACCCCCAGCACACTGGAACGAATCAGATAGGCAGGCAGCCCCAGTTCCTGCAATCGGGTAAACGCTGAAGGTGCATCGTTGGTATGCAGGGTCGATAACACCAAATGCCCGGTAAGCGCCGCCTGTACGGCAATTTCTGCGGTTTCCAGATCACGTACCTCCCCGACCATAATGATGTCCGGGTCCTGACGCAGCAGCGCCCGCACACCGCTGGCGAACGTCAGCTCGATGCCCGGATGTACCTGCATCTGGTTAAAGGCTGGTTCGACCATCTCGATCGGGTCTTCGATACTGCAGACATTCACGTCCTCGGTCGCCAGCTGTTTCAGGGTCGAGTACAGCGTGGTGGTTTTACCCGACCCGGTCGGCCCGGTGACAAACACGATTCCGTGGTTGTTGCTGACCATTTTCTGCCAGCGGCGCTGATCTTCCTTGCCAAAACCCATCTCGACAAAACTGCGAACCAGCACCTGCGGGTCAAAAATCCGCATCACCAGTTTTTCGCCAAACGCCGTGGGCAAGGTCGACAACCGCAACTCGACTTCCTGTCCAGAGGGGGTCTTGGACTTCAGACGGCTGTCTTGAGGTTTGCGTTTTTCCGCAATATTCATACGGCCAAGGGATTTAAGCCGTGCCACCACCGCCATACCCACCTGGGCAGGCAGCTCGTAGACATTGTGCAACACGCCATCAATCCGGAAGCGCACATGAGCCACCTCCCGCCGTGGCTCCAGATGAATATCACTGGCGCGCTGGTCAAACGCATACTGGAGCAGCCAGTCAACAATATTGACGATGTGCTCATCATTGGCATCCGGCGCTCTGGCCTTGCCCAGTTCCAGCATGGTTTCCAGATTCTGTACCGCACCACTGCTGGAATGATCGCCACGCGCCCGGCTGACCGAGTTGGCCAGCTGGTAAAACTCTACCCGGTAACGCTCAATGGCCGACGGCGACGCCAATACACGCTGAATCCGCCGCCGGGATACATGTTCGAGATCGACCACCCAGCTGGTGACATCCGGCTCTGCCGTCGCCACCACCACTTCCTCGGCGCTTACCCGCACCGCCAGAATACAATGACGCTCCGCAAACGCGTACGACATCACCTCCGTCACAGAAGGCACATCAATTTCCAGCGGATCAATCTGGCAGGTGGTCATATTTACCCGCTGCGCCAACCACTCGCAGAGCACATCTTCGGTCAGGGTTTTGCCATGGGGGCGAGCATCCTGAAAGTTCTGCCGCGCCAGCAAGGTCAGCGGATGCAAACTCGCCTCTCCCGCCTGGCGACGTATACCCAGAGCCTGTTCGTAATCGCTGGAACTGAGCAACCTGTCTCTGCGCATATCCTCCAGCAGACCAGTAAGACTCAGTTGACGATCAGCACTAGACTGCATGGAAAAACTCCAGAGAAGAAAAAGAATACGATAGAAACAAGGCGACGACGGGCGTCAGTGCATCCACTGCGCCACTAATCCAGACAACCGCCGGGAATGCTGCTGCACTGCCATGGCCCGGCTGTCAGAACCCAACGCTACCTGGTGCAACTGCAGACCCAGCAACTCATGGGCCAGACGAGCAATTTCCGCCCGGTTCGCCGATGTGAGCGACCCGTTATCCCTTGCCAGTAACATCAGCGCCACCAGCTGCGATGGCGACCAGTCGGCCCCTCGTAACGGGGCATTGACGGACCGCGACAACAGATACCGGGACAGTGACGAGACGGCCTCCGGCGACGAAACACCACTGGGCTGCCATTGCCATAAACCCTGGCCCAGTTGCAACAAGGCACTCCCCAGCGAAGGCTGTTCACGCCATTGGTTAATCTCAGCCTCGGCTTGCCCAAAGCATGATGACTGCTCATCACATCCGGTCTGCACCAGACAGGCATAAGTCAACGCCAGCGCCGAGTCTACCAGAGTCCCGGCGGGCAAATATTGCTGCAGCGCCGGTTCCTGCCGTGCCAGCTCAAAAAAAGCTAACAGCTGTGCGGCAAAATCGATCGCCAGATCGGCGCTACGCGGAGGCTCCCAAAGTAATGCTTCCAGCGCCCGTTTGATCCACTCAAGGCTTTCATTCAGTTGCGTTGGCAAGAGGGCCGGATCGGCATCACAGGCAAACAGATTACCCCGCTGACGCCAGTCCCGACCCATGCCCAGGAGGCGGTAACCGCGCTCGGCTTTACTGATGTCGCTCATCCACAGCGGCACCTCGGCACCCAGTGTCTCGGCCATCCACCAGATATCGGCGGGGTCCCCTTGCAGCAGCTCCAGCTCCAGTTCACACAAGGGCACCTCCGTACCTCCGCCCTGGATCAGGCCACGATCCAGTACCACCTCGACCTGGCTTGGCCCCCGCTGCCAGACCCAGCGCTGGCGCGCAAAGTTGGTGCTGAACAAGGGCAGCAGTGAGTCAGCACACACGCCGTCAGGCCAGTGCGCCCGTACCACATCGCTGGCCAGCAAGGTGGTATCCAACTGGTGATGATCGAGAGGCCAGTTCCATTCATGACGAACACTCAGCCCCCCTTGATTGCTACCCCGGGTTTTCAGGGTTTGCTCAAACGATGACTCACCGTTTTGACGAATACGCAGGGCACACGCCTGGCGCGACAAGTCCCCTTGCTCAGTGTCAAAGTAGGTGTTGTTCAGCGTAGAATGTCCGCCACGCGTTGCCCGCACATCCAGCGCCTGCTGCAAGGCAATGGCGTGCTCCGGGGCAAAACGCAGTTTAAGCTCAATTTCATAGGTCATGGCGCTATTGTCATGACGCTCGTCAGGTTGCGCAAGCACAAGGTCATTGCTTTATGTCTGTTTCTGCCCGGAAAGTCCCTACGCTCATCGAAAGCCTGAGCACCTTGATCAGCCATAACAGCATCAGCTCGGTATTACCCCAGTACGACCAGAGCAACCTGGCGGTGATTCACTGCCTCGCCCATTGGCTTGAGGCGCTGGGGTTTGCCTGCGAGATCCTGCCCGTCACGAATCACCCCGACAAAGCGAACCTGATCGCAACACTGGGCAGTGGCGATGGCGGTCTGGTGCTCAGTGGTCACACCGACACCGTGCCCTGCAACCCGCAGCTGTGGCAGTCCGATCCTTTCACCCTCACCGAACGTGACGGCCGCCTGTACGGTCTTGGCAGCTGTGATATGAAAGGCTTTTTTGCACTGATACTGGAAGCCGTACAGGTGTTTCAGGCCAGCAATTTCCAGCAGCCACTGATTGTTCTGGCCACCGCCGATGAAGAAAGCGCCATGACCGGCGCTCGTGATCTCGCTCACCAGGGTCGCCTCAAGGGCCGTTATGCCGTGATTGGTGAACCCACCAGCCTGCGTCCTATCCGCATGCACAAGGGCATTATTATGGAAAGCGTGCGCCTCACCGGCCGCGCCGGGCATTCATCCAACCCGGAGCTGGGCGTCAACAGCATCGATGCCATGCACGATGTCATCGGCGAACTCAGAACCCTGCGCCGCGAGCTGGCGACGCAATATAACAATGCCCATTTTGCCGTCACGGTACCAACGCTGAACCTCGGTTGTATCCACGGTGGCGACAACCCCAACCGCATCTGTGGCAGCTGCGAGCTGGCCTTTGATCTGCGCGCCTTGCCAGGCATGAGTAATGACGATTTGCGTAACGAGATTCGCCAGCGACTCAGCCCCATCGCCGCCCAGAACCAGGTAACGTTCGAGCTGGAAAGCCACTTTCCCGGTGTCGAGCCGTTTGAAACCCCCGCCAGCAGTGCTCTGGTACAGGCTGCCGAGCGACTGACCGGCCACCCAAGCGAAGCCGTCGCTTTCGCCACCGAAGCGCCCTTCCTGCAAGCGCTTGGGTTTGAAACCATTGTAATGGGGCCGGGCAGTATTGATCAGGCCCATCAGGTGGATGAATTCCTCGCCATCGACCAGATCGCACCGGGCGTCAAACTGCTGCAGTCCCTGATCCAGCAATTTTGCCTCACTCCCCAGAGCTGACCGGCACCCTGAATATCAGCCCGACACGATTGGCCTGACAGGCATTTCCGCTGCCGGCAGTAGTGCCCAGCGGATGAGCATGGTTAAATCGTCCGACTACCTTCTACTTGCATGAATGAGACACTGCAGTGACCCCTGATACCACCGCTTATGTGCACTGGTTTCGTCAGTCTTCCCCCTACATCAATGCGCACCGGGGCAAAACCTTTGTGCTGATGTTCGAAGGCGACGCCATCGCCGACGCCAACTTTACCCATATTGTCCAGGATATCGCCCTGCTGACCAGCCTGGGCGTACGCCTGGTACTGGTCCATGGCGCACGACCGCAGATCGATACCGCACTGGAACGTCTGGGCGTACAAAGTACTTTTTACAAAGACTTCCGCATCACCGACCGCCAGGCGTTAACCGCGGTCAAAGCCGCGGTTGGTTACGTCAAGGCAGACATTGAATCCCGCATGTCCGTCGGCTTGCCCAATTCCCCCATGCACGGTGCCCGCATGCGAGTAGTCAGCGGCAATTTTGTCACCGCCCGCCCAATGGGCGTGATTGATGGCATTGATTTCCAGCACACCGGCGAAGTACGCCGGATCGACCATAGCGCCATTACCGACCTGCTCGCGGCTGGCAATATTGTGCTGTTGTCCTGCCTTGGTTACTCGCCCTCTGGCGAAGTGTTCAACCTGGCCGTCGAAGATGTTGCCCGTCAGGCGGCCATCAGCCTGCGCGCCGACAAACTGATTCTGATGGGACAGGATGACGGCTTGCTCGAAGACAACGGCGAGACCTTGCAGCAACTGACCTGCCGCAGCCTCGAAGAACGCCTGACCCACTTTCACGGCGAAGCCCGCCATCACGCCGAAGCGGCCCTCAAAGCCGTCAGCCAGGGAGTGCCACGGGCACATCTGATCAGCTTTCAGCACGATGGCGCCCTGCTGCAGGAGCTGTTCACCCGCGAGGGCAAGGGCACCATGATCAGCCAGGACCCGTACGACCAGCTGCGGCCGGCCAGAATCGATGACGTTGGCGGCATCCTCTCCTTGCTGAAACCGCTGGAAGACGCCGGCATTCTGGTACGCCGCTCACGGGAGTTGCTGGAAACCGAGCTGAACCGTTTTTATGTTATCGAACGGGACGGCATGATCACCGCCTGCGCCGCGCTTTACCCCTACTCTGACGACCGCGCCGAGCTCGGCTGTGTGGCGGTTCACCCCGACTATCGTGGCGGCCACCGCGGCCAGCTGCTACTGGATCAAATTGAACAGGAAGCCCGCAAGCGCCAGTTCCAGCAACTGTTTGTACTGACCACCCGGACTGCCCACTGGTTTATTGAACAGGGGTTTGTGCCTGGCCAGGTCTCCGACCTGCCCGAAGAACGCCAGAAGCTTTATAACTTCCAGCGTAACTCCAAGGTCTTCCTGAAAACCCTCTGAGCACAGGCATCAAGACAATGAGTGAGTGGTTTATTGCCGCCAATGAAATACACCGCCGCTACGACGACCATGGCGTCATACAGGTGTTCGATGACGGCAACAAACGCTACCTCAGTTTTGGTACTGCCGATGAACAGAGCTGCCTGCTCAAGCACCAGCCCAGACAGCTGCAGCACGAATACAGCCGCGCCATGCTGGCCTCGCTGTTATTGTTTGCCGAGCAAGCACCACAACGCATCTGTTTGTTGGGTCTGGGAGGAGGGCTGCTGGCCAATACGATTCATAGCCTGCTGCCCGAGTCCCAGATTAATGTAGTGGAACTGCGAGCAGCGGTATTACAGGTGGCGCGGCAATATTTTGCCCTGCCCCGTGACAGCCATCTGAACGTCCAGATTGCCGATGCCGGAGCCTGGCTGGCCGAGGCGCCCCCCAACGCCGCAGACTGGTTACTCAGCGACCTGTTTCTGGCCGACGGTCTGGATCAGCAACAGTTGCAAGAAAGCTTTCTCGACCACTGCCATCAGCACCTGTCACCCGGTGGCTGGCTGGTACTCAACCTGTGGCGCGAACACCGCGACCAGGCACTCTGGTTGTGGAAACTCAAACAACGTTTTCCCATTACCCAGCACGCTACCACCAAGGATGGCAACTGGATTCTGTGGGCGCAAAAACCACCACTCACTCCCACGCCGATACCGGATGCCAAGCAGGCACAACGACAAGCCAAGCACTGGTCGGCAGCATTGGGCTTCAACTTGTGGCGTGCCGGTCGGCCTTTCTTTCGCGACAAAGGCGGCTGCCACCTGCTGCTGGGCAATCTGATTCCCGGCAATCATTAATGGTTTAACTGTCAACCATCCACTTATTCGGCCTGCTCCCCACTCATACTCAACCCGCGCCCACACCATTCGCATCAAATTCACATTGATTGCCTCTTTCTGCTGCTTTTTATACGGCTTTGTTACGTTTTGTTAACCCGCTCTTAACTTCCTCCCGGCGACAATGGCGGCAACTCCCAACCTGATGTTTTCCTGGCACTACGGTCGCGCAACAAACCGGGTTTTGCGCCTGGTTTCTGAACAATCCGGGAAGCTAATCATTCATGTTTCACCAGAGGACTCTCCGCGATGAAATCCTTCATCCATTTATTCACAAGCCTGACCTTGATCGCTCTGCTGTCTGGTTGTTTGTCCGACTCCAGCGAGGCACCACCGGTGCCACCGACCCCGGAAGTCAGCTATATTGAAGTGCAGCCACAGACCGTCAGCCTCACCAGTGAATTAAAAGGCCGCACAGTGGCATCGCAAAGTTCGGATATCCGCCCCCAGGTAGGCGGCATTATCCAGCAACGCCTGTTTGAAGAAGGCTCACAGGTGAATGCCGGAGATGTGCTCTACCAGATAGATCCAGCCAGTTACCAAGCGGCGCTGCAACAGGCCAAAGCCAATCTCAAAAGTGCCAAAGCGGCATTGGAATCAGCCCGTTTGACCGACAAGCGCTACGCTGGTCTGGTCACCATTCAGGGCATCTCCCAACAGGATGCTGACGATGCCCATACCACCTGGCTGGAAGCCGAAGCCGCCCTCGCCAGCGCCAGGGCCGCGCTGGTCACCGCCAACATCAACCTCGGCTATACCAGAATCACCGCCCCGATCAGTGGCCGTATCGGCTTGTCCAGTGTGACTCCCGGAGCGCTGGTGGATGCCTCACAAAGTACCGCGCTGGCCAGCATCAATACCCTCGACCCGATGTATGTGGATATGACCCAGTCGTCCAAGGATCAGTTACTGCTGCGTAAACTGCTGCAACAGTCCGGCATCAAAACCGGCAGTACCAGAGTCAGCCTGATTCTGGAAGACGGCTCTCGCTATGAGCACCAAGGCACCCTGAAAGTCCGTGAAGTCGCGGTGAACGAAGATACCGGCTCAGTCACCCTGCGGGCCGAATTTGCCAACCCGGATGGCCTCCTGTTGCCCGGCATGTTTGTCCGCGCCGTGGTCGAAGATGCCGTTAACCACAACGCCATCCTGCTGCCACAACAAGGGATATCCCACGACAGCCAGGGTCATGCCGTGGCCTTGCTGCTCAATGACAAGAATCAGGTTGAAAAACGCATCGTCACAACAGAACGCGCCATCGGCAATCAATGGCTGGTATCTGCAGGTGTGGAGCCCGGTGACAAACTGATAGTGGAAGGAACCAGCAAGATACAGGCAGGTAATGACGTCATTGCCGTCAAGGCGCAGGTCAACGACGACGGCTCGATCAAATTGAGCCGTACCGATACCAACCCCGATGACCACACACCGCAGCTTGCCAGCGAATAACCCGGAGTCTTTCCTGCCATGATCGCCAAGTTTTTTATCAATCGCCCGGTATTTGCCTGGGTGATTTCCATCATCATCATGCTATTCGGGCTGCAATCGATCTTGTCGTTACCCGTAGCCCAATACCCCAGCGTGTCGCCACCGACCGTTAAAATCGATGCCACCTATACTGGCGCATCGGCCGAAACCGTCGAAAACAGCGTGACCCAGATTATCGAACAGCAACTGACCGGGCTGGATGGCTTGCTGTATTTCAGCTCCTCCAGCTCCTCCGATGGTGATGCCAGTATCGACGTGACCTTTGAGCAGGGGACCGACCCGGACATGGCCCAGGTTCAGGTACAAAACAAGGTATCCCAGATCACCAGCAGCTTGCCGGATGCGGTGCAAGACAATGGCGTTACGGTAAAATCCTCACAGTCTTCCTTTTTGCTGATTGCCTCGGTATACGACACCACCGACAGCGTCTCGGGCTACGATATTTCCGACTACATTGCCTCGAACATGCAGGATTCCATTGCCCGTATCGAAGGGGTCGGCAGCACCCGGGTATTTGGTGCCCAATACGCCATGCGGATCTGGCTCGACCCGATCAAACTGGCCAACTATGAGTTGATGACCTCTGATGTTACCAGTGCCATCAGTGCCCAGAATGTACAGATTGCCGCCGGTAATATCGGTGCCCAACCCGCACCGGCCGGGCAGGAATTAAACGCCACCGTCACCGCCCAATCGATGCTGCAGACCGCCGAGCAGTTCCGCAATATCATTATCAAAAGTGATAGCTCAGGTGCCCTGGTCACGCTTGGCGATGTCGCCAGGGTAGAACGCGGCAGTGAAAGCTACAGCTACGAAGGCCGCCTGGACCGTCACCCATCATCCGGCATGGCGGTACTGTTATCCCCCGGTGCCAACGCACTCGATACCGCCGTCGCCGTCAAGGAAGCCCTGGCGAAGCTGGCAACCAACTTCCCAACCGGCTGGGATATCGCCTACCCGAAAGACTCAACCGACTTCATCACGGTTTCCATCGCCGAAGTTGAACACACCCTGTTCGAAGCCATTATTCTGGTTATCGCCGTTATCTATCTGTTTTTGGGCAGCTGGCGCGCCACCCTGATTCCTGCGGTAGCCGTGCCCGTCGTATTGCTGGGTACTTTTGGTGTGATGGCCGTGTTTGGTTATTCCATCAATACCCTGACCATGCTGGCACTGGTGTTATCGATTGGCTTGCTGGTGGACGATGCCATTGTCGTGGTCGAAAACGTCGAACGCCTGATGGCCGAAAAAGGCCTATCGCCGCGCCAGGCGACCATCGAATCCATGAAAGAAATCAGCACCGCCCTGATCGGTATTGCCGTGGTGTTGTCGGCGGTCTTCCTGCCCATGGCATTTTTTGGCGGCTCCACCGGAGTGATTTACCGGCAGTTCTCCGTCACCATTGTCTCCTCGATGATCCTGTCGGTGATTGTGGCACTGACACTGACGCCAACCCTGTGCGCCACCTTGCTGAAACCCACCGACCACGGCGCCAGCCAGCGCGGTTTTTTTGGCTGGTTCAATCGCAAGTTCGACGCCATGAACCAACGCTACCGGGGAAACGTTGCCGGTGTTATACGCCGACCCCTGCGCTGGATGCTGGGTTACTGTGCCATTATTGCGGTGCTGGCCTTCTCGCTGATGCGCTTGCCAACCGGCTTTTTGCCATCGGAAGACCAGGCCGAAATCATGGTGATGTTCAACCTGCCCACCGGCGCATCCTTGCCGCGCACGGCCGCAGTCGCCCGCGAGATCGAGGATTATTTCCTCGACAATGAAGCCGACAACGTCAAACACATCTTCGCCATTTCCGGCTTCAGCTTCGCCGGCTCCGGGCAGAATACCGGCATGGCCTTTGTGGCGTTGAAACACTGGGACGAACGCACCAGCGCAGACACCTCCGCCAACGCCATTATCCAACGTGCCCGAGCGAGCCTGTCGACCATTCGTGACGCCAACTTCTTTATCTTGTCCCCTCCATCCATCCGAGGCCTGGGGCAGAGCAACGGCTTTACCTACGAACTACTCGCCGCTCCCGGCACCAGCCGAGAAGAGCTGATCACGCTCAAGGACCAGCTGATACAAGCCGCCAGCGCCAGCGACCAGATTACCGGGATACGGCTGAGCGCCCTGAGCGATACGCCGCAACTGCAACTCGAGATTGACCAGGCCAAAGCGGTATCCCTGGGGGTCTCGCTGTCGGACGTTTCTTCCACCCTGTCGACGGCCTGGGCCGGTTCCTACGTCAACGACTTTATTGATAACGGCCGGGTGAAAAAAGTCTACGTCCAGGGAGACAGTGAATACCGCGCCAAACCCGATGACCTGCAATACTGGTTTGTCCGTGGCAGCGACAACGAAATGACGCCGTTTTCTGCCTTTACCAGCAGCTACTGGTCATCCGGGCCGCAGACATTGAGCCGCTATAACGGCTTTGCCTCCTACGAAATCGAAGGGGCCGCCGCCAGCGGTGCCAGCTCCGGTGATGCCATGGACGAAATGGAAGCCCTGACCAGCGCCCTCGGTGGCGGTGCCAACGGCTCCTGGAGCGGCTTGTCCTATCAGGAACGGCTGTCCAGTGGCCAGTCCACCATGCTGTATGCCATCTCGATTCTGGTGGTCTTTCTGGCGCTGGCCGCCTTGTATGAAAGCTGGTCGGTCCCCATCGCCGTGATTATGGTTGTGCCATTGGGGGTTCTGGGCTCAGTGCTGGCGGCAACATTCCGGGGCCTGGAAAACGACATTTATTTTCAGGTCGCCTTACTGACAACCATTGGTCTGGCATCCAAAAACGCCATTCTGATCGTCGAGTTTGCCGAAGACGCCTATATGAAAGGCAAGGGGCTGGTTGAGTCTGCCGTCGAAGGGGCATTCCTGCGCTTGCGCCCCATTCTGATGACCTCGCTGGCGTTTATCTTCGGCACCTTGCCACTGGCCTTGTCCAGCGGTGCCGGTGGCAACAGTCGTAACTCCATCGGTACCGGCATTGTTGGGGGTACTTTCAGTGCCACCGTACTGGCGTTGTTTTTTGTACCGCTGTTCTTTGTGCTGGTGCGCGGCCTGTTTCCGGGCCGCAAACGTTACGATGATGATGACGATGACGCCGCCATGACCACCACCAGCCTGGATAAAAAACCGTCACCAAACCACACAGGAGCCTCCGTATGAAGCCGATCATTCACTGCTGTCGCCCGCTGTTGTGGTCCATCACCGCCGTTGTACTGATGTCCGGCTGTGCCAGCATGGCCCCGGACTACCAGCGCCCGGATGCTCCCATCCCGGCACAGCTGCCGGATGCTGACAGCCAGAGCCAGAATAACCTCAGTGCCGCCCAGCAGCTGCCGTGGCAGGATTTTATCCAGGACCAACGCCTCGAACAGGTGATCGAACAGGCACTGGCCAATAACCGTGACCTGCGTGCCACCATCGCCGATGTCGCCGCTGCCCGGGCCACTTATCGCGGCCAAAGTGCCGACCAATACCCCGCACTCGACGCCAGCATCGAAGGCTCCCGCGTCAACACCGACGGCAGCGTCAGCAGTGACTGGCAAGCCACCGGCGGTTTAAGCGCCTACGAGATCGATCTGTTTGGCAAAAACAGCAGCCTTACCGACGCCGAGCGGGAAAGCTATTACGCCAGTGCCGAAACCGCCCGCGCCGCCCATATCAGCCTGATAGCGGAAACCGCCAACGCCTGGCTGACGCTGGCCTCGGATCAGAACCGGCTGGCACTGGCCCAACAGACTGCCGACAGTGCCCAGAAAGCCATGGAAATTACCGCCAAACGGCTGGAGCTGGGAGTCGACTCACGGATTGATCTGGTCTCGGCAGAAACCACCTACCACAGCGCCCGAGCCGATATCGCCAGCTATCGCAACCAGGTCGCACAAGACCAAAACGCCCTGCAACTGCTGGTCGGCTCCGACCTGGATGATGCCCTGCTGCCCACCAGCTTGCCCACCACGCAACAGCTGGTGACCGACATTCCCGTCGGGCTGTCGTCGGCGGTACTCTTGCAAAGACCGGATGTGCTGGCGGCCGAACACACGCTGAAATCCGCCAACGCCAATATAGGCGCAGCCCGGGCGGCGTATTTTCCATCCTTGAGCCTGACCGCAACCGGTGGTGTCGCCAGCGCGGCGTTATCGAGCCTGTTCAGCGGAGGTGCTTCCACGGTCTGGACGCTGGCCCCCAGCCTGAGCATGAATATCTTCGACTGGGGCAGCAAGGAAGCCGATCTGGAAGCCGCCAAGGCCGAGCAACAGAAGTATCTGGCCGACTACGAATACACCATTCAGAGCGCCTTTGCGGAAGTTGCTAACGCCCTTGCCCGCCGTGCCACCATTCAGGATCAGTTGGATGCAGAAAGCGCCTATGTCGATGCCGCCGGACGCAGCCATGAACTGGCCATGAAGCGTTACCAGGCCGGTGTTGACAGTTTTCAGGACACCCTGCTCAGTGAGCGCACCTACTACTCAGCCCAGCAGGAACTGATCAGCTCGCAGCTGGAAGAGCTGTCCAACCGCATCACGCTGTATCGGGTGTTAGGGGGAGGGTTGGCAGAGCCAGAACCGGCAACCACGGCAGCGCCAATCGCCGAGATAACCCCCGCCACCGCAACAGAGTCCTGACGTCTTCCCACTCACATAGCATCACAAACAACAAACAGTCCAACCGAGGCCGGGATTACCCGGCCTCTTGTTCGGTTATCAAAAACCCAGCACCCAACCACCCAATGCCCCTACGATCACCACCAGCCAGGACGGTGCTTTCCAGCTGGTCAGCAAAACAAAACACAGCAACGCCAAAGCCATTTCCGCCGATGAATGAATGGCACTGGTAAACACCGGTTGATACAAGGCCGCCGCCAGAATCCCGACCACCGCCGCATTGGCTCCCGCCATCAGCGCCCGTAATCCGGCCCATTGCCCCGCCAGCTGCCAGAACGGCAAGACCGCCACCAGCAACAAAAAACCGGGCAGAAACACCGCCACCAGCGCCAGCCCGGCCAGACTCCAGGTCATCAACCCGGAAGCCCCCAGACCTTGCGCCCACTCGGCCCCCAGAAATCCACTGAAAGTAAACAACGGCCCCGGCACCGCCTGAGTTGCGCCGTAACCGGCCAGAAAAGCCTCAGCCCCAACACGCCCGGCCTGCACGGTTTCTGCCTCCAGCAGCGGCAACACCACATGGCCACCACCAAACACCAGCGCCCCGGCCCGATAAAAGCTGTCGAACAGCTGCCAGCCCGGCTCCGCCGTTGCCAGCGCCAGCCAGGGTAATCCCCCCAGCAACACCACAAACAGCCCCAGAGCCACCAGACCAGCACGACGGGACACACCAAACAAGGGAACCTCCGGCACAGCCCCAGCCAAATGACGACAGCAGATCATGCCGCCCAGCATGCCCACTGCGATCGCCCATAACTGCCCACTCAAACCACCCAGTAACAGCACCAGTGCCGCCGCCAGCAACGCCATCGACGCTCTGGCCCGGTCGGGGCACAAGGTACGCGCCATGCCCAGCACCGCGTGAGCAACAATGGCCACCGCCACAATTTTCAGCCCCTGTAACAGCGGCGCCAACGCTGCCACCGTAGTCGCCATGGTGGCCAACACCACCAGCGCCAGTGCTGACGGCAACGTAAACGCCAGCCAGGCCGCCAAGGCTCCTCCCCAGCCAGCCCGCATCAACCCCAGCCCAAAACCAACCTGAGAGCTGGCCGGGCCAGGCAAAAACTGACACAGGGCCACCAGATCGGCATACGCGGCATCGCTCAACCAGCCACGTTTTTCTACCAGCTCGCTACGGAAATACCCCAAATGGGCAACCGGGCCACCAAAAGACGTTAACCCCAGCCATAAAAAAACCCGGAATACTTCAATCACTCGTGCCATATACCGTCGCCCTGTATTGATTCAAAAACCCCTCGTACACACCCGGCCCGAGCCGGGCGATCTACCAGGGTAAAGGCTCGGCAATCTCCGCCCAGCGCTGCTGACTGTGAATATGATCCAGCGCATCCGCCAGCCCTTCGCAAGCCGCCAGTACCTGCTCCCAGCGCAGCCGCCGCTGTGAGTAATCAAAATCGTAAAAATCATCCAGATCCGGGATGCGGCCGCCCGGCAAGGTCGCCGCAAACTCCCACGACGGCGCAATAATGATGGTGCGACGGTAATACTCCCGTGATGCGGTACGCCAGCGTAACTTCTTGTCGAACCAGCCACCCTTGGGAGCCTGGGCAAAATAATGGGGATACAGCACAAACCCTTTGTTCGGCAACACCGGCAAATCAAACTGGTAGTCGGTAATACCGCCATCCCGATACGTGCCTTTTGGCGCTCCGGCAATATCACGCACCCCGTCGATCACCAACGGAATCGCCCCCGTCGCCAAAATAGCCGGGCGCAGATTATCGGCAGTTAATGTGACATGTTGTGCGGGCAAATGAGGAAAATGGTCGATGGGTGGCTTGTCGGGATGATGGAACAGCACCCGGTCAACCCAGGGGCGCATCCCCTTGCGTGATAACAGGTTGGCCCCAATCGCCCCGAGCCAGCCCGCCGTTTGTAGCCAGTGGATATCACTGGCGGTCAAGCCACGACAGCGCGTCACCAGAGTGTGATAACGCATAAAAGGATGGGCCAGAATCTCCGCCAGCCCCTGCTCACCCAGGGTGAGATCAAGAATATGACGACACTCGGTTGCCACTTCCTGCGGCGTTGGCTTGGCCGAATAACGCTGACTGACATACGCCTCAAGAAAACGCTGATGCGCCGCCAGGGCATCCTGCTGGGCAAAACAACTGAGCCGCCAGGCACCGGCCGACGTTCCCAACAAATGCAATGGCTGGCTGCGCTGGGCAAACCACTCCCGGAGCAAATAACGGTCCATGGCCGCCAATACCAGCCACTTCGGCCCACCGGAAGCCCCCAGCACCACCTCAATATCATCCGCGTGCAAACCATGCTCACGAATATGCTGTAACGCCTCCGCGCCAGCGAACACCTTTAACGGCAAATGGGACACAGCCAGAATCCTGCTCAATACGATAAGCCGCTATGATGAGAGGATTAGGGGTCGGACTCAAGCCAGACAGCCTGAGCCGTTATAGTGCGTCGCAACCGTTGCCGATTGGCGGCCCGGCTGCCAGCAAAACTACTCGTCGCACACGATACGGTCGTACACCACAAAGCGATAAGGATAGGGATTGGTATCACTGGGGCCGTAGGCTTCGCTGCTCAACTCACGCCACTCGGAACGGTCAAAATCCGGGAAAAACGCATCGCCCTCGATATCGGCATCCACTTCCGTCAGATACATACGCTCAACCAGCGGCAACACCTGACGATAGATTTCCGCGCCCCCCATGATCATGGCCTCATCGGCATCGGTCTGTAACGCCAACCGCGCCGCCAGCTCGATGGCACACTCCAGACTGTCGACCACCGCCACACCATCCGCCTGATAATCCGGCTGACGACTGATCACAATATTGGCGCGACCAGGCAAGGCCCGGCCAATACTTTCATGGGTTTTACGCCCCATCACCACCGGCTTGCCCATGGTACTGTCGCGGAAATACTTCAAATCACCCGGCAAATGCCAGGGCAATTGATTATCGAGACCAATCGTATGGTTACGTGACAGAGCAACAATCAGAGACAGCTTCATGGGCAAGAACCGCGTCAAACCGGGAGAACATCACCGCTGTTACCAGCAAATGACACCAAACGACCGATGATAACGCCCGTATTGCAGCAGAACCAGCCCCCAAACGTGCCGTATGGACGCCATTGGTGTCCGCCCGACTCCGCACCTGATCAATTCCACGCAGGGGCCAGCTCTCCGTGTCTGATAAATTCCATCCGTATCCTTGCCGTCACATGATGGCCAAGTGCAGATTGAGATCAAACTGGAACAGGAAACGCTGTGGCTAACACAAGCGCAAATGGCGGAGCTTTTTGATACTAAGCGGTCCGCTATTACCAAGCATTTAAGCAATATTTTTAAAGCAGGCGAACTGGATGAAAAGAGCACGTGTTCCATTTTGGAACATGTGGCCGCGCATAGTCAGACCTACAAAACCAAACACTATAACCTTGACGCCATAATCTCGGGGGTAAGCGTCCGGTAATCCCATCTTGAGCCTGTCTCTGCCTGCCCGCGGATTTCAGCTGCACCTTGAATTACGGCCCTTTAAATCGCTACCGGTGCCTTGATATGCGGGTGGTGCTGATAGCCTTCGATTTCAAAATCTTCAAAGCAGTAGTCAAACAAGGATGCCGGTTTGCGTTTGATATTCAGGTGCGGCAGCACTTTTGGCTCTCGTGACAATTGCTCATCCGTTTGTTCCAGGTGGTTGGCGTAGAGGTGCACGTCGCCACCGGTCCAGACGAAGTCGCCCACTGCCAGATCGCACTGCTGCGCCACCATATGCACCAACAGGGCATAACTGGCAATGTTGAAGGGGACGCCCAGGAAGATGTCTGCGCTGCGCTGGTAGAGCTGGCAGGAGAGCTTGCCTTCGGCAACGTAGAACTGGAAAAACGCATGACACGGCGGCAAGGCCATGTTGTGAATTTCCCCTACGTTCCAGGCACTGACAATCAGCCGGCGGGAATCCGGGTTATTACGAATCTGTTCAACCAGCTGGCTGAGCTGGTCGATCTGCTCACCACTGGCGGTGGGCCAGGAGCGCCACTGGGCACCGTAAACCGGCCCGAGGTTGCCTTCGGCATCGGCCCATTCATCCCAGATGGTTACCTTGTTGTCTTGCAGGTAACGGATGTTGGTATCGCCACTGAGAAACCATAACAGCTCATGAATGATCGAGCGCAGATGCAGTTTTTTGGTGGTCACCAGCGGGAAACCATCCTGGAGATCAAATCGCATCTGATAACCAAAACAGCTGTAGGTGCCGGTGCCGGTACGGTCTTGCTTGAACACACCCTGTTCACGTACGTGTTTCATCAGTTGCAGATACGCTTTCATACATTACCTTTTATTATCAAACAAACGCTCAACTGACCGGCGCAAAACGATTACGCCGATAAGCCACCAGCAACAGAACCAGCCCAGCCAGAATCATCGGCATGCTGAGTAATTGCCCGCGGCTCATCCAGCCAAACAGGTCGAAGCCGATATGGGCATCCGGCTCGCGGTAAAACTCGGCGATACTGCGGAATACCCCATAACCAAACAGGAACGCAGCCCCAACCGCCATGCGCGGACGCGGGCGGTTGGAATACCACAACAACAGAATAAACAGCAAGAAGCCTTCCAGCCCGGCCTGATACAGCTGTGACGGGTGACGAGGCAGGTTATCGGCGCGCGGGAATACCATGGCCCAGTGCACTACCGCAGGGTCAGCAACGCGGCCCCAGAGTTCGCCACCAATAAAGTTGCCAATACGTCCGAACATCAAACCGATCGGAACCAGTGGTGCTACAAAGTCACCGACATCAAAGTAGTTCTTTTTGTACTTGAAGCTGAACCAGCCCAGCGCGACCAGCACTCCGAGCAAGCCACCATGAAAGGACATGCCGCCTTCCCAGACCCGGAACAGCCACAGCGGATCTTCCAGAAACTGATCGAAGTTATAGAACAAAACGTAGCCAAAGCGGCCGCCGAGAATAACGCCCATGGCCCCAAAAAACACCAGATCAGACACCTGCTGATCGTTCCAGCCAGACTGGGGACGACGGGCACGCCAGATTGCCAGGCTGTAAGCGGCACCAAAGGCCAGCAGGTACATCAGGCCATACCAGTGAATTTTTAATGGCCCGATCGCCAGGGCAATCGGGTCGATCTCGGGATAAGTCATCATGGTGACGTCCTTACAATAAGTGTTACCCCGACCAGACGCGAGGACAAGACAGGCTGTGACAAGAGCCTAACGCCGGCGTTCGACACCATCATGACAGCGTCAGGAATTTGATGGATACGCCGATCAGCAAGACCGCAAATGCCTTTTTCAACTTGCGCTGATCCAGTCGATGCGCCAAATGGGCACCCAGGCGGGCAAAGGGCACGCTGGTGATGACAATACCGGCCACCGCAGGCCAATAAACAAAGCCGGTGCTCCAGGCGGGCAAGGCCGGGTTGCCCCAGCCGGACCAGATATTGGTTAATGCGCCGGTCAAGGCAATCGGCAAACCACACGCGGCGGAGGTTGCCACTGCCTGACGCATTTCGATCTGACGCCAGCTCAGGTATGGCACGGAAAACGTGCCGCCGCCAATACCAAACCAGGAAGAGCCAAAACCGATCACGGCTCCGGCCAATCCCAGCTCCTTGTGCCCCGGGGCGCTTTTACCCGGACGGGGTTGCAGCCCAAAAAACATCTGGATACCCAGCAAGGCAGCAAACACGCCGATGATTTTCAGCAGCAGCGGCCCGGGGACTTCGGCAATCAGTACCACGCCCAGACTGGTGCCAACGATAATGCCCATCGTCATCAGCGACACCATTTGCCAATTGATGGCACCTTTCAGGTGGTGGGCGCGGATCGAACTGAGTGAGGTGAAAACAATGGTTGCCAGCGACGTGGCGACGGCCATATGGGTCATCACATCCACGCCAACGCCTTCTGCCGCCAAGGCAAACAGCACGGCCGGTACAATGATCATGCCGCCACCAATGCCAAACAACCCGGCCAGCGTTCCGGCAAAGGCACCTACCGCGAGATACATCAACAGAGTGGTCACAGACCACCTCCCGTGCAGAAGAGAAGAAAAGGCGCGCATTATACCCGGCATGGCCTGAATCGCGAGCGCAGCGGCAGGATGCGTACCAGCCAGCAACACTCGGCAACCGCCCAGGTCGCCAAGCCACAGGCATCAGGGTAACCTTGAAGACACCGGTATCCGAGACTTTTACCATGTGCCTGATTGTATTTGACTGGCAGCCAGATGCGACCGATTGGCTGACGCTGACTGCCAATCGTGACGAATTTCATCAACGCCCCACCGCGCCGTTACACCGCTGGCCCGAGTCTCCCGACCTGGTTGCCGGGCAGGATTTGCAGCAAGGCGGCAGCTGGCTGGGAGTAACCAATGACCTGCGTTTTGCGGCAGTCACCAATATTCGTTTACCTGAGCCGCCAGAGCATGTGCGCTCTCGTGGTGAACTGGTGACCCGTTATCTGCGCAGCACACAAACACCCGCGGACTTTGCCGATGCCTTGTTGCCGGAGGCAGGCCGTTATGGCCGCTTTAATTTGCTGTGTGGTACAGCGCATCAGCTTTGGTACATCACCAATACACCGGAACCCGCGGCGGTGGCGGTCTCTCCCGGCATACATGCGCTCAGTAATGCCTGGCTCGACAGTGACTGGCCCAAAGCACAGCTGGCGAAAGAGCAACTGCTGCAAGCCCAACGACGCCAGCAGCACCGGCCCACCTGGCAGCAGGATCAGTCTGAATTAACCCGCTTATTGAATCGCCGTCAGCCCTGGCCGGACGACAGGCTGCCCGACACCGGCGTTGCGCTGGAAACAGAGCGTTTGTTATCGGCGCAGTTTATTATCTCTGCCCGTTATGGCACCCGCAGTAGCAGCAGCCTACTCGGCCGGGGGCAACGGCTCAGCATTGAAGAACAGCGCTGGCAAGAGAATGGCGCTGCAGGCGCCCGGTGCCGGTTTCAGCTACCCTTGATATAAAACAATCAGCAAGCGCCCCGCGCAATCAGAGCAGCCGGGGCAATGAGTCGATCCAACCCTGGTTAGCCGCGACCGGAAGCCGGGCCGATAATCCGGCCAAAGCCTTCTTTCTCCAGTGCCAGCTGTACCATGGCGGCAATCACATGGGCACTTTCGATCTGCATTACCTGATCGAGCAAGCGTTCTGCCCACTCCAGGCTGACACCACGGATAACCGATTTTACTTTTGGCAGGTTGGTAGCGTTCATCGACAGCATCTCGTAACCCATGGCCATCAGCAGCACACTGCCAAGTGGATTACCCGCCAGCTCACCACAGACACTGACCGGCTTGCCTACTTCACGAGCGGTCTCGGCAATGATTTTAAGGGCCGACAAGACCGCCGGATGAAACGCCTGATAGAGGTCAGCCACCCGCGGGTTGTTACGATCCACCGCCAACAGATACTGGGTCAGGTCGTTACTGCCGACCGACAGGAAATCAACTCGCAAGCCCAGATCACGGATCTGGAACACGGCGGAAGGTACCTCGATCATGACCCCGACTTTGGGCATGTCGATATCACAGCCTTCTTCGATCACTTCGGCATGGGCACGGTAAATCAGGTGCAGCGCTTCGTCGACTTCATGGACGCTGCTGATCATCGGCAGCATGATACGCAGGTTGTTCAGGCCTTCGCTGGCTTTCAGCATGGCCCGCACTTGCACCAGAAAAATCTCGGGATGATCCAGCGTTACCCGGATACCACGCCAGCCCAGAAAAGGATTGGCTTCGTTGATGGGGAAATAAGTCAGCGACTTGTCGCCACCGATATCCAGCGTTCTCATGGTCACCGGTGCCGGAGCAAACATCTCCAGCTGCTGGCGATAGATTTTTTGCTGCTCACTTTCACTGGGGAAACGGTCCCGCATCATAAAGGGCACTTCGGTGCGGTATAAACCCACACCTTCGGCACCCCGATCGAGACTGCGCAAGGCATCCGTCAGCAGGCCAGTATTGACCCATAAGGGAATACGATGGCCGTCCAGGGTTTCGGCCGGTTCATCCCGCAGTACTTCCAGGTCTTCCTGCAGGGCCAGCTCTTCTTCGTAGATTTCCTGATACTCCGCGCGGATATCCTCATTCGGGTTGGACACCAAGACGCCACGATATCCATCCACCACCAGATCCTTGCCGTGCAACTGGGCGTAGGGTAAATCCACCACCCCCATTACGGTTGGAATCCCCATCGCCCGGGCCAGAATCGCCACGTGGGAGTTGGAGGAGCCTTTTACCGATACCAGTCCGCGTAACTTGCTGGTCGGTACTTCGCCCAGCATGGCAGGGGTCAGTTCTTCGCTGACCAGAATGCAGTCGTCCGGAAATATTTTTTCCTCCGGCGCTTTATCCGCCGTGCCCTGCAGGTGGGCCAGAATACGGGTACCCAGATCCAGAATGTCCGTCGCCCGCTCACGCAGGTAAACGTCTTCCATCAGTTGGAAATGACCCACATACTGCATCACGACCTGGCGCAAGGCCCCTTGTGCCCACTGGCCTTCACGAATGCGGCTGGTGACTTCTGCCCCCAGGGCATTGTCGTCGAGCATATTGATATAAACATCAAACAGCGCCATTTCTTCCGGGCGCAGATCATGGCTGAGCTGGGCACCCAGATGACGGATTTCACTGCGGGCAGCAATCAGTGCCTTGTCAAAATTCTCCAGTTCCTGCTCAATGTCTTCGACCGTTTGGTCGACCACCACAATCAGGTCTGCCGCCGGGGTGATCACGTAACCGGTGCCAAGGCCGACACCCGCCGCCCCCGGTGCACCGTTAAAACGGGTACTTTTACGTTCGGTGCTGGCAGGTGACAGCTCCAGAATATTTCCGGTCGCTTCAGCGTGGGCAATCACTCCGGCCAACTGGGCCGACATGGTGCCCAGAAAGGCTTCTTCACTTTCATCAAATTGCCGGCTGTCACGCTGCTGTACAACCAGCACCCCCATCAGGCGCTTGTTATGAATAATCGGTACGCCAAGGAACGACAGAAACGGATCTTCTCCGGTCTCGGACAGGAAATGGAATTTGGGGTGTGACGGAGCATTGTCGATGTTGATCGGTTCGGCGCGGGCACCGACCAGGCCAACCAGACCCTGGGATGATGACAGGCTGACCCGACCAACGGCTTCTTGCTTCAGGCCTTCGGTCGCCATCAGTACATAACGCTTGCTGTCTGCATCAAACAGGTACACAGAACATACCTCGGTGTGCATAGCCTCGCGGATACGCACGACCACCACTTTTAATGCATCCTTAAGATCGCTGGCGCTGCTGACCTCCTGGACAATTCGGCGAAGTATGTCGAGCATAAGACCTCAACTGGTGCTTTTACGTTGCAAGCGAGCGATTTTCGGCGCCAGCTCAGTCATTGCGCGACGATAGACATCGCGCTTGAAAGCGACTACTTCACCCAACGGAAACCAGTAACTAACCCAGTCCCAGCCATCAAACTCCGGCTTGGGTGATGCAGCCACATCGATTCGTGCTTCTTCGGTAGTCAACTTTAACAGATACCACTTTTGCTTTTGGCCAACGCACACCGGTTGACGCCCCTGACGGATCATACGTTTTGGCAGGCGATAACGCAGCCAGCCACGAGTACAGCCCAGAATCTGGACATCGTTCGCTGTCAGGCCAACTTCTTCGGTCAACTCCCGATAAAGCGCATTTTCCGGGGACTCCCCCTGTTTGATCCCACCCTGAGGAAACTGCCAGGCATCCTGTCCTATGCGTCTGGCCCAGAGCACCTGGCCCTGGTCATTACACAGAATGATACCGACATTCGGGCGGTAACCCTGATCATCAATCACAATGCCATCCGAGAATTATTACAGAGTTGCAAAACTTGCCCATTTCAACGCAAAGGTCAAGCAACATGCATCGACTCGCAGGTATTGATTGTTATTCTTTATCTTCTCCCGAACCACAGGATCTGACAAGCGGCGGAACAGGACGTTTATGCCAATGAGTGTCAGTCCGTGCCTGTTTTTAACGTGTGACCCGGGCTGCCCATTCATCATAGAATATGGCTCTTTGTGCAATTTTCGGCAATCCGTTCGGGAGAATCGTTTGGCTCTGGCAATTTTTGACCTCGACCACACCCTGTTATCCGATGACAGTGACCACGCATGGGGCCAGTATCTGGCCGACCGGGAACTCGTCGACCCGGCGGTGCATCAGCATCGCAACGACCACTTCTATGAACAATACAAAGCCGGCACGCTGGATATTCACGCTTACCTGCGTTTTGCCTTACAGCCGTTACTCGATTATCCACTGCAACATATGCTGGCCGAACGCGAGCGTTTTCTGGCTGAACGTATTGAACCACTGATCAGCCAAAAAAGCCGTGACCTGATCCAGAAGCATCGGGACCAGGGGGATCATTTACTGATCATTACCGCCACCAACGGTTTCATTACCTATCCGATTGCCGAGCGTCTGGGTATTGCCGACATTATCGCACCACACCCGGAAGTCATCGACGGCCAATACACTGGCGAAATTGTTGGCGTACCCAGCTTTCAGGATGGCAAGGTAACCCGGCTCAACGCCTGGCTGGAAGAGCATCAGCAGTCCATGGACGGTGCCTGGTTCTACAGCGACTCCCGCAACGATCTGCCACTGTTACGACTGGTCGATCATCCCGTGGCGGTCAACCCGGACAGCACTCTGGAAGCCGAGGCTCGCCAATATGGCTGGCCAATCATCTCACTGCGTGACGATTGATCCTGGCGCTGGCGCCAGTAACCATAGACCATCAGGAGGCAGGCACCAATGAAACGACTCATGATCGGACTGAGCAGTGCCCTGGCACTCGGCATGGTGGGCTGTGAACAATCGCAACCACCAGCGCAACCTCTCCCGACGGCGGCTGAGCTGAGCACCAGTCCGGGAGGATCTTTCCCGGCAACGATCAATGACCATTTGACTCATTCGGCCTTCGATAGCTACCTGCAGGCCTACGCCAGTAGCGAAGCGCTGCAAGGTGCTGTCTCGGCCCTGATCGGTCAACCCGATAGCGCCACGCTGGCCGCTGCCCGTAGCGCCTGGCGCGACAGCTACAGCGCGTTTTTACGTACTCGCCTGTATGGTTTTCTGCCGATATCGGACCCGGTTGAATGGCAGCGACAGGGCGTTAATTTCCACCAGATAGTCAATCAGATTGACAGCTGGCCGATTGAAGGCGGCTACCTCGACTATCTGCCGGGCTACCCCTTTACCGGCATTGTGAACGATCTGGCCTTGCCGTTGACCCCGGAAGCACTCAGGCAGCAGCATGGGTTTTCTGACCCGGCCTCGGTCAGCCTGGGGTTTCATGTGATTGAATTCTTGCTGTGGGGCAGTGACGGGCAACGCGACGCCTCTGACTATGTGCTGCCAGCCAATAGCAGTAGCTCCAGCGAACCGGCTCCTGATGCCGTCACCAACCAGAAACGCCGCCGCCAATACCTGCAACTGGTGACGGCGCAGTTACTGGATCACCAACACCTGTTACAAAGCCGCTGGCAGCAAGTTGACGGCTACTATGCCCAGCTGGTAACCAGCAGTACCCCGTCGGCAGCCCTGCAAGCCGGCATGAGTGCCTGTGCCTGGCTGATCCGAACGGAATTGTTGGCAAAACGTCTGCCGGGTAACAGCAGTGAATTCAGCGATACCAGCCAGCAGGATATTCAGGCTCTGTTGCAAGGAATGCAGCTCTGGTTACTCGGTAACGAATCCCAGGAAGGGGCTTTAATATCGCTGCTAGGCGACAAGCATCCAGAATTATTGGCGCAATGGCAGGCGGCGCTGACCCAGGCTCTGACGCCTGTTAGTGAAACGGCCAGGGCCGAACCAGCCGATACCTCAGCAACCCCGGCAGAAGCAGCGGCAGAGATACCGGCAGCCACCTCGCAGGTTGATCACATCAAGCAGCTGGATAGTCTGTTGCAACAAACCGCCAGCCTGTTACGCCTGACCTTGCCCAAGACATAACGGCCAAGGACAAGGCCGGGCCGAACATCTGCAACCGCGGTTAGCGGGTAGGTAATACGCGAGCGAACACGGCTTTGAGGTAACGGGTTTCCGGAATGGCCGGAACCACTGGATGGTCTGCGCCCTGGCTACCGACGTGTTGAATCAGCACATCACGATCCAGCTCCCGACCCAGTGTTCGGATAATGCTTGGCAAGCGGGTTTCGCCCAGATGCATGGAGCAAGAACCAGCCACCAGCAGGCCATCACGATTCAGCAGACGCATCGCCAGCTGATTGAGGCGATGATAAGCCTGCTCACCAGCCTTGATGTCTTTGCGGCGCGGAATCAGCGCTGGCGGATCAACCACCACCACATCAAAACGCTCGCCACTGTCTTTCAGCTGCCGCAGTGCTTCAAAGGCATCGCCTTCCCAGCAGGTCATCCGTTCTGCCACGCCGTTCAGCTCCGCATTCTGGGCAACCCAATCCAGAGCCTTGGCAGAGGAATCCACACAGTGAACTTCTGCAGCACCATGGCGGGCCGCCTGCACGCCCCAGCCGCCGATATAACTGAAAACATCCAGTACCCGTTTGCCCGTCACCAACCGGTTCAGCACCGCCCGGTTTTCACGGTGATCGTAGAACCAGCCGGTTTTTTGGCCATCGATCACAGGCACCATAAAGCGGGTACCGTTTTCGATCATGGGGGCGCAGTTGTCTTCCAGCTCGCCGTACACAACGTCGACGTATTCTGGCAAACCTTCAACGGCCCGCAGCTTGCCGGTATTTTTCAGTACCACGGCGTCCGGCTTGATCACCTTGACGATGGCATCCACGATTTCCTGCCGCAGGGTTTCCATCAGGACACTGGATATTTGCACCACTGCGACATCACCAAAACGGTCAACAACCAGCCCCGGCAGGCCGTCACTGTCGCCATACACCCAGCGGTAGCAGCCATCCGGATACCAAAGTTCACGGCTACTCAGGGCAACCTTGAGGCGATGTACAATCAGCGAGCTGTCGAGAAACTGCTTGCTGTCACGGCTGATTAGACGCGCACAAATCAATTGATCCGGGCTGACCACCGCACTGCCCAGCGCCTTGCCGTTGGCCATTTCGATCACTACCTGGCTACCGGACTCCAGACCTTGAATCGGCGTTTTTTTGGTGTCCACCTCGTTACTGTAAACCCACAAATGACCGGATTTAAGACGGCGTTCCGCTTGTGGGTTCAAGCGTAGACAGGAAACAGCTTCAGACATGGAGACCTCAACAGGGTGGAGCAAAAAGAACCGGGCATTATATCGGTTTGCGACACATGCAGCGAAACTTTCCTGCTGTCATCACCGTTTATTCGCTGCGGTCTGTGCCAGCACTGATCATAAGCAACTTGCACTTATACGTAATACATACGGACGTCGTGTTGAGCACGAACCGGCCAGCACACCAAACGGAGCTACAGGCCCATTGCCTGCATCATGGCGTGCTGCTTGACGGGTAACAGCCGGTCAAACCGGTTCATTCCGACGTTACGCAGTAATCGCACCAGTGGCGCATCAGCAGCAAACAGACGCTTGAAGCCTTCCATCGCCGCCATGGTCGCGAGGTTATCGGCCTGACGCCGACGCTGATAACGGGCCAGCACCTGATCGTGTCCGGGAGAGATGCCACGTGCAACAGCCGTCAGTACTTCAGCGGCCAGCACTTCCACGTCCTTGAAACCGAGGTTGACGCCCTGTCCGGCCAACGGATGAATGGTGTGTGCGGCATCCCCCGCCAGCACTACACCGTCTTGCCAGTAACGGCGGGCATGGCGCTGGCGCAAAGGAATCGCGGCCCGTTGAGAACACCCGGTAACGGTTCCCAACCGCTGCTCGAAGGCTTCGGCCAGGGCGTGACCAAAAGCCTCGTCCGACAGCGCCATCAGCGCATTGGCTTCATCGTCACTGGTCGACCAGACGATCGAAGCCAGATGCGGATTGGTTGGCATAGGCAACAAGGCCAGCGGCCCCTGTGGCCGAAAGCGCTGCCAGGCGGTGGCCGCCAATGGTTTCTCCATGGCGACGGTCGCCACCAGCGCCTGATGCTGGTAATCCCATTCCCGCGTTGGTAATCCAACCCACTGACGCACCCGGGAATGCGCGCCATCGGCTCCGACCACCAGTGCCGCCAGCAAAGTATCCCCCTGCGCCAGCACTACGGGCGTCAGGCCGTCGGACTGACGGCTGTCGAGATATTGCACCGGCTGCGCGATCTGGGTCACCGCCGGGCACGAGGCCAGCTGCTGCCGCAACCCGGCCAGGGTTTCGCGATTTTCAACGATGTGACCAAGGCAGGGAACGTGTAAATCGGCAGCATCAAAATTCACTTCACCGGTGCCTTCTGCATCCCACACCGTCATATGCGTGTAAGGCTGACACCGTTGTGAGCGAATCCATTGCCAGGCGCCAATATCGGTCAGAAAATTCTGGCTGCGCGCGGTCAAGGCACTCACCCGCAGATCAAATCCATCCAGCCCCTCCGTGGGCAATACCGCCGGAAGCTCCGCTGCGGACGCCAACGCCGGATCAACCAGAGCAATAGCCAGCTGCGGATTACCCTGTGCCAAAGCGGCCGCCAGGGATTGCCCGACCAGCCCGGCACCAATAATTACCACGTCATAACGCATCAGCAGACTCCGACCGGGAAGATAAATTGTCAGGTTTTGGGGTTGGCGGCAAACCAAACCGGGGCGCAGGCTGGCCCAGCCCCATGGCGTGACGTGCCAATAACCGTCGCGGCACCGTCAGGCTGGCCAGCGCCAGCAGTCCGGCACCACGACCCAGAGCCGTCAAGGTGCCGGGGTGGGAAAACACTCTGGGCAACAGGTCACTGGCCAGAATGGTATTGGCCTGATCCTGCTGTTGCTGCTGGGCGTATTCCAGCAATACGGTGAGATCACCTAACGGTCGCTTCATCGACCAGCTTTCCAGTACACGGGCCGCCAGCGCGGCGGTATCTCTTAATGCCAGGTTAAAGCCTTGTCCGGCCACCGGATGCAGGCTGTGAGCAGCATTCCCCAGCAACACCAGGCCCCGGCGTACCTGTTCGCCACTGCGCACCAGTGCCAGCGGGTAACTGAAGCGTTCGCCAACCCGAAGAATACGGCCGCTGCGATAGCCGACCTGCTGTTGCAACTGCTCGGCAAACAAGGCATCTGGCAACGCCATAATACGTTCACAATCATCGGGGGGCAGAGTCCAGACCACCGCAAAGTGGCGCTGCTGTAACGGCAGCAAGGCCACCGGGCCATGGTCACTGAAGCGTTCATAAGCCCAGTGCTGATGCTCGCGATCCATTTCAACCTGGGTTACCAGTGCCATGCGGCCATAGTCTTCGCGCTGATGCCGAATTCCCAGCTGTTGCGCCAGACCGGAGCGGCCACCATCGGCCATGACCAAAAGCGCCGTGGTGAGGGTCTTGCCATCGGCCAGGGTCAGCTGGCTACCGGTGGCGGTCATGGTAACTTGCGTTACCTCGGTATCGGACAACAGGGTGACATTCGGGCAGGTATCCAGCCCTTGCAGCAGTGCCCGCCCCAATACCGCGTTTTCAACGATATAGCCCAATGCTTCGGTGCCCTGCTCGCTGGCGTGTAGATGGGTTTGCCCAAAGCGGCCACGGTCCGATACCTGAATATGTTCAATCGCACAGGCCCGGTCCGCCACCGCCGACCAGCACCCCATACGTTCCAATAACTGCCGTGATCCCCAGGCCAGCGCCGTGGCACGACCATCAAAACTGGGCGGTCGCTCCAGTATGTCGGCAGTCCAGCGAATCTGCTGGCGATCGATCAACGCAATGCGCAGACCGTCATCCAGCGCAGGCTGCAGCAGGTGCACCAGGCTGGCGCCGGTCATGCCAGCACCGAGAATCACCAGGTCAAAGGCAGGGGAAGATAAGGCAGGTTCGGTCATGGATAACGCTCTTTGTTCAGCAGGTGACACTCTGACGGGTGGCTCGCGGCAGGGTCAAGAGCCTGTCACGATTAGCGCCCGCCAAGGCAAGAAAAACACACCGGGCATTGCCCTCAGTCAGTCAACCCGCCCTGAACCAGTGCTTCTATTTCCTTAACGGTTTTTGGCACTCCAGCCGTCAGTACATCACAGCCATCGGCACGTACAACCACGTCGTCCTCGATGCGGATACCGATGCCGCGCCAGCGCGCCTCGACGGTTTCATCGTCTGGTGCCACATACAATCCTGGCTCGACGGTCATCACCATGCCGTTTTCCAGTCGTCTTGGCTCGCCGTCGATGCGGTATTCCCCCACATCGTGTACGTCCATACCGAGCCAGTGTCCGGTTTTGTGCATATAGAAACGGCGGTATTCACCGGAGGCCAGAATCTCATCCGGATCACCGGACAATAAGCCGAGTGCCAGCAATCCTTCGACCAGCACGGTTACTGCGGCATCGTGTGGATCATTCCAGCGATTGCCAGCCTTGATCCAGTCCATGGCGGCGTATTGGGAATCCAGCACCAGGTTATACAAGGCTTTTTGTTCTGCACTGAAATAGCCATTGGCTGGGAAGGTACGGGTAATATCGGAGGCGTAATAGTCCAGTTCACAACCGGCATCAATCAGAATCAGATCACCGTCCTGAATCTGCGCATCGTTACGGGTGTAGTGCAGGATGCAGGCGTTTTCACCACTGCCGACAATCGAAGGATAGGCCGGCCAACGACTGCCAGCAGCCATAAAGGTACGCATGATTTCGGCATCCAGCTGATATTCATACATCCCCGGCTCAACCATTTGCATGGCCCGACAGTGGGCATTGGCGCTGATTGCTGCTGCCTGTCGCATCAGGTCGATTTCGGCCTCGGATTTGATCAGCCGCATTTCGTGCAGGATATGATCCAGGCCGCTGAATTCCCGTGGTGGCCGTGAGCCGTTACGCACCTGGGATTTGATATGGTTGACCCATCCCATTAGCTGGTTGTCGAAGTCCGGGCTGACGCCCAGATTGGCGTAAATCTTGTCCCGGCCTTCAATCAGGCCAGGCAGGATGTCGTCGATATCGGTGATCGGAAAGGCATCATCGGCTCCCAGTCGCTCCAGCGCCGCTTCTGGCCCTACCCGGCGACCCGTCCAGATTTCCTGTTCCTTGATTTTTTCCTGGCAGAACAAAACGTATTCGCCATATTCCCGCCCCGGAATCAGCACCAGCACGGCGTGTTCTTCGTCAAAGCCGCTGAGGTAATAAAAATCGCTGTCCTGGCGAAACAGGTATTCCACGTCCCGGTTGCGCACATGCACCGGAGACGATGGAATAATCGCGATGCTGTTATCGCTCATTTGCGCCATCAGTTGCTGACGACGACGAGCGTATTCGGATGCTTCCAGTTTCATATCACCTCCGGATCAATGCAGGGTTGTGGATGACGAACCGGCCGAGCGGTTCATGTTGTAAAACACCGTCAGGGCCGCCACCCGGGCGTGCTCGGACAGATCAAGGTACATGCCTTCGTTGGCGGCATCGTCCAGGTCGTCAACCTCGGCCTGGGAAAAGGCATCCAGATCACGCAAGACTTCCACGACATCTTCCGGTAGCTGCCCGGCAGAGCGCTCGGAAGCCCCAAAGCCATCGAGGAAACCTTTGCTCCATTCCGCCAGGCATTCGACCTGCTCGGCGACATCGGCATCTTCGTCACTGGGTAATAACGGGCTGTAGGCCATTTCTTCCGCACCAATCACAGCCAGCACCCAGTCATAGAATTCTGGCAACATATCGGACAGCGGCGGCTCTGGAGCCATTTCCAGTTCCAGGTAATCCATGGCTTCTGCCAGCCATTGTTTCGGTGTCAGGCGGGAACCACTGGCCAGATAACCACTCAACCAGCCGTGCAAAGCCGACGGGGATTGGTAACAACGGGCTTCAAGCCAGATATCCGCTGCACTGGCAAAGTCAAATTTCATAACAACCTCTATATAATCAATCTGTTTATTCTAACATTGCCATCGTGCAGGTTGCCCGCTTTCACTGGAGTCGACAGTCGGATTGACCAGCCACTTGGACGGCTCTTATAGTAGTAGCCCCAGTCCAGCCCTGAACCAGAAGAATGTTATGCCAGCAAATGACTTGCACAGCCTGCAGCAGCGTATCCTAAAACTGCTCGACATCCATCAGGAACTGTACGAAGAAAACCAGCGCATGCGTGCTGAAGAAGCAAACTGGCAGTCTGAACGGACCAGACTGGTACAGCAAAATGAAGCGGCACGCCGCAAGGTTCATGAAATGATACAAAAATTGCAAGTGCTGGAGCGCAACTGTGGCCAATGACCCCAGAACCCTGAGTCTCACGATTCTGGACCGGGAATACCGGATCAACTGCCCTGCCGGGGCCGAACAGCAGCTGCGTGATGCCGCGCACCTGCTCGACCAGAAGATGGCTGAAATCAAGAATTCGACGTCGTCCTCCGGTACCTTGCCGGGTACCGACCGAATTGCGGTGATCGCGGCGCTGAACATTGCCCATCAGTTACTTGAAACACAACACGAGCTGCAGCAACAGGCGACTATTTTTGATGACCTGAATAATCGGCTGGACACTGCGCTGAATCTCTCCGCACAACGTGAAAACGAGCATTCTGCCGCAGACTTTTCGCAGAACTCCTGATCTCTGATATACTCGCCAGCTCCTGCCGCATTGGCCAGTCGACAAAGACCTCGAGCCGATGTCCACAACCCCGGAGGGTTCCAGTCGCTGTTGTGCGCATGTCCGGTTTCCGGAAAGCCTGATTCAGTGAAGAACCCACCACCTTGAACCATTGGGTTCAAGGCCTTTTTCCGACAGCGGTGCGGCGGGCCTCCTTTCTGATTTGCTTACATCCTGTATTCCTGTCCCTATGAACAAACCTCAAATTCGCAAGGCCATGCGCTTGCAGCGTCGCTCCCTGACAGCGCAACAGCAACGCCAGGCAGCACGAGGCCTGCAACGCTCGTTATTACAGCCGGGTGCCCTGCTGGCTGCCCGGAGAATCGCGCTGTATCTGGTGAATGATGGTGAAATCAACCCGGAGCAGATCATCAAGCAGCTGATCCGAATGGGCAAGGAAGTCTATCTGCCCAGCTTGCACCCGCTACGTCGCGGCGAACTGGCGTTTATCCGTTATCAGCCAGGCACACGCATGAGCAACAACCGCTTTGGTATCGCAGAGCCGGATTTTCGCTACGGCAAACGCTGCCAGGCAAGATTCTTGTCTGTTATCTGCTTGCCACTGGTCGCGTTTGACCTTCATGGCAATCGTATGGGGATGGGTGGCGGCTTTTACGACCGCTCGCTGGCCTTTACTCAGCGCGCAGGCAAGCACCCAAGACTCATAGGCTGCGCCCATGAGTTTCAGTGTCTTGCTACGCTTCCTGCTGAAGCCTGGGATATTCCTTTATCTGCTATTGCTACCGATACCGCACTACGATGGGTGCCAGCCAGTTAGCGAATAGTATGTTCCGATGCCAGGACGGCAGACGGACGTTGATTCTCATCGATTGTCATGCCAGTAATGGCAGCACCCAAAATAACAACCAATCCTACAAAGACCAGTAAATCTGGCTTCTTCATTGAAAGTGACTCCAGCAAAAATCTACTTTTATACGTATGGCCTACCAAGATGACACCAGGCAGACATATAGCTACTTTGTCTGTCTTTGAGCAACATTTCTGCCACTTTAGTCACAAGTAGTGACCAAAGTATGAATTGCACCAGAATTGCCCTTCTGTTTTGAGCAATGACGCCAAAATCAGTGCGCTCATTTTCTGAAAGACCGACCCACCAGGCAAGAAAAGCTGTTATTGCACCATTTGAGGTCGAAAATCAGATCTATCATCCGTCAGATAATCTTCGTATGGCAGGCTGTTCCCCGATATATTTCGCCAGCCTGCTTCTTTTTATGGCACTACTCTTAAAAAAGAGCAGCTCATTGCCCTGTTTTGGAAGCCGTCTCCTGAGCAGCCAACACAGCACTCAAATCTGACCGCATCACCTCGTATACGTTCCCCAATCGTTCCGGAGATTCATTCACCAGGTGGTGATGAGCACCGACGATGCGGCTCAACATTAACGCCGGGAACAACCGCTGATAGGCCGGAATATTGTAACGCCAGTCAACGGTCTGATCCGCCGTCCCCTGAATCATGCGTACCGGATAATCAAACGGTGATCGCCGCTCGATCCAGCCGAGCCAACGCTTGAGTGCCGTCACCCAATGGACACTCAAATAACGGGATTGCAGGGGATCACTACTGGCAACAAATTCAGCAAATACCCGATTATTACCGTTCAGCACAAAACGTCTCGGCACCCGGGCGACAAAACGGTGTACCAGCGTATGTATCCAGCGGCCGCTGCGCCATCCCGCTGGCCGTAACAACGGGGCCAGCAGCCAGACCAGCAACGGCCCTGACTGACCGGCTACCGGGTGGCGCTTGAGCAGATAGCTGGCCAGAATCGCTCCCCCGGTACTCTGACCGGCAGCCAGCCAAGGCAACGCCGGCAGCTGCTGTTCAGCCTGCTGGAACACATCGGCAAACACGGTTTCATACTGATCAAAATCGTCGATTCTGGCTGCCTCACCACTCGACAAGCCATGCCCCGGCAAGTCGAATGCCACCAGGTTCAGGCGCTGGGCCCGGCAAAACCCAATCAGGCTGCCATACAGCCCGACATGGTCATAATAGCCGTGCACCAGAATAAGATTGGCCACCGCGTCAGGACAAGTCCAGTACTGCAGCGCAATATCAAAACCGGCACTTTCCAGCTTGCCCATGCGGTGCTGTCCGGCTTCAACATCGGGTAACCGATAATACTGCCGATACGCCTGTGTCAATGCCTCAGGAGCCGACGGCTGCCAACGGATACGCCAGTCAGGCAGGGCATTCCGGAGCGGATATGAATTCCATAATTCTTTGGTTGTTTTCACCACGCCGATCCTCTTGCGTCAAACACCATAGTCCTCAGCAGCCATAGCGCCATATCTTTATTTGGTGGCGGCTGCAAACAACAATAGTAAGCCACAAAAAAAGGCCGCCGAAGCGACCTTTCCTTATGACAACCCGTTCATCCGAAGATTAAACGGAGTAGTACATATCGAACTCAACCGGGTGAGTGGTATGTTCAACGCGGTAAACATCTTCCATTTTCAGGTCGACGTAAGCTTCGATCATATCTTCAGTGAATACACCACCAGCTGTCAGGAAGTCGCTGTCAGCTTTCAGGCTGTCCAGGGCTTCACGCAGGCTGCCACACACTTGTGGGATAGCTGCGGCTTCTTCAGCAGGCAGGTCGTACAGATCCTTGTCTGCTGCATCGCCAGGGTGCAGTTTGTTTTTGATGCCGTCCAGGCCAGCCATCAGCATGGCTGCGAATGCCAGGTATGGGTTGGCAGTCGGATCAGGGAAACGGGCTTCGATACGCTTGCCTTTAGGAGACGCAACGTAAGGAATACGGATAGAAGCAGAACGGTTACGGGCAGAGTATGCCAGCATGACCGGGGCTTCGAATCCAGGAATCAGACGCTTGTAGGAGTTGGTTGACGGGTTGGTGAACGCGTTCAACGCTTTGGCGTGCTTGATGATACCGCCAATGTAGTACAGAGCTGTTTCGCTCAGTCCTGCATAAACGTCACCGGCAAACTGGTTTTCGCCATCTTTCCAGAAAGACTGGTGCACGTGCATACCGGAACCGTTGTCACCAACGATTGGCTTCGGCATGAAAGTAGCTGTTTTGCCATAAGCAGCGGCAACGTTGTGCACGATGTATTTCATCATTTGCACTTCGTCGGCTTTTTTCACCAGCGTGTTGAATTTAACACCGATTTCGTTCTGGCCGGCGTTTGCTACTTCGTGGTGATGTACTTCAACGTCCAGACCAATAGCCATCATGGTGTTACACATGGCAGCACGGATGTCGTGGTGGCTGTCGACTGGAGGAACAGGGAAGTAACCGCCCTTGACGCGTGGACGGTGACCCAGGTTGCCGCCTTCGGTAACGGCTTCAGTTGCCCAGGCACCTTCGTCAGAATTGATTTTGTAGAAGTTGCCGGTCATGTCCTGACCCCAGCGAACATCATCAAACATGAAGAATTCTGGCTCTGGACCAAAGAAGGCAGTATCACCCAGACCAGTAGACTTCAGGTATTCTTCAGCGCGCTTGGCCACAGAACGGGGATCGCGCTCATAGCCTTGCATGGTGCTAGGCTCAATAATGTCGCAACGCAGAACCAGCGTTGCATCTTCAGTGAAGGGGTCCATGAAAGGCGTGGTGTCATCCGGCATCAGGATCATGTCGGATTCGTTGATGCCTTTCCAGCCGGAGATGGATGAGCCATCAAACATCTGGCCATTTTCGAAGAATTCTTCGTCGACATAGCTGGCAGGAATGGTTACATGCTGCTCTTTACCTTTGGAATCGGTAAAACGCAGGTCAACCCACTTAACGTCATTTTCTTTGATCAGATTCAGAGTGTTCTCTGACATTTACTTATCTCCAGATGCTGTTTCATATCCGATAATGGGGTCCAGCCCCTGCTACCATGCCCGAAAAAGGAGCAATTCGCGTGCCATTTAGAGGCATGCAAAAAACCTCACGGTATTCAGGGTATATCCGATCCCACAATCGTCTTTTTTGCACACTTCAGGTGCCCGACAAGCAAAATAGATCCATATTGGTGCATTTTGCTTGATTTTATATGACCCCAGTCAGACTGCGTGCCCGTTAGAGGTTCATACAACCAGTTTCCAATATCCACGCCTACATTAATAGCGCTTTTCTTATAATGAAATTGACATCACGCATCGATCCGAAGTCAGGTATAATCGGCCGCCAATTTTGCACAAACTTTAACCAAGGCTTTTGTTGTGATCGACAATCTCAGAAACATCGCCATTATTGCTCACGTTGACCACGGTAAAACTACCCTGGTCGATAAACTGCTGGAGCAATCCGGCACCCTGGATCGTAAAGACCAAGGTGGCGAGCGAGTCATGGACTCGAATGATCAGGAAAAAGAACGCGGTATTACCATTCTGGCGAAAAACACTGCTATTCGCTGGAACGACTACCGAATCAACATCGTCGACACACCAGGACACGCCGACTTCGGTGGCGAGGTTGAGCGTGTGATGTCCATGGTAGATTCCGTCTGCCTGCTCGTCGATGCCGTCGACGGCCCAATGCCACAAACCCGTTTTGTTACCCAAAAAGCGTTTGAGCGTGGTCTGCGTCCTATCGTGGTGATCAACAAGATCGACCGCCCTGGCGCTCGCCCTGACTGGGTAATGGACGAGATCTTTGATCTGTTCGACCGTCTCGGTGCCACCGATGAACAACTCGACTTCCCGGTTATCTACGCCTCCGCCCTGAACGGTATCGCCGGTACAGATCCGGATGATATGGCCGAAGACATGACGCCACTATTCCAGATGATCGTCGACCATGTAACCCCGCCACCTGTCGATCTTGATGGCCCGTTCCAGATGCAAATCTCGGCACTGGACTACGACAGCTTCGTCGGTGTTATCGGTGTTGGCCGTATCTCCCGCGGCAAGCTCAAGCCAGGTACTGACATTCAGCTGATTTCTGCTGAAGGCAAGATCCGCAAGGGCCGCTTGCTGGAAGTAAAAGGTTTCCACGGTCTGAACCGGGTTGCCGTTGAAGAAGCCTCCGCTGGTGACATCGTCTGTGTTTCCGGTATTGAAGGCCTGAACATTTCCGATACCCTGTGTGCGGTCGGTCATGTTGAAGCCCTGCCTGCCCTGACCGTCGACGAACCAACAGTCAGCATGACCTTCCAGGTCAATGACTCACCGTTCGCCGGTAAAGAAGGCAAGTACGTTACTTCACGTAATATCAAGGACCGTCTCGACAAAGAGCTGATCCACAACGTGGCGTTACGTGTTGAGCCAGGCGACAGCCCTGAGAAGTTCAAGGTTTCCGGTCGTGGCGAGCTGCATTTGTCGGTACTGATTGAAACCATGCGTCGCGAAGGCTTCGAAATGGCCATCGGCAAGCCCGAAGTGGTCCAGAAAATCGTCGACGGCGAGCTGCAAGAACCATACGAACAAGTGGTTATCGACGTTGAAGACGAGCACCAGGGTTCCATCATGGAAGAGATGGGCAACCGTCGCGCCGAGATGACCAATATGGTACCGGATGGCAAGGGTCGCACCCGTCTTGAGTTCATCATGCCAGCACGGGGCCTGATCGGCTTCCGTTCGCAGTTCATGACCATGACCTCTGGCTCCGGCATCCTGACCAACGTGTTTGATCACTACGGTCCTGTGCTCAGCAGCCTGGGTTCTACTCGCCACAACGGCGTACTGGTCTCCATGGTACCGGGCAAGGTACTGGGCTATGCCCTGTTCACCCTGCAAGAACGTGGTCGCCTGTTTGTAGCCCCAAGCCTGGAAGTCTACGAAGGCATGATCATTGGTCTGCACAGCCGCGACAACGACCTGGTGGTTAACCCGACCAAGGCCAAGCAGCTGACCAACGTCCGTGCTTCCGGTACTGATGAAGCCATTAACCTGACCCCTCCAGTCCGTCACACGCTGGAACAGGCTCTGGAATTCATCGAAGAAGATGAACTGGTCGAAGTGACTCCTACCAGCATTCGTCTGCGCAAGAAATTGCTGACTGAAAATGAACGCAAGCGCTCCAAGCCGAAAAAAACAGCCTGATCTCATAACCGGCCTTCAAATGCCGGTTTATGCGCCAGACTGAACGATAAAAAGCCCGTTTGAGGAAACTCAAACGGGCTTTTTTGTAGCTGCTGTTCTATAACGTGCTGGCTTTCCTTTGCCGCTTGTTCTCGCCGTTAACGTCCGGCTTTGATATTGGCCCAGCTGCGGTTACGGATACGTGCCACTTTAGGGTCTTCTTCGTTACTGACAAACAGCTTCTCCAACACATCGGGAGTCGGATAAATCGCCGGATCAGCGGCAATCTCAGGGTCAATCAGTGTCGTTGCAGCAGTATTCGGATTGGCGTACCAGACATAATCGGTTACTTCCGCAATCACTTCCGGGCGCAACAGATAGTTGATGAATTTGTGGGCATTCTCGGCGTTTTTGGCATCCGCCGGAATCAACAGCATATCAAACCAGACTTCCGAGCCTTCTTTCGGAATGCTGTAGACCACTTCAACACCGTTGTCTGCTTCTTCAGCGTTATAGGCTGCCTGAAACACATCACCGGAGTAACCGACAGCGACACAGCTGTCACCATTTGCCAGATCGCTGATGTACTGGGATGACGTGAACTGTTTGACGTAGGGCCGTACCGCTTTCAGGGTTTGGGTCGCTCTGGCATCGTCGCTGAAGTATTTCTTGTCGGTGCTGTTTGGATCATCGCCGTTATACAACATCACAAACGGATACATTTCGTCGGAGGAATCCATAAAGGAAACGCCGCAGTCAGCCAGTTTTTCCATGTATTTGGGGTTGAATACCAGCTCCCAGCTATCGACGGGAGCCTCTTCGCCCAACACTTCGGCAACCATCGCCGGGTTGTAACCAATCCCGGTGGTACCCCATAAATACGGCACGCCATATTGGTTGCCCGGATCTTTTTTCTGCAATGACGTTAACAAGGAAGCATCCAGGTTTTTCAGATTCGGCAGCTGGCTTTTATCCAGCTTGCGAAAAATACCCGCCTTGATTTGCAATGCCATAAAGTTCGACGTCGGTACCACCAGGTCATAACCGGTATTACCCGCCAGCAACTTGCCCTCCAGGGTTTCGTTGCTGTCGTACACATCGTAGTTCACCTTGATACCGGTTTCCTGCTCAAAATTGGCGATGGTTTCTTCACCAATATAGTCAGACCAGTTATAAAAGTTCAGTACGCCTTCTGCCTGGGCAAGCGGTGTCAAACCAGAAAGCCCTATCAGCATAGTGGCTGACAATAGTGGCAGGCGTGACCGGGTTACGTACGTCATATCGTGATCTCCCTTGTATGAATAAGGGACAGAACCTGATGGCCCTGCCTTGGTTTACGGATACTTCATCCAGCGTTAATGCATCGAGAACTACATTTTCGAGCGTTACGTCGTCGCTCTATCTATTATCGAACAACACCGATGAAACGTTCGTTAGACCGTCATCAGCAGAAACTCTCTCTCCCAGGAGCTGATTACCTTGTTGAAGGTTTCAAATTCAGCACGCTTGACGCCGATATATCCCTTAACAAAGTGCTCTCCGATCACTTCTTGCAATTCTGGACATTCTTCCAGCAAGCGCAAGGCTTCTTCCAGTGTACGTGAGACCGCTACCAGATCCCCTTCATGAGCCGCCAGCGCCTCGACCGGGGCTTCCGCCTTGATACCCAGTTTCATCCCCAGATAACCACACGCCAGACTGGCCGCGATGGCCAGATACGGGTTGCAGTCTGACCCGGCAAAGCGGTTTTCAATTCGGGTGGCATCCTTGGGAGCCTTGGGGGCACGTAATCCTGCCGTGCGATTATCGATTCCCCATTTGAAATTAACCGGCGCAGCGATTTCCGGCACAAAACGGCGGTAGGAATTCACATTAGGGGCATAAAAAGGAATCGCCGCCGGGGTAAATTTCTGCAAACCGCCAACATAGTGATAAAAGGTTGCTGAGAACAGCTCATCCCCTTCTCCGGCAAAGATATTCTTGCCCGTATTGGCATCGAGCAGGCTTTGATGGATATGCATCGAGCTGCCTGGCTCACTTTGCATCGGCTTGGCCATAAAAGTGGCGTACATATCGTGTTTCAGGGCCGCTTCACGTAATGCACGTTTAAAGATATATACCTGGTCTGCCAGGCTCATGGCATCACCATGCAGGAAGTTGATTTCCATTTGTGCGGCCCCTGATTCATGAATCAGGGTATCCACATCCAGACCCAACTCGTCGCAGTAGGCGTACAGGGTGTCGATCACCGGGTTAAACTCGTTTACCGCATCAATACTGTAAGACTGGCGCGCGTTTTCACGACGGCCGGAACGGCCCATGGCTGGTTTCAGTTCGTAATCCGGATCACTGTTTTTCTGTACCAGGTAAAACTCGACCTCTGGCGCAATAATCGGTCGCCAGCCTTCTTTTTCATACAGTGCCAAGACCCGGCGCAGTACCGAGCGACTTGATAGCGGGTGGTGTTTACCATCGGAGGTATAACAGTCGTTAATCACCAGGGCAGTGGGTTCATCGGCCCAGGGCACAATACGCAACGTCGATGGGTCCGGCACCAGCAGCATGTCTTTATCCGCCGGATCGACCAGATCATAGTGATTGTCGGCCCACTCTCCGTTCACCGTTTGTACCAGTAAACATTCCGGAATATGACCGCCATTTTCGGTCAGGAATTTGCGCGTAGGATAAAACTTGCCTCTGGCATTACCCGTCATATCGGGAAAAGTAGACTCAACTTCAGTAATGCCATTTTCTTTCAGAAAGCGTTCGACGGCTTCCATAATTCACCTGTCCTGCAGTAGGTTCTGGTTGTGCTGGCCAATTAACCAGCGTCGGTAGGATAACGATTCGTGTTTGATCTTCATCTTCAAACCGAACAATAATTCGGTTTAAGGCTATGTCAAAAAGCCCGCAAGAGCAACGCAACCTGCTCGATAATTGCTCAATTTGGCGATTTTGTCAGCACAATAAAACCCGAATTATCATTCGGGTTTTATTGTGCTACGGTAGCGCCAGACAGATCATCCGACAGCTGGAGCAAGACCATGCACACACAATCAGATCGCGGCAGCTACTATCGCGCCAGTGCCAATCGTGTCAGCGCCTACCCCTCACTGAAAGGGGACATCAAGGCCGATGTGTGTGTCATTGGTGGTGGTTACACTGGCTTGTCGGCAGCACTGCAGCTGCGCGAACACGGCTTGTCGGTCGCCTTGCTGGAGGCGGAATCAATCGGCTGGGGTGCTTCTGGCCGCAACGGTGGCCAGGTTTGCCAAGGCCTGAATATGGCGCATGAGGATCTGGCTGCAAAAGTCGGCCGCCCCACAGCGGACGCCTTGTGGCAGATGTCGCTGGATTCGGTCGAGCTGGTCAGAACACTCATCAACAAGCATCAGATTGACTGTGATCTTAAACATGGCGTGTTACATGTCGCCGCCAAACCGGGTCACAGCGCCGACATTGAAGCCGCGGTAGCCTATAAACAGGAGGTCCTGGGTTATCAGGACGTGGCTTACATCAAGCCCGCCGATGTACAGGAGATGCTGGGTACCGAGCGTTATTACGGTGGAGAACATTTCACCAATGCCCTGCACCTGCACCCGCTGAATTACGCACTGGGGCTGGCGACTGCCGCCGAGCAAGCCGGTGTCCAGCTGTATGAACACAGCCGGGTAACAGACTATCAATCGGGCCGAACAACCCAGGTAAGTACCAGCGTGGGTAACGTCTCCTGCCAATATATATTGCTGGCGTGCAATGGCTATCTCGGGCCTCTGGAAAAACGCATTGCGGGCAAGATCATGCCCATCAACAATTTTATTCTCGCCACCGAGCCGCTCCCGGACCACCTCGTCCAACGGATTAATCGCGCCGATGTAGCGGTGGCCGACTCCCGCTTTGTCATCAATTATTTTCGTTTATCGGGTGACAACCGTTTGCTGTGGGGGGGGGGCGAAACCTATACCTCACGCTTCCCCAGCGATATTCGCTCCTTTGTGCAGCAGCATATGCTGGCCTTGTACCCTGAGCTGGCACAGTACCGTATCGACTACGGCTGGGGTGGTACCCTCGCCATTACCCTGAACCGTATGCCACACTTTGAGCGCGTGGATCAAAGTCTGTTTGTTGCCCATGGTTATTCCGGTCACGGCGTTGCTCTTGCCACCCTGGGTGGCAAGCTGATGGCCGATGCCCTCGCCGGGTCAGCCCAGGGTTTTGATCAGTTTGCCGCGGTGCCGACGCCAAGCTTTCCCGGTGGTACCCTGTTGCGTTGGCCCGGACTGGTGGCTGGAATGCTGTATTATTCCCTGCGCGACCGCTTTTTCTGATCCATATTGAGCCTGTTGCCCGGATCACTATCGACGAGGAACCCCTGCACCAATGAGTGATGAACCAGCCCCTGCCAACCCCCGTTCACAGCGTCAGCAAAACCTGCAACCTCGCAGCGAGCCGATGCAACGGCGCTCACGCAAACGCTCACGGGAGATCATTGATATCACGGCTGAACTGCTGGAAACAGTGGGACTGGATGACCTTAGCACCATTCTGATTGCCAAAGCGGTGGGGATTTCGGTAGGTTCGCTGTATCACTACTTTCCCAACAAGCACGCCATTCTGTATGCCATGGGCCAACGCTGGCTCGAAGATGTCGAGCAAGCCTTGCTCGGTATTGCCCAGCTACCGGTTGAAACCCTGCCGCTGGAACAGTTACTCAACAAGGTGCTGGAGCGCCATTTAAAAGTCTACAAACGCCAGAAGGCCGTACTGACACTGGTGCAAGCCATGTTTTCGGTCCCCGAATTACGCCAGTTGGATGAACAACACGACGACCTGGTGATCCATCATATGGCGGTGATATTCAAACGTATGGGAATCCAGAGCCATATTCGCGAACGTGAAAGGCTGGGGCGGTTTTATCTGGAGGTCAGCCACAGCGTATTTCTGGTGGTAGTACACCAGAACCCACAGCGGGCGCGGCGGACACTGGATGATTTACACCTGTGTCTGCATGCCTTGTTACAGCATCACTTGCCCGCTGGGCACCCGACCCTGTAGCCGCAGGTGTTGGCATTGTTCCACGTGAAAACAAACAGGGTCGACTGGTAATGGCTGTCGAAACGGCAACAGCAGTGTATCGGTTGCTCCGCGGTTAAGCCGTTTGGGGTCGTCTTAATTATCAGTCTGGCCACTTTCGATCAGCCATCTACCATCAATCAGCCATCAGCCATCAGCCATCAGCCATCGCGGCAGGCTACCGACCAGCGGGATCACAGGCAATAACCGCCATCCACCTGCAACTTCAGCCCTCTGACCGCACTACTGCCACCCAACGCCAGATATTCCAGTGCTGCCACCATATCGTCTGGCTGCAGGATGCGTCCGGCCAGTGTGGATTTCATATTTTCTGTCAGCTGTGCCAACGCTTCCTCATTCATCCCGGCCTTGGACTGGATTTCGGTTAATGTAATGCCCGGTCGCAAACAGTTAACCCGTATACCACGGCTGGCCAACTCCAGATTTAATGGGCCCATGGCCCCTTCCAGTGCAGCCTTGCTGGCGGCATAGGCCGTGCAATTGGCAAAGGCCTTGTCCGCCACAATGCTCGAGACCAGCACCACACTCGCCGGGTTGTTCAATACCGGCAGCAATTCATACAAGGTCTGTAATGGCCCCAGCAGGTTACTGTTTAATTGCTGCTGCAGGTTTGTTGTTGTAAAGGACTCAAAGGCTTGTGGCAAAAAGATACCGGCATTCAGGATCAGGGCATCCAGCTGGTACCGCTCTGCCAACAGCAATTCCGACAGTTGTGTGATCGCCGTTACGTCTGTCTGGTCACAGCAATAACCACGAGCCGCAGGTGTATCCTGCTGCTTGTGATCTTGATCTGTCCCGTTAAGAGCCGTCAGTGCAACCTCCAGACGCTCCGGCCTCCTGCCGGTGATCAGCACTCGATGGCCCTGCTGCCTGATGTGCTGTGCCGCAGCCAGTCCAATACCCGATGTGGCACCTGTTATCAGTATCGTTTTCATGCATTCACATCCGTTTTATGTCATCTATAGAGAGCATTAGTATCTACTGGAGACTCCGTGCTGAGAAGTATCCAAATGGCACCAATTACGCGTCTGTTTTTTTTGGGGGGGGGTGGTCTGTGGCGCTGCGACAGGTTCAATTATCTTTTACCTAACTTCACTACTTAACTACTTAACTACTTAACTACTACGCTACCTCACCGGTACAGCCTGATCAGTGAAGTTGAGCAAGCATGTACGGCATACAGCCATTAGTGCGTGCCAATGACGTCCGTTATCTAGACGGTCTGGTGCCGATGTAGTGACAAACAGAAAGCGAGAACAAGAGCGAGAGCAGACACCAGACAATCAACCGCGATATCCGGCGATAACAAGCACCCGGGGATGGGAACATAACAGTGGGAACACTACCGACGACGCTGACAACCAACTAACGGCCGATAGTTTAATACAATCCATTCAGACCCGAGTGACCGAACCGGCCGACAGCCAATCAGCTGGCACATCGTTCACTCAGGTTGATCACCATGATCAGACAGCTCCGGCATCCTTCAGGATCTCGGCGTATTCTGCGCCTTGTTTATGCTGGCTGATGGTCGCCAGAATGGTTTCACCAGCAGCATTGGTGGCATTCAGGTCGTGACCTTTGGCCTTGAACAACTCGATATACTGGGCAAAGGTACCAGGCACCATATAACGATAGGCGCGGATGGCACCGATATAATCGGCGCTGTCACCATCGTAGCTGGGAACGTCAAGAAAGGTGCTCAACTGGTCTTCGCTCCAGTCACCACCAAATACTTTTTCTTTGTCTTTCTTTTGCATCGATATGCTCCGTCGGACGTCGGCAATCAGCGGCCAGACGTTATCAAATAGTAAGTCGGGGGCGGCATTATTGGTGCCGCCGGATTATCGACCTGAGTGATGATCGTGGGCGATCAACGATCAGTCAATCTTGCGGTATTTCATATCCCAGACACCATGGCCTTTACCCTGACCGCGTTTTTCAAACCGCGTCAGTGGTCGGTCATCCGGGCGCTCAACACACTGGCCAGGGCCGGCGATATTGTCATAACCCGCCTGTGCATCCATCACCTCGATCATGTGCTCCATGTAGTTTTCCCAGTCGGTAGCCATATGGAAGATGCCACCGGGCTTGAGAATACGACGCAGGGTCTGGGCAAATCCGGTTTGTACGATCCGGCGTTTGTGGTGTTTTTTCTTGTGCCAGGGATCAGGGAAAAACAGCTGCACCGTATCAATGCTGTTATCCGGAATCAGCTTCAGAACCTCGATGGCGTCGTCCTTGTAACTGCGCACATTGGTGACACCGGCTTCTTCTGCCAGGTTGAGCAGCGAGCCGACACCGGGCAAATGCACTTCAACACCGATAAAGTTCTTCTCTGGTGCCGCAGCGGCCATAGCCACCAGTGACTGACCCATGCCGTAGCCGATTTCCAGCACAGTGTGGGCATCACGGCCAAACACATCCGCCGGAACAATCGGGCCATCGGCCAGCTCCAGCCCCCACTCGGCCCACTTGCGCTCCAGTGCCAGCTCTTGCCCTTTGGTCAGGCGGCCAGCGCGGATCACAAAGCTTTTGATACCCCGGCGATAAACGGGTTTGTCGTCCGCCGTTGCTTGTTCCGCCGCGACTTCATCCTCTTCAGGCAAGGCAGTGGCGGCATCGGCCGGAAGATGGTCGTTCAGGTTGTTGGACTCGTGTTCTGTCACTCAGGAATGCCTAACGTTAATCAATGGAAGTAGAAGTCGTCATCGAACGGGCCGCGATAAACAACAAGCCCCAGCCAATCAGCCAGCTAACGCCGCCAATCGGGGTAATCATGCCCAGCATGCGTAAATCCAGCAGCACCATGGCGTACAGGCTGCCGCAAAACAGCAGCAGTCCGGCCACCATAAACAGCGCCGCCCGATTGAGCCAGACCTGCGGCTGGTGCAGTTGCCAAACCCCCAGGCCCAGCAACACCGCGGCGTGCAGCAGATGGTAGTCAACGGCGGTCTGATACACCGTCATCATTGGTGCCGACAGCAGGGGTTTCAGGCCATGGGCACCAAAAGCACCGAGCGCTACGCCCAGGAATCCGGCAATAGCGGCCAGCATCAGGGTGGTTCGTGCCTGCATGGTTCGGCTCCGTCGGAAAAACAATGGCGCATTATAGAGGAGGCATGGCGTTACGTCACAGGGTAGCTTCCCGGGCTGGCAATGAGTTGGCCAGTTCAAAACGGAAGCAGGTGCCCGTTCCTGGTACCGATTCCACATCGATACGGCTTTGATGCAATTCCAGAATGCGTTTGACGATCGCCAGCCCGAGGCCACTGCCTTGTCGCTTGACCTGCCCTGTGGGGGTTGAGGCCATGGTTTGCGAGCGGCTGGCCTGATAATAGCGCTCAAAAATATGTGGAATATCGTGCTGCTGGATGCCGATACCGGTATCGCGGATTTCAATCCGGGTGGCACCCTCAAGCGCCTGGATCTGCAACACCACCGAGCCGCCGGATGACGTGTGGCGCAAGGCATTGTCGATCAGGTTTTGCAGTACCCGTTGTATCATGGCGATATCCGCCACCACATAACTGTCGTGCTGCTGGCCTTGCAAATCCAGTTCGACGCCTTGCTGTTGCGCTTTCAGGCGAAATTCCTGCAAGCAGTCATGGGCCAGCTCCAGCAAGGAAAACGGTTCGCTATTGGGCTCGGCGTTGTCGGCCTGTAACAGCGACAGTTCAAACAGCTCGTTAATCAGTTGCGACAACCGCTGACTCTGCTGGCTGGCAATGTCCAGGTAGCCTCGCAACTCCGCTTGCTGCGGGCCGTCGTGCAACCTGAGCAAGGCCGTTTCGATATACCCCTGAATACTGGCCAGCGGGGTGCGTAAATCGTGGGACACATTGGCAATCAGTTCCCGCCGGTTGCTGTCGAGTGCCTGCACCCGGCTGAACTGCTGTTGAATATGTGCCGCCATCTGCTGGAAAGCGAGAGTCAACTGGCCAATTTCATCCGACGGCTGCGGTGTTTTTTGCAGCAATGGCTGCATCACCGACATATCCGGGTAGAGCAGGTTGTAACGCAAGACAGCTTGCCGCAAGCGGGTCAGCCGCCGGGTCAGCACAAAAAAGATCCACAACCCCACCAGCACGGCGGTGACAATACTGCCGACCATCAGCCAGCTGCCCAGCGTAAAGGTGTAGCTGGAAAAAACCGACTCATGCAACTGCCGGTAGTGCTGGCCCCCAATAACGGCGTAAACATAACCGAGTGGTCTGGCTCCGCTGGCGTCAGCATCGCCGCTACTGGCGGTCAGTATGGAGGCTGGAGATGCCGGAATAGCGGCCACGGAGAAGATGTTGCGCTGCTGCGGATTACTGGGATCATCGCCCAGCACAGGGTAACGGGCGTTCGGTTGCAGATACTGTTGAATCGGAGCCAGCGCCACGCGCTGCAAATGCACCTGGTCAGGCGGCAGACGATGACCAAGGATCTGGCCGTTGGCGTCCAGCAAGTAGATTTCCAGGGCCGGGTTTAGCACCATGGCATGCCCGGCCAACTGGTCGAGGGCTTGCTCGTCCACCACGCCGGCTGCATCCAGCAGCGGCTGTTGTCGCGTCACATAACCAGCGACCGGCTGGTTCAGCTGTTGCAACACATTCAGACTGTGGTTCTGGCTCATATAGCCCGACAGTCCCAGCAGCAAGGTGCCCAGCATCACCAGAATCAGCAGCAACGCCAATGCCAGCCGGGTAAACAGACGGCCCCCGAGTGCCATCACCCGGCTGGAGGGTTTCGGGTTCAGCGGATGGCGGTACGTATGATCCGGCTTATCCAAGGCGATACCCCACCCCCCAAACAGTCACAATAATGCGGGGCCGGGTCGGGTCGTCTTCGATTTTGGCACGCAGGCGATTGATGTGAGTGTTGACCGTGTGTTCGTAGCCTTCTTGCCCTTGCCCCCAGATGCGGTTTAACAAATGGGCGCGGGAGAAGGCATCTTCCGGATGCTGCATAAAATAGCTGAGCAGGTCGAATTCCTTGCCCGTCAGGTCGAGCACCTTGCCCGCCTTGCTGATGCGATGCTGGCGCAGGTTCAGCACCAGACGGTGCGACTGGCTGACCAGTTCATCCACTGACGCGGTCGGCTCCCGACCGGCCCGCTCGGTTTGTACCCGGCGCAAGATGGCTTTGATGCGGGCCATCAGCTCAATCACACTGAAGGGTTTTAGCAAGTAGTCGTCGGCTCCCATTTCCAGCCCCAGCACCCGGTCCATTTCACTGGAACGGCTGGTCAGCATCAGCACAGGTACGGTGTGACCCCGACCGCGCAGGTCACGACAGATTTCCAGGCCGTCTTTTCCCGGCAAATGTAAATCCAGCACAATCAGGCTCCAGTCCTGTTGGCAGGCCAGTTCAAACCCGGCTTGACCATCGTGAGTTACCTGCACATGGTGGTACTGCTGGCGTAAATGCAAGGCCAGTAAATTGGCAATATCGGGCTCATCCTCAATCACCAGAATACGATGGGCCAGCGCCGCAGAGGCCGAGACCAGGCCACGTTCAGTGGCTCCGGCGGGCGTCGTCGGGTCAGTGGCGGAAGTGAGTGGCGCAGGCATGGCGGGTCTCCGGGCGGTGGCTGTTTTCCTTGTTTCCTTGGTCGCGCGCAGCCTCGGGTTCTTACAAAACCCGTCGGCGGCGGCCCGGACATGCGTCACACCGAGGTATCCGGATTCACTCTGTCCGGGTCACGGTGATCAAGGCCACAGGGTTATCCCAACGATGGACGTGCGTCAGTGCCGAGCTGGCCAGGCCATCGTCCTGCGTGACCACACCGGCATGCAGCGTCACCTGGTCTTGCCGATCATCTCGACTGGCATTAAACCCTTCGCCACCGGCAGCCGGGCCAGGAATGGTCGTCGACGATTCGGTATTGGCTTCGGTGCCAGCGTCGTAGCTGTTGGCCGTTACCTGAAGCGATGACCCCACTGCCAGCTGCGTCACGTCCAGCGCAGAGGCAGCAATCACCCCATCGTTGGTATTCACCAGCATGCTGGTAATACTCAGCAAGATGCTCTCATCCATGGCGCCCATGCTGTCTACACTTATGCCATCCAGCGTTATGGTCAGCGTTGCCGTACCGCCCGGCACAACGACCCCCTCGCCGCTCTGGCTGCTGTACACCGCCGGGTTGCTGTTGGCAGCGGCCAGCAAGGCGCTGTTATCGCCGCCTTCGGCCAATTGCTCCAGCTCAATACTGGCGGCCGTGCCGGTCACCAAGGTGTGATAACCGGCCCCATGTGCCACCACCGCCAGTGGCGACAGGGGTTGCCCGGCCGTGGCATTGGTCACGGTGACGGCAAAGGTTTTGTTGCTGGTTTGTTCAGCGTCGCTCGCGCTGTTACTACTGTTGTTATCGTCATCAGCCAAACAACCGCTCAAGAGCACCGCGCTGGCCAAGACCGGCACCAGGCCGGCATGCTTGCGTATCAGAATCATCTTAATCACCTCACTTGACCGTCAAGGTCACACGGGCCACCGGGTTCAACCAGCGGTGTACTGTTGAATCGATATCACTGACACCGCCACTGAGATCGCTGTCGCCCAGCACATTGCGGTGAATATGAACAAATTCTTCCGCCACTGCAGCAATGCCGGTTGCCGACATGCCAATGCTGGCATCCAGAGGTTCAGGAACCGGGAATCCGGCTTCGCCCGGTGCTCCGCTGCCCCGCATTTCATCATTGGCTTCGGTACCGGCGTCATAGCCGTTGAGGTCGTAGTAATAGGTCCCCGCCAGTGTTGGAATCTCAAGGCTGTTGAGAGCAACAAAGCCGTCGTTAGTGGGCAGCATCATGGCCACAATCGACAGTTGGGTATTCATACCGGTGTCGATATCTGTGCTGGCTGACTGTCCTGCCAGCAACAACCCGGCGGCTGGATTGTCGACGATGACACCACCGGCACCGGTTACATCCGCCGACAAGCCGCTGATATCACCACCTTCAGCCATTTTTTGCAGGTTGGCGCTGGCCGCTTCACCCGGCATAAACAGCGCCGTATCGGCATCGTGACCAGCCACCAGCAACGGCGTAAAGGCAATTCCACGCGTCAGGTTGGTGATTTCTACGGTCAGGTCGGCTGCCATTGCCGGGGTCGCCAGAGTGCTTATGGCGGCGGCCAGCAGCGTTGTACGTAAATTCATCATCATGCTCTCCATCATTGGGTTAGGGTTCGCAGCCTGCCAACAGCCTGCTGAACAACCCGTTCAGAATGATGCCTGGAGCCGGTTGCAGTCCTCCCGGAAGTGTTACGGAGTCGTCCGGGTTATCACAGAAGTATCACAGCCTATTGGCTCATTAACCCGCCCCGTTGCTATCATGCCTCTTCCTGAAAGTGAGGCAGCCGCGTGAAATACAACGACCTTCGTGACTTTATTGACCAACTCGAAAAGCAGGGTGAGCTCAAGCGCATCCGCTACCCCGTCGATCCCCATCTGGAAATGACCGAAATCGCCGACCGGGTATTACGGGCAGAAGGCCCGGCACTGCTGTTTGAAAACCCCAAAGGTTACGAAATGCCAGTGCTGGCCAATCTGTTTGGTACCCCCAAGCGGGTCGCCATGGGTATGGGCGAGAACTCAGTTGCAGCACTGCGGGAGGTCGGCAAGCTGCTGGCTTTTCTGAAGGAGCCGGAGCCACCCAAGGGCATGAAGGACGCCTGGGAAAAGCTGCCGATCTTCAAGAAAGTATTAACCATGGGCCCAAGCGTGATTAAAAAGGCCCCCTGTCAGCAGGTGGTCATCGAAGGTGAAGACGTGGATCTGGGCAAGATTCCGGTGATGCATTGCTGGCCCGGAGACGCCGCACCGCTGATTACCTGGCCCCTGGTGATCACCAAAGGCCCACACAAGGAACGCCATAATCTTGGCATTTATCGCCAGCAGGTTATCGGCAAGAACAGGGTCATTATGCGCTGGCTCAGTCATCGAGGCGGGGCGCTGGATTTTCTGGAATGGCAAAAAGCCCATCCCGGCGAGCCGTTTCCCGTCACTGTCGCACTGGGGGCCGACCCGGCCACGATTCTGGGTGCAGTCACTCCGGTGCCCGATACCCTGAGTGAATACGCATTTGCCGGACTGCTGCGCGACAGCAAAACCGAGCTGGTGAAGAGTATTGGGAATGAGCTATTGGTGCCCGCCAGTGCCGAGATTGTGCTGGAAGGCGTGATCCATGCTGGTGACATGGCCCCGGAAGGGCCGTACGGTGACCACACCGGTTACTACAACGAGGTGGATCAGTTCCCGGTCTTCACCGTCGAGCGTATTACCCACCGCCGCGATCCGATTTATCACAGCACCTACACCGGTCGGCCACCGGATGAACCCGCTATTCTGGGTGTTGCCCTGAACGAGGTGTTTGTGCCGATTCTGCAAAAGCAGTTTCCGGAAATCGTCGACTTCTATTTGCCTCCGGAAGGCTGCTCCTACCGTATGGCCATTGTCAGCATGAAAAAGCAGTACCCGGGTCACGCCAAGCGCGTAATGATGGGGGTATGGTCGTTTTTGCGGCAATTCATGTACACCAAGTTTGTCATCGTGGTGGATGACGACGTCAATACCCGCGACTGGCAAGACGTGATCTGGGCGATTACCACCCGTATGGACCCGGCACGGGATACCACCCTGATCGAGAACACGCCTATCGATTACCTCGACTTTGCTTCGCCGGTCTCTGGTCTGGGGTCCAAAATGGGAATGGACGCCACCAACAAGTGGCCCGGTGAAACCACCCGGGAATGGGGTACACCGATCGTCAAGGACCCGGGGGTGGTTGCCCATATTGATGAAATCTGGTCGGAACTCGGTCTTGACCCCATGGACGACAGCCAGTGAACAGTGTGCAACCCGTCACCACGGTAACGGTTACCTTTTTACCAAATCAGGTGACCATGCCTTGCCGCACTGATCAGACCCTGATGGATGCGGCTCATGAACATGGCATCAAGATGAAAACCGCCTGCAAAAACGGCGTCTGTGAAGTCTGTGCTGGTCGTTGGCTGACCGGCTCTCTAAAATTCAATAATCTCATTGGCCAGCAAATACTTGATCAAAGCAATCGGGTATTATGTTGTATAGCGATGCCTCAAACGGATACCCAGATTGTTATGGCTAATATTCAGCACCCGGATTGCAAAGACCAGGTTAACCTGGCCATGCAAGTCCAAGCCGTCACCCCCTTGACGGAGGAAGTATATGTCGTTGAGCTGCTGGCTCCGGCAGGCAAGGCACTGGATTTCTGGCCTGGCCAGTATCTGCTGTTACATATCACCGGCACCGACGGCAGCGAACGGAAAATCCCCTACTCTATTGCCAGCGCCCCGGGCAGCCTCACCGGCTCCGAGCCACGGGCCTTGCAGCTGCATATTGCCAACACCAGCGACACCGCCGCACAGGTGATCAAACAGCTGCAAACCCAGCCAACGATTTCAGCCACCTTGCCGATGGGTGACTGCTTTATCTCCCCCACCCAGCTGCGGGCCTGTGCTGGCAAACCGATCCTGCTGCTTGCGGCGGGCACCGGTTTTGCCCAGATCAAGGCACTGGCAGAAGGCATTCTGGCGCTGGCCCCGGCACAAGAAACCCACCTGTATTGGTCCAACCGCAACGCTGGCGGCTTCTATATGGCCGATTTACCCCAACAATGGGCACATGATCATCCCAATCTGCATTTCCATCCTATACTGGAAGAACAGGCCGATGGCTGGCACGGACGGGCTGGCTGGATCTATCAGGTGATACAGCACGACTTCAAAGACCTCTCCGGGGTCCATGTCTTTGCTTGCGGTTCCCCTAATATGGTCTACGGTACTCTAGAGCAATTGGAACCGCTGGGTCTTGGCGAGACCAATCTGCACTCCGATGTACTGGCTTATGCGCCACGGCCTCCCAAGGCCTGACCGACAAGACAGCCACATCAGCCGAGAATACACGCCGTTCTATTATTGACCGGCAATCACCGACCAGCGATGGCAAACCAGGCGAGGCTTTCCAGGCATCGCCAATCTATAGAGGAATATTTGTGGACTGGCTAAATCAATTCGGAAGTTCATTATCTACGGAAAACATCTGGGCAGAATATCTGCTGCCATGGGGTACCCAGATTGTTCTGGCGTTACTGATATTTTTTGCCGGCCGCATGGTCGCCAATCTGGTGCTGAAAGCCATCACCGGCATGATGGTCAAGGCCCGGGTTGAACCGATCCTGACAGATTTTGTAAGCACGGTACTGCGGGCACTGCTGATGGTGCTGGTGGTGGTGATCTCGCTGTCGCAGCTGGGTCTGGATACAACCTCACTGATCACCTTGCTGGGTGCCGCCGGCCTGGCAGTTGGTCTGGCCCTGAAGGATTCACTGTCGCATTTTGCTGCGGGTGTCATGCTGATTGTTTTCCGCCCGTTCAAGCTGGGGGATTACGTTGAAGTCGGTGGTGTCGCCGGTTCCGTCAACAAGATCACCATTTTCAGTACTCGTTTGAAAACTCCGGACAACCGGGTAGTCACCGTGCCCAACGCCAATGTTTTTGGTAACACCATGGTGAACTATTCGGAAGAACCAACCCGCCGTCTGGATATGGTCGTGGGTATTTCCTACGGCAGCGACCTGCTGCTGGCCAAAAAGATCATGACCGAGATGCTGGGTAATGACGAGCGTATCCTGAAAGACCCGGCCTTCACCGTAGCGGTATCCGAACTGGCCGATTCCTCCGTTAATTTTGTTGTACGCCCATGGGTAAAAGCAGCCGATTACTGGGTGGTTAAATGGGAACTGACGGAAGCCATCAAATTACGTTTTGATGCCGAAGGAATTGAAATTCCGTTCCCGCAAATGGACGTTCATCTCAACAAAGTCGATTAAGCAAGTTTCCCGCCTCTACACCCGCTCGATTATGCGACCAATGGCGTAACGCCTTGGTCGCTGAAAAGACTCAAGATGTAATAACAATAATAAGAAGGTTATCGCCATGTATCGTTGCTTTGTGCTCACCGCACTTGCGTTGTCTGCGCTCACCGCTCAGGCCGCCGACTCCATCAAACTGGGGTTGAACTACCCCTCGACTGGCCCCTATAAAGAACAGGGAATCGCCCAGGCCCGTGGTGCCTTGCTGGCCGTTGAGGAAATCAACGCCGCAGGTGGTGTGTTGGGCCGTCCACTGGAACTGATCACGGCCAATACCGCATCCAAACCGGATAAAGCCGTCGAAAACGTCAAGCGGCTGTCGTCCCAAGGGGTCTCGATGCTGTTTGGTGGCTCTTCCAGTGCCGTGGCCATTGCCGCCGGTAAAGAGGCTGCCCGTCAGGGTCTGATCTATTTTGGCACCCTGACCTACGCCAACGAAACCACAGACGAGGAAGGCCATCGTTATATGTTTCGTGAAACCTACAACGCCTGGATGGCCGCCAAAGCACTGGCGTTTTATCTGAACCAGAGTCTGGCCGGTAAAAAAGTGTTTTATCTGACCGCCGACTACAGCTGGGGCCATTCCACCGAAGGCTCCCTGCGCACCTTCACCAATACCCAGGATAAAAACAAATACCCCGGCGTTCTGGTACCTTTTCCACGCCCGAAGCAGGCAGATATTGAAAGTGCTCTGGAAGCAGCAGAACGCGCCAATGCGGATGTGCTGATGCTGGTTCAGTTTGGTGACGATATGGCCAGCACGTTGAAGGCAGCCTATCGCATGGGCCTGAAAGACAAGATGACCATTGTGGTGCCCAACCTGACGCTGGGTATGGCCATCTCCGCCGGTGCTGGCATTCTGGAAGACGTTATTGGTGCCGTGCCCTGGACCTGGCAAGTGCCTTATCTGTACGGCTTTGAAAAGGGCCAGCAATTTGTTGAGCGCTTTGCCGATCGCTTCCAGAAATACCCTTCCAGCTCTGCTGCCTCGGCTTACAATATTGTCTATGAATTCAAAGCGGCGGCAGAACGCACCGGTAGCCTGAGTAGCAGCCGTCTGATTTCCGCTCTGGAAAACCACACCTATACCGGCGTCAAGGACCCACAGACCTGGCGCGATTTTGACCACCAGAGTGTACAGTCCGTGTATGTCGTCAAAGGCAAACACCGGGCGACGGTACTGGCAGACAAGTTTAATGAAGACTACTTTGAAGTCCTGCTGAGTATTCCGGGTAAGACGGCGGCCAAAACCTATGAAGAATGGTCAGCCACCCGACAGGCAGCGGGCAAGTCGCTCACGCTGAAATGATCGTATGATCGATCCGCTCAAGGGAGCGGATCGGGTTTGACCAGAGGTAAACACTAGCCGGACTGGCAGTCCTGCTGCGCCAGGGCTTGCTGGAAGTATCGGCTGGCACCAACATGATCCTGTTCTTGCACCAGTAGCTTGCCCATTTCGGCGTTTAGTCCGGGCAGGTTTTTCAGCTTCAATCCCATCAGCAAAAACTCTCTGGCCCGCTCCGGTTGCTCAAGACGCAGCGCCAGGCGCGCCAGAATCAATAACAGTACCGGATCATTCGGCCGTTCCTGCAGTTGTTTTTCTGCAAAGAGGAAACGTCTGCGGGCATCCGCGCCATTAAGTCTGGCGTAGGCCAGCAGCAAGTCATCACGCCAAACGTACGCCAGCCCGTTACGCAAATCCACTTCGGCCTGCTCATCCTCTCCCAGCTCATGCAGGGTATCGGTGTAGTGCAGCAGAATATCCCCCTGACGGCGGCAGTGTCGGGGCATCGACTGATACAGTTTCTTCAAGGCCGCTACCGGGTCCTTGCTTTGCTGCGCCTTGGCTGTACGGTCGATCAGCTGCAAATAGACTTTTTCTTCCAGTTCCTTGAGCTTGCTTTCAGGAATTTTTCCGGCTTTGCCAGCCTTGCCCAGAATCGGCAGTAATTCGTGTAACGCCACCCAGTCTTCCAGATCCTGATACAGCCGCACCAGCAATTTAAGCAAGTAGCTATGACGGGGATAACGGTCGCGCAAGCTGACCAGAACCGCCAGGGCCTGCTCCTTGTGGCCGCGAGAGATCAGCAACTGGGCATGGGAAATACCAACCGCCAAATCAGCCCCGCGGGTGCTTTTACTGGCAGCACTCAAGAGCTCATCGGTGGTGTCGTGCTTGCCTTGTTCATACGCCGCACGGGCGGCGGCCAGATAGTTGATCAGCGGCATATCGGTATCGGTTGCCGAACGTGTCAGCAAACGTTCAGCCCTTGACCACTGCCCCAATGCCAGCGACAACAGACCACGGGTGGTTTGCTTGCGGGCACGGGCGGTACGGCGACTGCGCCGCCATTCATTAAAACGCCAGTCGGAACCCAGCATCACCAGGCTGAAACGGAATAAGAAATACACCGCCACCAGCATGACGCCAAGCAGTAACAAAAAGAACCACAAGCTGGTTTCAAGGCTGTAATGATGCCAGCTCAGCAGGACATAACCTGAATCCTGCCCCGCCAGAGACCCTGCCCCCAGGGCCACCACCAGGGTAATTACAAAAAACAGCAACCAGCGCTTCATGGCTGTGCTCCTTGCGGCTCAGTGGTCGCCTTGGCAGCAGGAGCCACTGGCTGTTGCTCCGGGCTGTATTCTGTTTCATCCAGAATCATACGTGCACGCAGAGCCTGCAAGGATGCACTGATATCCGGTACCGCCGGACTCACCTGCCATTGTTGCAGCTCGCCCAGCAACTGGCGTAATGCCAGCACCGCCTGATCTTGCTTGGGCAAATAACGTTCAACCCAGCCTTTAACGCGGCCAAGGCTGTTGTCGTACAGGTTCTGATCGCCACGCAACATCGCCAGCTGGGCCTGTTCCAGCATCAGGTGGGCATTCTGTTGCAGGTAATAAGCCTGCTCCGGTGCCATGGGAATATCGACAGGGCTGTCTTGACGACGTATCCGTACCACCTGGGCAAGTCCTTGTTTCAGCTCATCAAACAGCTGCTGGTACCAGGCTTGAGCGGCTCCGGCCAGAGTTGTATTGGCGTCGGAGGCTGTTGATGGCAACCGCACTTGTGGCAACCAGTCAACCTGATCCAGAGAATCCTGCATCGCCTGCAAGCGGGCAATCGCACCGACCTTGTCGACACCGGGCACCCGGCGCAGCTGTTGGATCTCGCTGGCTATTTTAGTCCGGACGTTATCGTAGGCCGGGTTGTTGATTTCCAGCAGCACCTTGTCGGCAGCCACCAGCATGGCGGCCGCTCCGGTAACATCACGCTCCAGGTTCAGGCGTTGATTCGCCAATCGCAGCAGGTATTCCACTTCGGCCAGGAGCCAGTCCTGACGATCGGAACCGGCCAGCCCGGCCAGCCGTTGTTCATTATGCTGCGCCTGACGGGATACCGTGGCCAGCTGGTCTTGCAAAGCCCGATCACCGCTATCCTGTTGCTGCTGGCGCTGACCCAGTGTATTCAGGGTTTGGCGATCAGCCTGCGTCTGTTGTGCCATGCCTTGCAACTGCTGTTGCAGCTGGCCCAGCTGTTGATGCTGTTGCAACCCATACCAGACCACAGCCGCCGAGACGGCCAGTGACAGTAACACCAGAATAACCAGCAGCCAGATTGCCAATGACGATCGCCGTCCAGGGGTGTTTTCCTTGTCGGGTTTGCCTGCTTGCGCATCCGGTCGGGTCTTTTTCGACGCCGCTTTTTTATTCGTCGACGCCGTCGTGCTGTCGCTCGAGGCTGCGGGAGCTTGCTCTTTGTCCAGCGTTACCTGGGCGTCAGCGCCCGCATCGTCTGTTGTTTGCTTGTCTTTGTTGTTGTCCACGTCTGTTTTCCTGTCACCGCCGCCGCTAGCGACCTGATTATCGGGTTACAGCTGCGCCGCCAGGCAGCTGAGCATGTCGTCATCCCTGGCACTGGCGGGAACCAATACCGGATCGTAGCCTTTGGCCCGCGCCTGTTCGGCAATCCGCTCACTGGGCAGTATCAGCCCGGCAATCCGGTTAGCCAACGTGGGCACCTGCCTTTCTATAATATCCAGGGCCTGGCCACTGCTGAGCAGCAGCCATGGACGGGTACCGAGTGTCACGTCCCAATCGTGACTGCTGTACTGCCGCGGTCGCCGTTCATACAGCTCGGCATAGTCGACACAAGCGCCACGCGCACGTAATGTCGTCGCCAGTGTTTCCCGACCACCAACACCCCGCCAGATCAGAATGCGTTGTTCTGCCACTTGCTGCAAGGCAGGTAATGCAAGCAGTCCTTCACTGTCATATCGGCTGGCCGGACAGCTGGCCTCCAGACCGTACTGCCAGAAGGGTTCGGTACTGGCTGGGCCAACACCATACCAGTGCACTCCCAGCGGTGGCTGGGGCCAATACGTATCCAGCCATTCCAGCCCCGACCGGGCTGCGTTGGCGCTGATGGCAATCACGTGCTGGTAGAGGTCGAGATCGAGCATCCGGGCACGGGCCAGACGCGCGTGCTCGCTGTGCTCGGCCACCGCCTCAATCGCCATCAATGGCCGATGCAGGCAGTGATAACCGGCCTGCTCCAGAGCGGCGATCAGGTGATCGGCCTGACCCTCGGGGCGGGTCACCAGAATCGTTGTCAAAGCCTAGCGTACCTCACGACCGTAGACTTCGGTCAGGATCTCGCCAGCCCCTTGGGCCAGCAGATGCTCTGCCGCCAGGATACCCAGTATCTCTGCATCGGCCCTGTTGCCCTGCTGTTCCGTGGTCAGCACCTTGCTGCCATCGACGGAGCCCACCAGCCCCCGCAAGGTCAGCTGGTCGCCTTGTAATTCTGCATAGGCGGCAATGGGCACCTGACAACCACCTTGCAAACGACGGTTCAAGGCCCGTTCGGCCAGCACACAGTCGGTGGTATCGGCATGGGCCAAAGGAGCGATCAGTGTCTGGGCAAGCTCATCATCACAACGCCACTCAACCCCCAATGCGCCCTGGCCACCGGCAGGTAAGGACTGTTCGGCCGAGAGGGATGCCGTCAAGCGATCACCCATTTCCATTCGCAGCAGTCCGGCAGAAGCCAGAATAATGGCATCAAATTCACCGGCATCGAGTTTGCCCAGGCGCGTCTGGACGTTGCCACGCAGGGAGCGAATCTGTAAATCCGGCCGCTGTTGTTGCAACTGGCACTGGCGCCGCAGGCTTGAGGTACCGACAACCGCCCCTTGTGGCAGTTCGTCGACACTGCTGTAGTTGTTGGAGACAAAAGCGTCCAGCGGGGTTTCCCGCTCACAAATCACGCCCAGCTCCAGCCCTTCCGGAAATTCCATCGGCACGTCTTTCATTGAGTGCACGGCAATATCGGCACGGCCGTCCAGCATGGCGACTTCCAATTCCTTGACGAACAATCCTTTACCGCCAATTTTGGCCAGCGGTGTATCGAGAATCTTGTCACCCTGGGTGGAGAAGGTCACCAGTTCTACTTCCAGATCTTTATGCAAGGCCATCAAGCGGGCCTTGATATGTTCAGCCTGCCACAGGGCCAAAGGACTTTTACGGGTAGCAATACGGAGCAGACGAGCTGATGACATGATGATCCTTATTCGACGGGAAGTATGGTGGCCTGGCTGGCAGACCACCGATATGAGACATTTGCAAATCATACCAGTGCTGGCGCGTCAGCTGAAATTACCCGGATCAGCTAAGCAGCAGGAAATACCGTGTTCAGGGCTAAAATGACTTCATTACCTTGCGCACATCCGGTAAATGGCGGCGACTAACCGCAACACCGTCTTTGATACCGTTCAGGTATACCACATGGCCTCGACCTTCCTGCGCTTCCAGTCGCACGATACGATCCCGCGCCACCAACGCACTGCGGTGGACCCGGACAAAGCGGTCGCCAAATTCTTCTTCGAGCTGACGCAGGCTGTCATCGATCAATGTTTCGCCTTGTTCCTGAATGGCATTGACGTATTTCTGATCAGCCAGAAAGTAGCATATGTCTTCCAGCGGGATACGTTGCAAGCCCATATGAGTGCGGGCAGTCAGGTGCGTGCGTATTTTAGCGGTACCTTCGTCGTGCTCCGGTTTTTCTTCTGACAGATCCCGGCTTGCCAGTTCCCGGGCCTCCAGCCGCTCCCTGACCCGCTCCAATGCCCGCTGCAAATCCGCCGGACGTACCGGCTTGAGCAAGTAATCGATGGCGCTGACACCGAAGGCATCCAGAGCATGTTCATCAAATGCCGTACAAAAAACCACCAGCGGAGGCGTGTCATATTGCTGCAATGCCTGGGCGGTTTCCAGCCCGCTGCGGCCAGGCATCTGGATATCCAGCAGCAATACATCGGCACGGTGGTGCTCCAGCCATTGCAAGGTGGCATCCCCGCTCTCCAGTTCGACCACCAGTTCAAAATCCAGGTGCTCTTTTAACAGGCGTGCCAACCGGCCACGAGCCAGCGGCTCATCATCAACCAGCGCCAGGCGATAACTCATGGGTACGCTCTCCAGAATACAGTGGAATCATGATCCGCGCCTGGTACTCATCCGCCAGCTCCAGTGTCTGTAGCCGGGCAGAATCACCAAACAGGGTGTCCAGTCGGGCACGGATATTACGTTGGGCAATGCCATTACCCGGCTTGCTGCTGCCGGGAACCCGGGCATTCGCGACCATCAGCTCCCAGCCTCCCGTCACCGGGGTCAGCGAAATACGAATCCAGCCGCCACCAACCAGGGGCTGAATGCCGTGGTAAACCGCATTTTCAAGCAATGGCTGGAGAATCAGGGTTGGCATAATAATCTCCGGCAAAGGGTCGGGGAGTTGCCACTCGATCGTCAGCCGTGCCCCCAGCCGAGTATGTTCGATATCCAGATAACGCTGGCCAAATTCTATTTCCTGCTCCAACGTCGATGGCGTGTCGTCGGCTTTCAGAACCACCCGGAACAATTGCGCCAGATCCAGCAGCATGTTTTCGGCTTTTTCCGGATCAATCACAATCAGCGCAGCGACGGTATTCAGTGTATTAAAAAAGAAATGCGGCCGAATATTGGCCTGTAACGCTGACAGCCGCGCCTTGAGCTCTGCCTGCGCCTGAATCCGCCACTGGCTCTGCACATAAAAGTAGCGTAATGCCAATGCAGTCACCAGGGCACTGACCAGCGCATTCCGGGCCAGCCAGAGCCAGTCGATGCTTCTCACACTGGTTGGCCACAACCAGTCCGCCATCAACCCCACGCCCAGTGTCACCAGCTGCACCAATAACAGCGCCAGCACCGAAACCAGCATGACGTTCACCTGCACCAGCACAAATCGCAGCTGACACAACACCGCCACCGACAGCAAGGCCACCCACTGCACAAACAGCGAGACCAGGCCAAAACGTTCCCAGGAAAACGCCGCCAGCGACGATTCCATCAAGGTCAGAATCGCTACCAGGCCTTCACTGACCGCCAGCAAAAACAGGATTGCCCGGGTGTTACACAAATCGGGCAGGAAAAACGCATCCAGTAAACTGCGATCATGCTGATGGCTGACAGCGGATACGGTATCTGACATAGCTGATCCTCTGACCGTAAGGTAAAAACAGTACTAGTCTCGCTTTAGTCTCGGACGACAACAAGTATCTGCTCCACATTCCGGTTAAACCGTTGCCACGCCACAGGTATACTCTGCGGCTGGAAATTTTCTGTTGTGGCTGGCCAACGCCAATAGAGCCACAACATTTGCGTTTATTGAGGGGGAGTACATGACTGATCAATCCACCAATGCCTCGTGGGGCGGCCGTTTTTCTGAGCCAACCGATGCATTTGTTGCCCGTTACACTGCGTCAGTGGACTTTGACCAGCGCATGTACCGCCACGACATCCAGGGCTCGGTTGCCCACGCCCGCATGCTGGCCCACGTCGGAGTGCTGAGTAACGACGAGCGCGACGATATCATTCGTGGCCTGGAAGAAGTACGTATCGAGATTGAGCGCGGTGATTTCGACTGGTCGATCGCACTGGAAGACGTGCACATGAACATCGAGGCCGCACTGACTGCCAAGATCGGTATCACCGGCAAAAAACTGCACACCGGCCGCTCCCGTAACGATCAGGTTGCCACCGATATCCGCCTGTACTTGCGTGATGAAATCGATCTGATCAGTGCCGAACTGACCCGCCTGCAACAAGGCCTGATTGAACTGGCCAAGCGGGAAGCCGACACCATCATGCCGGGCTTCACCCACCTGCAAACCGCACAGCCAGTCACCTTTGGTCATCACCTGCTGGCCTGGAATGCGATGCTGGAACGGGACTACGCCCGCCTGCAGGATTGCCGCAAGCGGGTTAACCAGTTGCCTTTGGGTGCTGCGGCGCTGGCCGGTACGACTTACCCGATTGACCGCTTCTATACTGCCGAATTGCTCGGCTTTGACGCTCCCACTGAAAACAGTCTGGATTCTGTCTCCGATCGCGACTTCGCCATCGAATTCACCAGTGCCGCAGCGCTGATCATGATGCATATGTCACGCTTCTCGGAAGAGCTGGTGCTGTGGGCATCGGCGCAATTCCGCTTTATTGATTTGCCAGACCGCTTTTGCACCGGCTCATCCATCATGCCGCAGAAAAAGAACCCCGACGTTCCTGAACTGGTACGGGGCAAAACCGGCCGGGTCTATGGTCATCTGGTCAGCCTGCTGACACTGATGAAGTCCCAGCCACTGGCCTACAACAAGGACAATCAGGAAGACAAGGAACCCCTGTTCGATACTGTCGATACCTTGCGCGACAGCCTGCGAGCCTTTGCAGATATGGCTCCTCACCTGCAAGCACGTCGGGATGATATGCGGGATGCTGCCAAGCGGGGTTTCTCGACCGCCACCGATCTCGCCGATTACGTGGTACGCAAGGGTATTCCCTTCCGTGACGCCCACGAAATTGTTGGTAAAGCGGTGGCTTATGGCCTGGAGCAAGACAAGGACCTCAGTGACATGACGCTGGAAGAACTGCAGCAGTTTTCCGATGAAATTACTGCCGATGTCTTTGATGTACTGACCCTGGAAGGCTCTGTTGCCGCTCGCGATCATATTGGCGGTACTGCACCAGATCAGGTACGGGCAGCTGCGGTGCGGGCGCAGAATATGTTAGCATCCAGACCTTAGGCGTACTGTTAGCAGGGAAGCGATATATTAATGAATGGATTTGTCTATGCAGCAACGGGCGATATTGGCTACACACAGCTAGCCATTCGCTCGGCTCGCAGTCTCAAGGCACAATGCCCCGATTACCCGATCGACTTGTTCACAGATCAACCATGCGATGACGATGTTTTCGATCAGGTTCATGTGTATGAAGACTCCTGGTTTCGCGCCAAAATTGACGCGTTGCAGGATTCCCGCTTTGAAAAAACGGTTTATATCGATGCCGATACTTTTGTAATCGACGATATATCTGATGTGTTCTTTATCCTTGACCGTTTTGATATCGCGGCGGTACACGATCAGGCGCGAACCAGTCACCATGGCCAGAGAATACATAAACTACCATTTCCTGAATCGTTTCCAGCCTTGAATAGTGGCGTTGTCGGAGTACGAAAAACGGAAGAAACAACGGCCTTTCTCAATACCTGGAAGCGGTTAATGCAAGAGACTGGCAGCAATGCTGACCAGCCACTTTTTCGGGAGCTGATTTGGCTCTCTAACCTCCATGTACATATATTACCTACCGAATACAATGTCATGCACTTGCACTGGTTACGTATCACTAACCGGGCGCGAGGATTTCCGAAAATTATTCATAGCCCCAGCCTGCATCACTTTATTGATAAAGATGGCGAGGCCTGTCCGTCCTTGCTGAGCCTGCTGGGTTACAGAACCATGCGCAACCTGATTAAAACCTTTCGGGCCAAAGGTACTCACAATCTCGAAAAAGTCCCACAGGAATTTTTTCTCGGCAATCCATCAGACTACTCTTTGATCAACAAGATAAAGTACTTTGTCTTGTCCGATTATTTTTCAAAAAAATAGCATCGACGGTGACCAAGCAGCATCGCGGCACCTTTGTGTAGTCCCAGTCCCAGCGTAAGTCATGTTTTCTACCGGTACCCGGGTAGGCACCGGCGCATCTCAGACTTGTTGCTGCCGCTTTTTGAACCAGCCTTCCTGCCCGGCAATCGTGACCAGACGGAACACCAGCACGGCATGCATAACGCCGATCAACCCTGCCGGGGCATAGTCGTTGACGCTGAACATCTCCCATACCAGGGCCGGTAACACCAGAATCGGAAACCAGGCGATATAGCGGTAAAAGAATTTCTCAAAGCTGGAGATCGCTTGATTCTCTGTGGCTGTTTTCTTGTTTTTATTATCTTTTTTCACATCAACCTCGGAAAAATAGACGTTGCATCGCTGACTAAACAGTATGCTGGCAGACTGACAAAAGCCTGCTCTGGCGCTGCGTTGCACGTTCAGGAGCAAATCCTGACAGGCTTCTAATGGACCATACAAGCTATCAAATTGCCACTCGCCCTTGGTCGTAGCTCTGTTTAAAGGTCACGCATTGCCGGACAATATGCTAGTTTCTGATGCAGTACGGCGGCATAGTCCCACCGTTGGTTCAGCTACCCTACAGACTCTCTGCCGGTTCATCATGAAATTGCCTATTGTTTATCACACCAACTATTCTTGCCCGTTCCCGGACAACCATCGTTTTGTCATGTCCAAGTTTGTGCGCCTGCACGACCATCTGTTACAGCAGGGTTATATCCACGATAATCTCTATCGGCCTGCCGCGGCTTCCATCGCGGACCTCGCCATTACCCACAGTCCGGTTTACCTGCAGGCTCTGGTTGACGATGCCATTGAGATGAAAGCCTGGCGGCGCCTGGGCTTACCCTGGAGCCAGGGTTTGATAGACCGGACCCTGACCGCACCCAATGGCACCTTGCTGGCCGCCCGGCTGGCACTCCAGCATGGCATGGCCACCCATCTCGCTGGCGGCACCCACCATGCTCATTATGATTTTGGCTCTGGTTTTTGCCTGGTCAACGATCTCGCCTATACCGCCCTGGCTCTGCTGCAACGGCGAGAAGTCCAGCGTTTGCTGATTTTTGATCTGGATGTGCATCAGGGGGATGGCACTGCGGCTCTGCTGGAGCATGAGCCACGGGCATTTACTTGCTCGATTCACTGCGAGAAGAATTTTCCTTTCCGTAAACACCGCAGTGATCTTGATATTGGCCTTGGGCAATACCTCGATGATGCTGCCTATCTTACAGTTGTCAGGGATACCTTCGAACGCCTGATTCATGAACATCAGCCAGAGCTGGTGATTTACGATGCCGGAGTTGATGTCTGGGAAGGAGATGGGCTCGGCCACCTGAATATAACCCTGGAGGGTATTCAGCAACGGGACCGCTGGGTGCTGGCATACTGCCAACAGCGCGGCATACCGGTTGTGACGGTCATTGGAGGTGGCTATGACAAGGATCACCAGCGCCTGGCAGAACGCCATGCCAGTGTGGTGAAAACCGCTTCCATACTGTTTGCTGAACAATAAGCAAACCGGCAGGTGTGTACAGGTGTGATATTGATTGAACGCATAACAGATTAACAGATACAAAAACAGGCGCCATGGCGCCTGTTGCACATCATCTTCTGTCGTCAATCAGAACAGTATATGCGCCGCAAGATCGAAACCGCCCTGGGTAGATTGGGTTTCGTAGATGTGGTGGCCATCCTCCGCATCCTGCCAGCCAATCGACTTGAAGCCGTAACCCAGGTCAACATCCAGATGTTCATGGAACTGCCAGATTACGCCTGCGCCAAAATTGAATGCAACGCCGGACAAGTCCTCACCATCGGCATAGTACTCTCCTGAATCATCGTAGGTGTACAACCCAAAGCCAATCAGCAGATAGGGTCTGACGGCTTCGTAACGCCAAACAAACGAATAATCCACATCAAGGCCAGAGTATGATTCATCATCATAAAAATCGTTGTCATATTCTACATCAATGGTCGCCAAAGAGACTTCCAGGCGGTTGTCGTTATCAAACTGATAACCCAACCCGATCGATTGTTGCGAATACTCATAATCATAGGTAACAGAGTAACGACCTGATGTGTATTCCTCTTCTCCACTGCCGATAAAACCGGCTATTCCCACACCGGCATAAAACTGGCCAGCCATCACAGAGGATGAGGCAGCGACCATCAAGGGCAACAAGGCCCTGGAAAATACTTTGGACATAAGGACGCTCTCCTGAGCTTTGGGAACACGATATCGTATAAAATCGCACGAACAGGAGACAGAAAAATATTAACGGCCATCTGACATCCTGTCGGCAGAAAATAAAAAGCCCCCGAAGATTCGAGGGCTGCCGTCAAAAACAGGCGAAGCTTAGCGCTTGCCCAGTTTTTCACGGATTTGCTGAATGGTGCGCAGCTGGGCTGCGGCTTCAGCAAGCTGGGACAGAGCGCGGGAATAATCAAAGTCGGAACCTTGATTTGCCAGTGCTTGTTCAGCGTGTTTCTTGGCTTCCAGAGCGGCGGCTTCGTCAATATCGTGCGCACGAACTGCCGTATCAGCCAACACAGTCACCCGGTTTGGTTGAACTTCCAGATAACCACCAGAGACGTAAACAACCTCTTCGCTACCGCCTTGTCTGACGATACGAACCGGACCTGGTTTCAACGGGGTCAGCAAGGGCGCGTGGCCTGGTTCAATACCAAGCTCACCCATCAGGCCCGCAGCAATAACGCGCTCGACCAGACCGGAGAAGAGATTCTCTTCGGCACTGACAATATCGCAATGTACAGTGATCGCCATAAGGTATTCCTCAGGTTGAGGAGGTAAAGCCGGATGATTCCGGCCTTACCAGCCCGAATTACATGTTTTTGGCTTTTTCGACAGCTTCGTCGATCGTACCAACCATGTAGAAGGCTTGCTCTGGCAGGTCGTCGTAATCACCATTCAGGATACCCTGGAAACCACGGATGGTTTCTTTCAGTGATACATACTTGCCTGGCGCACCAGTAAACACTTCTGCCACATGGAATGGCTGGGACAGGAAGCGTTCGATTTTACGTGCACGAGCAACCAGCTGCTTGTCTTCGTCGGACAGTTCGTCCATACCCAGAATCGCAATGATGTCCTTCAGCTCTTTGTAGCGCTGCAGTACACCCTGAACACCACGAGCGATGTCGTAGTGTTCGTTACCGATAACCAGTGGATCCAGCTGACGGGAAGTAGAGTCCAGTGGATCGATCGCAGGGTAAATACCCTTGGATGCGATATCACGGCTCAGTACCACGGTGGAGTCCAAGTGGGCAAAGGTGGTTGCTGGCGATGGGTCAGTCAAGTCATCCGCAGGTACGTATACCGCCTGGATAGAAGTAATGGAACCGTTCTTGGTGGAGGTAATACGCTCCTGCAGAACACCCATTTCTTCAGCCAGAGTCGGCTGGTAACCTACTGCGGAAGGCATACGGCCCAGCAGTGCAGATACTTCGGTTCCCGCCAGGGTATAACGATAGATGTTGTCAACAAACAACAGTACGTCTTTACCTTCGTCACGGAATTTCTCTGCCATGGTCAGACCTGTCAGAGCCACACGCAGACGGTTGCCTGGGGGTTCGTTCATCTGGCCATAAACCATTGCTACTTTGGAAGCCGCTTTGTCATCCAGGTTTACAACCCCGGATTCCGCCATTTCGTAGTAGAAATCGTTACCTTCACGAGTCCGCTCACCAACACCTGCGAATACAGACAAACCGGAGTGAGCCTTTGCAATGTTGTTGATCAGTTCCATCATGTTTACGGTTTTACCAACACCGGCACCACCGAACAGTCCAACTTTACCACCCTTGGCGAACGGACAAACAAGGTCAATTACCTTGATGCCGGTTTCCAGCAGGTCAGTGGAGTTGGCTTGTTCGTCGAAGCCAGGTGCAGCACGGTGAATCGAATAACGTTCTTTCTCACCGATCTCGCCGCATTCATCAATAGGACGGCCAAGGACGTCCATGATGCGTCCCAATGTCTCAATACCAACGGGTACAGAGATTGGAGCGCCAGAGTTTGTTACCTGAAGGCCACGCTTGAGACCTTCTGTGGAGCCCATCGCAATAGTACGCACTACGCCATCACCCAGCTGTTGCTGAACTTCCAGAGTAGTTTCAGTACCATCAACGGTCAGGGCGTCGTAGACTTTGGGTACGCTGTCGCGTGGGAATTCCACGTCGATAACGGCACCGATAATCTGTACGATACGTCCGCTCATATTCGGTTCCTCTTAACCTTAAAACCTTCGTTCCCCGGCTTATACAGCCGCGGCGCCGCTAACGATTTCCGAAATTTCCTGGGTGATCGCTGCCTGACGAGCCTTGTTGTACAACAAATTCAGCTCGTTAATCATGTCGCCGGCGTTATCGGTGGCGTTCTTCATTGCCAACATACGCGCGGCCTGTTCACAGGCGTTGTTCTCAACCACACTCTGATACACTTGGGATTCGATGAAACGAACCAGCAAGCTGTCGATGATTTCCTCGGCAGCAGGTTCGTAGATATAATCCCATGAGTGATCCCGAGCGAATTCTTCATCTGCCTTCAGCGGCAATATTTGTTCCGCAACAGGTTGTTGGGTCATGGTGTTTACAAAACGATTGTGGACGATAAACAGACGATCAATCTTGCCTTCGTCAAATGCGTCCAGCATCACTTTTACCGAGCCGATCAGGCTGGCCAGTTCCGGCGCGTCACCCAAATGGGATTTTGCAGCCACAACATTGCCACCAAAACTGGAGAAAAACAGCGATGCCTTGGCACCGATAGAGCAGAAATCAACATCCACTCCTTCTCCTCTCCAGTTTTTTGTTTCCCGAGCAAGCAGCTTGAACAGATTATTGTTCAAACCACCACACAGGCCACGGTCGGAAGACACAACGATATAACCAACCCGTTTGACATCACGATCTTGCAGATAACGATGGCGGTATTCAGAAGTCGCGTTGGCCAGATGGCCAATTACGTTACGGATTTTTTCCGCGTAAGGGCGGCTTTTTTCCATACGCAGCTGAGCGCGACGCATTTTACTAACAGCCACTTTTTCCATGGCTGAAGTAATTTTCTGCGTGCTTTTTACACTCGTAATCTGCTCTTTAATTTCTTTACCGACTGCCATAACCAAGCTGCCTCACGTTGAAGGTTGAATCCTGCTGGCAACCATTACTGGTCGCCAGCGCCGGACTTACCAAGTCTGGGAGTTCTTGAAAGTTTCAATACACTCTTTCAGACTGGCCGCGATTTCGTTATTGAAGTCGCCCTTCACGTTGATCTTCGCCATCAGTTCAGCAAATTCGCTGTTGGCGTAGCTCAGCAGAGCAGCTTCAAAAGACTTGATCTTGGATACTTCAACGTCTTCCAGGAAGCCTTCGGTAGCAGCGTAAATCGACAATCCCATTTCTGCAGTGGACATCGGTGCATACTGACCTTGCTTCATCAGCTCGGTAACGGCTTTACCATGTTCCAGCTGTTTGCGAGTCGCTTCATCCAGGTCAGATGCGAACTGGGCGAATGCCGCCAATTCACGATACTGAGCCAAAGCCAGACGAATACCACCGCCCAGTTTCTTGATGATTTTGGTCTGCGCTGCACCACCAACACGAGAAACCGAAATACCGGCGTTCATCGCTGGACGTACGCCAGAGTTGAACAGGTTGGTTTCCAGGAAGATCTGACCATCGGTGATCGAAATCACGTTGGTTGGTACGAATGCCGAGACGTCACCGCCCTGGGTTTCAATGATTGGCAGAGCCGTCAGAGAACCGGTTTTGCCTTCAACACCGCTTACGCTTTTCACGTAATCAGGGTTAACGCGACAAGCACGTTCCAGCAAACGGGAGTGCAAATAGAAAACGTCACCAGGATATGCTTCACGACCCGGAGGACGCTTCAGCAACAATGAGATCTGACGGTAAGCCCAGGCTTGTTTGGTCAGGTCATCGTATACAATCAGGGCGTCTTCACCACGATCGAGGAAGTATTCTCCCATCGCACAGCCGGAATAGGGCGCCAGGAACTGCATTGCTGCAGGATCGGCAGCACCAGCAGCAACGATGATGGTATGTTCCATCGCGCCGTGCTCTTCCAGTTTACGAACGACGTTCGCAATGGAAGATTGCTTCTGGCCAATTGCAACGTAAACACATTTAACGCCGCTGCCTTTCTGGTTGATGATGGCATCGATCGCCATCGCTGACTTACCAGTCTGACGGTCACCAATGATCAGCTCACGCTGGCCACGGCCAACCGGCACCATGGAGTCAACCGCCTTGTAGCCTGTTGGCAGCGGCTGATCAACACCCTGACGAGCAATTACGCCAGGCGCAACACGTTCAACAGGTGCCGATGTGCTGGTCTCAATAGGACCTTTTCCGTCAATTGGGTGTCCCAGTGTGTTCACAACGCGACCCAGCATGGCTTCGCCGGTTGGAACTTCCAGGATACGGCCGGTACATTTCGCTTTCTGGCCTTCAGCCAGCGATTTGTATTCGCCCAGAATAACCGCGCCTACAGAGTCGCGTTCCAGGTTCATGGCCAGGCCGTATACACCGCCTTCAAATTCAATCATCTCACCGTACATTACGTCGGCAAGACCATGGATACGAACGATACCGTCGGATACGGATACAACGGTGCCCTCGTTCTGGGCTTGTGAAGTCACATCGAGACTTTCGATGCGCTTTTTGATGACTTCACTGATCTCGGATGGATTCAGTTGCTGCATGCATCGTCCCTCAAACTAGGATTTCATCGCTTCGGCCAACTTTGACAGCTTGCCTGTGAGTGAGCCGTCAATAACCAGGTCGCCTGCACGAATAATAGCGCCGCCGATGAGGGTCTCATCAACTTCGCTGGTCATGCGGACATCACGTTGCAGTTTGGCTTTAAGTGCCTGAGCGAGCTTGTTCGACTGTGCTTCGGTCAGTGCGTACGCAGAGGTCACTACGACATCTACTGCGTTTTGCAGCTGGGCCTTCAGCTCTTCATAAAGAGCTGTAATTTCAGTCAACAGCGTCAGGCGCTTGTTTTCTGCCAGAACGTTTACCAGGTTTTTGGCTGCGTCATTAAGCTTTTCGCCACATACGTCAATCAAGGCTTGTGCTTGCTGTGCCGCAGTCAGAGAAGGATGTACCAGCACTTTCGCCATCTCGGCGTCGGATGCATATAAAGACAGCAGGGCCAGATCTTCTGACCATGCGTCCAGGGTTTTCTTCTCTTTTGCTTCAGCAAACACGGCCTTGGCGTATGGCCGAGCGAGAGTGGTTAATTCAGCCATGGCAACCTCGCTTAGAGTTCTTCAGTCAGTTGATTAAGCAGATCAGCATGAGCTGACGCATCGACTGACTTGCTCAGGATCTTGGTAGCGCCGGCAACAGCCAGCTCAGATACCTGTTTGCGCAGAACTTCTTTGGCACGGTTAACCTCTTGCTCAACTTCTGCTTGAGCAGCGGCTACCAGACGGTCACCCTCAGCGCGAGCGGTTTCTTTCGCTTCGTCGATGATTTGGTTGGCACGTTTGTTAGCCTGTTCGATGATTTCAGCCGCTTTTTCTTTGCTTTCACGCAGCTCGGAAATGGCTTTTTCCTGCGCCAGTTCCAGGTCACGTTCTGCACGGTTTGCTGCGTCCAGACCATCGGCAATTTTCTTTACACGTTCCTGCATTGCACTGGTCAAAGGCGGCCAGACAAATTTCATGCAGAACCAGACGAAAATCGCGAAGGCAATCAATTGACCGAGCATGGTCAGATTCATGTTCACGACGATTTACCTCTTACGAATTCGTTGGACAGGTTTCTTTCAAGACGATCAGGGATCGCTTGGATGATTAACCTGCTACAACGAAGATCAGGTACATCGCGATACCAACACCAATCATTGGAACAGCGTCCAGCAAACCAGCCATCAGGAAGGTTTTGGTCTGTAACTGAGGGCCCAGCTCAGGCTGACGGGCAGTACCTTCGATCAATTTACCACCCAGCAGGGCGAAACCGATACCAGTGCCGAGGGCACCCATACCAATCATGATTGAAGCAGCAATGTATACGAGTTCCATTAAAGACTCCTAAAGTTTAGTTACGTAGTTTGTTAAGGGTTAAATTTAAAATTGTCGGTCGATTCGCACTAGTGATCTTCGTGTGCCTGACTCAGGTAAACAATCGTCAGAACCATGAAGATAAATGCCTGTAGCGGAATCACCAGGATATGGAAGATTGCCCATGGCACGTTCAATACCCACTGCATATAGAACGGTAACAAGGCGATCAGAATAAACACAACCTCACCAGCGTACATGTTACCGAACAGTCGCAATGCCAAAGACAGTGGTTTGGTCAGTAAGCCCAGTACTTCCAGGAACAGGTTGAACGGGATCGCAATCGGGTGGTTAAAAGGTTTCAGGGTCAGTTCTCTGGTGAAGCCACCAATGCCCTTGACCTTGATGCTGTAGTAAATAATCAGCAGGAATACACCCAGCGACAGCCCCAGCGTTCCATTCGGGTCTGCGGTCGGTACGATCTTGAAGAATTCCAGCCCCATGGCATGAGCAATGCCGGGCACCAGATCAACTGGCAGCCATTTGAGGGAGTTCATCAGGAAGACCCAGACAAAAATCGTCAATGCCAACGGCGCAATCAATGGGTTTTTCCCATGAAATGTTTCCTTAACGGTGCCATCAACAAACTCAACCACTGCCTCGACAGAGTTCTGGAGCTTGCCAGGTACATCCGATGTAGCGTTTTTCGCCACTTTCCGGAACACCCATGCGAACAGGATACCCATAGCCAGAGACCAGCCGAGGGAATCCACATGGATCGCCATGAAACCCATATCCTGAGCTTCCTGGCCGGTGTGCGCCATGGTCCAGGTATCGTGGGTCAGTACAGTTTCAGAACCATTCTTGTCGTGACGCACATACCCTTCGGGCAGTTTGCCAAATGTCAGATTGGTCAAATGATGAGCAATATACTCTTGGGAGTTTCCAGCCATCGTTCACTCTCAGTCCATAGTTTATAAATTGGCGACATGTGCTGAAGCGAGGTGCCCCAACTGCACTGTCATGAATCCTGCAAACAGTGCCAATGCATTCAGATGCTCAACCCGCTGGAAGATGACGATAAAACACAGCGCTGTCAGCAAAAACTTCCAGGATTCTCCCTGGTAGAGCGATTGTACAATCCTGCTGGCCGATCTGGCCCCGGTATAGCGGAATGCGCGCCAGACAAAGTAAGCGTTAGGCAGGGCACAGGCTAACCCGCCCAATAACGCCGACACGGCGGCTACATCACTATGTAACCAGGCAATCAAGGCAGAAATCAGCGTCAGGATCAGTTGTAAGATGACGATCCGATGCACAGGTGGACGCGGTACAGTAGACAACCTGATCTCACTAGTCGTTGAATTTCTGCTTTGGCCAGTGCGAAAGCGCGGTGATTATATGGGCAAGGTATCCGGCCTTCAACCAATTACCGGATCTATCTGTAATAAATTGGTCGTAGTGCTTTGGATGGTCTATGCACTATTGATACGTATCAATTCGGGCCATATGTCAAGCAAAACCCCTTGCTTGCACGGCTTTGTCTGGTCATTTGATCGCGTTGTTATTGTCCTTTCGCAGCAGAAATCATTTCCTTCAGATGTGACAGGCTTACTGCATATGGCTCAAAATGCCATCCAGCTCATCCAGGCTGGTGTAGTTGATCACCAGTTTTCCTTTCCCTTTGGCATTATGGCGAATGGACACACTGGCACCGAGGCGCTCTCCCAGCAGCCGCTCCAAGCGCTCGACATCGGGATCTGCAGGTGCAGGAACTGCGGCACTGGCTGATTGTTTTTGCTCATGGGCACGCACCAACGCTTCGGTTTGTCGTACCGTCAGACCTTTGGCGACCACCTGGTCTGCTGCCTGGCTCTGCGCCTGATCACTCAGTCCCAGCAAGGCTCTGGCGTGGCCCATTTCCAGGTCGCCGTTTTCCAACAGGATTTTTACATCGGCGTTCAGGTTCATCAGCCGCAGCAAATTGGCCACGGTGGTACGGTTTTTTCCAACGGCCTGGGCAACTTCCTGCTGTGTCAGTTCAAATTCCTGCTGCAACCGGTGTAGTGCAATGGCTTCTTCCATCGGGTTGAGGTCTTCCCGCTGAATGTTTTCGATCAGCGCCATGGCAATGGCTGCGTCATCCGGCACATTCCGCACCAGCGCCGGAATTTGCGCCAGCCCGGCCATACGGCTGGCACGCCAGCGACGTTCTCCGGCGATGATTTCATAACGATCTTCCGAGCCCGTTAACAAACGTACCATGATTGGCTGCATCAGTCCTTGTGCCCGAATCGAGTCGGCCAGTTCTTCCAGGGCCTCTGGCTGAATATCCCGACGCGGCTGATACTGGCCTGGCTGAATCACATCCAGCGGCAAATAACTGAGGTCTTTATCGGCTGTGTCCCGCACCGGGCCGGCTGTTACCGACTCAGGGGTATCGTCATCCTGACCGGCATGCGACGCCGCCAACAGCGCATCAAGGCCACGCCCCAGGCCACGTTTACGTTTTATCATACCTTGATTCCGATCATGTCCGTTTTGAACATCTCTATTCAGGCCGTTACCACCCGGTGACGGCGATTCATTTCTCCGGCCAGGGCCAGGTAGGCCATGGCACCACGGGAATTACGGTCGTACAACAATGCCGGAATGCCGTAGCTGGGTGCTTCCGCCAGACGTACATTACGGGGGATGACGGTATCGTAAACCCGGTCACCGAAGTGGCTGATCAGTTGTGAGGAGACATCTTCGGTCAGGCTGTTGCGTGGGTCGTACATGGTACGCAGCAAGCCTTCGATATACAGTTGTGGATTGTAGGCATCCTTGATCGAGTCGACGGTCTCCATCAGCGCACTCAGCCCTTCAAGGGCATAGTATTCACACTGCATCGGGATCAGTACCGCATCCGACGCAACCATTGCGTTAACGGTCAACATGCTGAGTGAGGGCGGGCAATCGATCAGGATATAATCGTAATTTGCCTGCACACTGGCCAATGCCTTGCGCAGCCGCTGCTCCCGACCGATAACATTGATCAACTCAACTTCCGCTGCGGTCAGGTCGCCATTGGAAGGAATCAGGTCATAGCCAGCCTCACCGGCGGGCACGATGGCTTCTTCTACCGTGCAGCGTTGCACCAGCACTTCGTACAACGAGGTTTCCAGTGCGTATTTGTCAATACCGCTACCGGTGGTGGCATTACCCTGGGGGTCAAGATCAATCAGTAACACCCGGCGTTTGGTTGCCGCCAGTGAGGCAGCCAGGTTCACTGCCGTCGTCGTCTTGCCTACGCCACCTTTCTGATTGGTAATCGCCAGAATCATTGTCTTCGCTCTACAGGGATATTATTGATCAGTCGGTACATGGTCGTCGCCCGGCGCAGCGACCAATCGCAGCAGATGACGCTGACCTTCGACACCTGGCACTTCAATAATGGCAGCAGATGCCAACGTCACATCGGCAGGCAGAGCTTCAAGCTCTTCCTGGGGGTACTGGCCTTTCATGGCCAGATAGCAACCTTGCGGTGCCAGTAAATGACGGCACCAGATCACCATATCAGACAGCGAGGCAAATGCTCGACTGGCAATCATATCGAATGGCACCTCGGGATGATATGCCTCAACCCGGTCATTCACGATAGTGACATTTTCCAGCCCTAGACTGGTACGAGCCTGGAACATAAAGCGCGTCTTTTTGCCGTTGCTATCGAGCAAGGTAAAGTGCCGTTGCGGATTCAGTATCGCCAGCACCATGCCTGGCAGTCCAGGGCCGGTACCCACATCCAGAATATGTGTTGCATCGCCAAGATGTGGCTGCACAGCAAGACTGTCGAGCAAGTGCAGGTCAACCATGGCCGACGGCTCACGAATGGCGGTGAGGTTATACGCCTTGTTCCATTTGTGCAGCAGTTCCAGATAGCTCATCAACAGATCGCTGTGCTGATCACTCAGTTCGACATTCATCTGGGCAGCACCACGCACCAAGCGGGGGCGCAGTCCAGTTGGGAGAGAAGTTGCCATACTCATATATAAATGCCTTGAATCCTGCCAGGGGCGCGGATACTAGCACAAAGTCATCCGCGAATCGGAGCCAGCGACGTCAAAAGACCGAATGCACGGCAAGACTCCGGTACTTGTTGTTATTAAAGGCCAGTGTCAGGCCTCCATGCGGTGCGCCATATTGCGTTTTTTCAGGTGAATCATGATCTGGCTGATCGCCGCTGGTGTCACCCCGGAAAGCCGTGAAGCAGCACCCAGGGTTTCCGGCTTGAGTTCAAACAGTTTCTGTTTCACTTCATTGGACAAGCCACCGATGGCATCGTAATTGAGGTCATCTGGCAGCAGCGTATTTTCATAACGCCGCAGTTGCTCGATATCTTCCAGCTGACGGGCTATATAGCCGTCGTACTTGGCCTGGATTTCCACTTGCTCGGCCACGCGCGGATCTTCACTGGATGGCTCGCCCTTGAGTCGGGCAATCATCGAATAGGTCAGGGCAGGGCGCTTGAGCAATTCGTGCAGATTGTATTCATGCGTAATCGCTGTTTCACCCAGTCCGGCCAAGGTTGCCGCTTCGGTGGAGCCGGGCTGTATCCAGGTGGTTTTCAAACGCTGTGCTTCGCGCTCAATCTGCTCTCGTTTTTCGCAAAAGGCCGCCCAGCGCTGATCACCAACAATACCAAGGTCACGACCAATTTCTGTCAGGCGCAGATCTGCGTTGTCTTCTCGCAGTATCAGGCGATACTCCGCCCGGCTGGTGAACATCCGGTACGGCTCTTTGGTGCCCATGGTGATCAGATCATCCACCAGCACGCCCATATAGGACTGATCACGACGTGGTACCCAGACGTCTTTTTCCAACGCCCGCAGCGCGGCATTCAAGCCTGCCAGCAAGCCCTGGGCACCGGCTTCTTCGTAACCTGTGGTGCCATTGATCTGACCGGCAAAAAACAGATTGTTGATACAGCGGGTCTCAAGGCTGTGTTTCAGTTGCTGCGGATCAAAATAATCGTATTCGATGGCATAACCCGGGCGCGTCACATGGGCCTGCTCAAAACCAGGGATGGAATGAATCAGATCCAGCTGAACATCAAACGGCAAACTGGTGGAAATACCGTTCGGGTACAGCTCATTGCTGTTTAACCCTTCTGGCTCAACAAAGACCTGATGGCTGCTTTTGTCTGCAAAGCGGGTGATCTTGTCTTCAATCGATGGGCAATAACGCGGGCCTATCCCTTCAATCACACCGGCGTACATGGGTGATCGATCAAGGTTGGCACGAATAATATCGTGGGTCCGTTCGTTGGTATGGGTAATGTAACAACTGACCTGCTCCGGATGCTCAGACAGCGACCCCATAAAGGACATCACCGGCAACGGCGTATCCCCCGGTTGTTCCTGCATCACGGAAAAATCCACACTGCGGCGGTCAATACGCGCCGGGGTGCCGGTTTTTAGCCGCCCGACAGCAAAAGGCATTTCCCGCAACCGTCGAGACAAAGCAGTAGAAGGCGGATCACCCGCACGGCCACCGCTGTGGTTTTCCATACCGATATGAATCAGGCCACCGAGGAAGGTACCTGTCGTCAACACCACGGACGTGGCATAAATCTTCATATTGGTGTGTGTCACCACGCCGCAAACGGTGCTGCCAACCCCATCACCATCCAGCATCAAATCATCACAAGAAGCCTGGAAAATATCCAGATTGGGCTGGTTTTCAACAATATGGCGAACAGCTGAACGATACAGAGCCCGATCAGCCTGGGCACGGGTAGCCCGTACCGCTGGCCCTTTGCGGCCGTTCAGGGTGCGAAATTGAATACCGCCGCGATCGGTTGCCCGTGCCATGGCGCCATCCAGTGCATCAATTTCTTTCACCAGATGACTTTTGCCAATACCGCCAATGGCTGGATTGCAGGACATCACTCCGACGGTGTCCGTGCTATGGGTCAGCAGCAGGGTCTTGCTACCGGTACGGGCCGACGCCAACGCAGCCTCTGTACCAGCATGACCACCACCTACCACAATCACGTCATATCGAACGGGGTATTCCACAGCCACCTCACCAAATCACAGGAATTACAAAAACGGGCGCGGATTATAGCAACTCCCTCAGCCCCCAGATAGAGTCTGTACAATATATAACCAGAACAACTATCCACAACCTTAAACACCCCGAATCGGGCTGTTTACAATGTTATCCACAGCCACCTCAAAACATAAATTTATCTTTTAAAATCAATATACTAGGCTGTTTATAAGAATCTTATAAACGCTAAAAAGCTAAAATAAGGCAAAAACCGGATAACAGTTATCCAGGGATAACCACCCCTTACACCATGGCTTTACCACATTTTCTAACAGGATTATCCACAAGCTGAGAACCTCAAACTCTCAAACTGATACTACCCACAGGGTGTCAACCAAACAGGCAGCCGCTCGCCGCCCACGGTCAATGAGATACAACACAAGGCAGGCTGACATTAATCAGCCAGAAAGAAAGGAGTGGCGATCACAACAACCGCCAACAACAAGAAATAACGACCAAGGGAAAAACGGGACCTAGCGGCTGTATTCCAGACGCAGCAATTCACTGTCAGAAGTGAAATAGAATTCCAGCATTCCCTCAGAGGTAATGGCTGCGTAGCCATCTACCGGGGTTGATACGGTAAAGAAATTGCAGCCAGAACGGCTGTAAATATGTGCTTTCAGCAGGGGATAGTCGGTATTCAGCAAAAAGAGTTCGCCATCAAAGCTGCAGCTGTCTGCACCCTGACCAACAAACTTGGCCCTGCCATCCACCTCGGTTATATAGAGGCTGGTCGTACCCGCTTGCCAAACACCCAGGGTATTCCACAAAGAAGAAGAGTTCTTCCAGCTGCCGTCGGCTTTCAGTGTTATGGCACCCGCATTCAGGCCGGTTGCATAAGTGCCCACAATCAGGCCGGTGCCATCGCTCTCATCAATCAGCAAGGCATCCACACCAACATTACTGGCTGTACCACTGGACATCATCTCGCCCTGCGCTTCATCGTTACCGGTGATCCAGCGGGATTCCAGACTCATGGAGACACTGCGCTCGGATGTGTCGTACTCAGCTGTACCGGTAAAACCACGGCTGTCATCAAAACCGTAGATATTGCCTTCGTATATCAAGAGCCGCACAGCGCCGCTTTGATCAAACTGACCGTCCCAAAAACCATTCAGCGCGATGGCACGATTATAAGAAGATTCATAGGCCTGATTATTACTTCCAGAAACACATCCGGAGCAACTCAATGCAGTCGTTATTATTGTTGTTATCGTGAAAACGCGCATGGCGATCCCTGGTAGATAAGCGGTTAGTTATCACAAGGAACAGCAACTTCCATCAGGAAAACTGTCCTGCAGCTAGCCTTTTCATCAAATATTCATAAAAATGTCAACAAAGATAGTGTTTTGCGTCACATTTAATGCCAAAAATGTGAACTTTTGCTAAATATGTCCTTTATCACCGGCTAATCACTGGTCTTCCCAAGAATGCCGGACATCCACCCCCCTATATCTGAAGGGGTCATATAAGCAACCGCCATGACTGCAGCATCTAACCGTTGCCAGGCTACCGGCAAGCTCGGGAACACAACCGGCTCAGAGGGTTGCCCAGGGCACAAAAGAGGCCATCAATACCGTTTTTTAGGCACCATTGCTCAAAAAACCGGCATATTTCTGATCCAGGCCATTCTATTGATTCCTAACACCCGATAGAATTTATCCAAGAGACATACAGGGAGAACGTGCCGTGAGCGATACCAGAGATCATCTCAAATCCATTGCGACTGATCAGATCTGCAAAAACAACCTGGCTGCAGCCAGTTTTCGAGAAATGGGCAAGGTAGCAGGGATCAAATCCAGCTCCGTGCATTATCACTTCAAAAGCCGGGACGCACTGTTACTGGAATTGGCTACCGACTACCAACAGGCTTTTTTTACGGAACTGCAACAGCGTACCGACGGCATCAGTAGCCCGCGGCAGCGACTGCAACATCTGTGCGACTTGTACATGGATCACTTCAGCAGCAATGGCCAGTGCCTTGCCCAGGCTTACAGCGCCGGTATGAACGAACTGACCGAAGACAGTCTGACGGCAATCCAGGCTTTTTATGATGCCTTGTACGAGTGGGTACTTGACTGCCTCAGCTCCGCCCGCTTCTTGCCGGTCTCTCGCGAAGCGCTGGCACGGGTCGTTGTATCTTCCTTGCAAGGTGCAATGGTTGCCGATCGTGTCCGGCCAGACACCCCTCATCTGGAGTCCGTCCGCGAATGGCTCGGGACATTGACCAGCCTTTGATAGACAAGGCTTTAAAAGTAAGCAACTGCTTACTTTTAAAGCTCTGGAATTCGCATAATATGCCCAACAATGAACTATCCAGCTTCTCAAAAATATTCCAAAAAATCTTCATACAAATAAACGCACTGATTCATTGATGATCTCTGTATCAGGCAATCCATCCGCCAGTAAACAACTCTGCTGCCAGGCGCCCTTGTTATCAGAAAGAAAGCACGGTATCGGCAACTGTTGCTGTTTCGCAATCAACAACAGTTTTTTGACAACGATAGTAAGAATGAGTCGCCATAAATATTTACATGCCCTTCGCGGCCAGTAACGCCAAAATATCGATCAGTTGCACAATGGCTGTTGGATGTAGCGCTGACTCGGGTTCATCAACAAAAACGACGGAAAAACGATTGCCTAACAGAGTATCCAGGATGGCTATTTTTTTGATGCCTTCGCTGTGCTGTGAATGGAGTATCTGGAGTTACCCTGCTTATCCCGATTAATCTCTGTACGTATTATATTACCGGAGTCAATGACGTTGGCTCCTGTTTTTGACCAGAACAAGACTCGCACCATCACTTGCCGATACAAAAAGATCCAAAAATCTTGCCCAGCAAGTCATCGGCACTGAATTCACCGGTAATCTCCCCCAGCGCTTTCTGAGCATCGCGCAGGTCTTCGGCGAGGAGTTCCCCTGCTGCAAGCCCGGATAGCTGTTGTTGCCCCTGTTGCAGTGCGATACGGGCGCGTTCAAGGGCATCCAGATGGCGGCGTCGAGCCAAGAACCCGCCTTCGCCACCGGCATCAAACCCCATCACCTGTTTCAGATGCTGGCGCAAAGCGTCGATACCCAATTGCTGACGGGCTGAAATCCGTAACACCGGAAAGGGGCCCTGGTTGTCCAGACCTGCAGTTTCGTTGGCAAGGTCGATCTTGTTGCGAATCACGGTCAGTCGACCGCTGCGAATCAGGGCGTCGGTTTCGGTGGCCAGACCCTGTTCGTCATAGAGTGCGTGCAGCAGTTGTTCCGGGCTGTGCTGGTCGCTTGTGGCGTCCATCATCAGCAGGATACGGTCGGCCTGGCGAATTTCGTCCCAGGCCCGCTGGATGCCGATACGTTCCACTTCGTCAGGGGCATCCCGCAGCCCTGCGGTATCCACTACGTGCAGAGGCATACCATCAATCTGGATATGTTCCTTCAGAACGTCGCGGGTGGTACCGGCAATGTCGGTCACGATCGCTCGCTCATGACCCGCCAGGGCGTTAAGCAGAGAGGACTTGCCAGCATTGGGACGTCCGGCAATCACGACGGTCATGCCTTCGCGCAGAATGGAGCCTCGGGTCGCTTCGGCCAGTACCTGTTCCAGCGCGGCCATAACCGTGACCAGTTTGGCGGCGACCTTGCCGTCGGAGAGAAAGTCGATTTCTTCTTCTGGAAAGTCCATCGCCGCTTCCACGTAGATACGCAGTTCGATCAGCTGATCGAGCAACTGTTGTATGCGGCGGGAAAACTCTCCTTGCAATGAACGCAGGGCACAACGGGCCGCTTGTTCGGAGGCGGAATCAATCAGGTCGGCAATGGCTTCTGCCTGGGCCAGGTCCAGCTTGTCGTTCAGAAAAGCCCGTTCGGAAAACTCCCCCGGACGGGCCAGACGACAGCCCTGTGACACCAGTTCATTCAGCAACAAATCCAGCACCACCGGGCCGCCATGACCTTGGAATTCCACCACATCTTCGCCAGTAAACGAGTGGGGGCCGGGGAAAAAGAGGGTAATCCCTTCATCCAGAACGTCTCCGGAGGCAGCTTTCAGCGCACCATAATGGGCATGCCGGGGCCGGGGCTGATAACCAATCACCCGCTCTGCAATGGTTTGCGCTGCCGCGCCGGAAACTCGCACAATGCCAACGCCTCCACGGCCGGGAGCAGTGGCAATGGCGGCAATAGTGTCCTGATGAATGGTGTTACTCATGACAGCCTCACAGAGAGAAAGGGGATCGTTGCAGGTCGTCTTGCAGATACAAAAACGGGAGCCAATGGCTCCCGTGATCGCTGAAAACCAGCTTCAGCTGTTTTCTATCTGCTTGGTGATCACGTACTGCTGAGCAATCGACAGCAGGTTGTTTACCACCCAGTACAGTACCAGACCAGCCGGGAACCAGAGGAAGAATACGGTCATCATCACTGGCATAAACTGCATCACCCGCGCCTGCATTGGATCTGGAGGGGTCGGGTTAAGACGCATCTGTACAAACATCGAAGCACCCATCAACAGCGGCAGAATGAAGTAAGGGTCCATCACCGACATGTCGGTAATCCAGAGTGCAAACGGTGCCTGACGCAGCTCAACCGATTCCATCAGTACCCAGTACAGAGAGATAAATACCGGCATCTGGATCAGCATTGGCAAGCAGCCACCAAGCGGATTGATCTTCTCTTTTTTGTACAGCGCCATCATTTCCTGGCCCAGTTTTTCACGGTTGTCGCCGTACTGTTCCTTGATCTGCTGCATTTTCGGGCCAACCTTGCGCATGTTGGCCATGGAGCGATAGCTCACTGCAGACGGGTAGAAAAACAGGATTTTCACACACAGGGTCAGCAGGATGATGGCCACACCCCAGTTGCCAACAATACTGTGGAAAAAGGTCAGCAAGAAGAACAACGGTTGGGCAATCCACCACAACCAGCCGTAATCGACGGTCAGTTCCAGGTGCGGTGCAATCTGTTCCAGCGAGTCCTGATCCTTGGGTCCAACATAGAGACTGGCACCGGTTTCACCGACAGTACCCGGTGCGACCACCATGGCCTGATCATAAAAACCGAAGATGTAGTTACCCTTGACGAAGCGACCATTGTAGGTGTGGGTCGCATCTTGTGACGGTACCCAGGCAGAGAGGAAATAATGCTGCAACATCGCAGCCCAGCCGCCTTCTTGCGGGTTTTTGTATACTTCGTCTTCAAGGTCATCGAAGGTGATTTTTTCGTAGCGATTCTCTTTCGTCGTCAAGGCAGCACCCAGATAGGCCTGCATGCCCATACCGCTACCAGCAGAAGGATCCGGAGAGGCATCCCGTTTCAGCTGGGCGTAAAACACCCCTTCCCATGGCTCGGATGAGTTGTTGTGAATCCGGTATTGCATGTCGATCAGGTAATTTCCCCGGTGAAAGGTAAATACTTTTTCGACTATACCCTTGTCTGTCTCGGTTGACAGCACAACCACCAGTTCATCGTCACCTTCGGTCAGCGTGTAGTCATTCTTTTCTGCACTGAAGAGCGCGCCACCATTGGTATCGATACCATCACGACCAATCAGGCCGCTTTGTGCCACGTAGGTACGGCGCTGGTTGTTTTCCAGCAATACAAACGGGATGTCCTTGGTTTCGATAGACGCCGGAAACTCCGGTAGCAACACTTCCGTCACTTCACCGCCGCGAGGGTTGATGGTTACTTGCAACACATCGGTCCTGATGCGGATCAGCTCACCGGATGGTGTCGGGGCACTCCCTGTGGAGCTGATCTGAGGTGCTTCCAGCTGCGGATGTTCCGCATCGGCTGTTACATCAGCAACGCTGGGTACATCCGGGATTGCTGGTGTTTCTGCCTGGATCGGCGCATCGATACGGGTTTTTTGCCCGTAATCGTCGTTCCAGGTAATGAAGATAAAATAGCTCGAAATGGCCAGGCCAAGGTATATAACCGTACGGCGGATATCCATGTTCAGGGTTTCCGTTGACAACAGTTGGAAGAATGTTTGGGTAAATCAGGTACCAGATCAACGCCGTGATCCCCCCAAGGGTGGCATCTGACCAAACGACGGATGGCGAGATAACCGCCACGCAAGGCACCGTATCGTGTTACCGCTTCAGCAGCATAAGACGAGCAGGTAGGGTAAAAACGACAGCGGGAGGGCAATAACGGACTGATGGCGTAGCGATAGCCGGCAATCAGCAACAGCAGTATTCGAGCTGCAAAACTAACGTCGCCGTCTTTTTTGATTGTTGCCGGACTTGCCATGGTTTGGTCGCTTTAATCGGAACCAGAGGGAGTCAATCATCTCACGTATCTGACGGTTGTCCAGTTCGGTAATTCCTGACCTCGCCAATACGACATAATCGTATGAACCCAGTTCGGGCTGGTGATGACGGAATGATTCCCGAATCAACCGTTTGACACGATTTCGATCGACAGCATGTCGAATTTGCTTCTTGGCTAACACAAACCCCAGACGCGGACGCTGTTGTTGGTTGCCAGAAGCAAGGACCAGCAATTGGGGAGTACTCCCGCGCCGTTCAGTATCATCAAAAACTCGTTTGAACTCAGCTGGTTTCAGCAATCGTGCATCACGGCCAAAGGTCAAATCGATCATCAGTAAACTGCGGTCGGGAGCTATCTGCCCGATCAGGCGCTCAGATTCTGACGGCCTTTGGCACGACGGCGAGTCAGGATCTGACGACCGCTTTTGGTAGCCATACGTGCACGGAAGCCGTGGTTGCGCTTGCGCTTCAGGACGCTTGGTTGAAATGTACGTTTCATATTCGGATACCCGGTTAATGTTTAGGGGTCAGTTTTTAAAGGGCGGCAATTGTATGAGAAAGCCGGATAAATGGCAATGACTGTTTCCTGACCAATTTTGATGACCGAATCGGTCAGCATAATTCCCCACAGTTCCAATATTATTATTTTGTATGAATTAGTGTTTGAAAAGAGAGGGAGGACTGATGAAGTTATTATTATTACGCCACGGTTTTTCTGTGGATAACCGGTCTAAGCTTTTGATTCCAATGAATTTATAGAGTTAATAACCAGGTCTTGTTCCAGTGATGAAGGTGGTATTAAGCTGACCGTAACCCGTGTGTGAAAGAGCAAGATATACCGTCGCTGTCTGATCGCCATCATTTGCTGTGGAGTAAATGGGTGATTACGGTCAGGTTTTCCACAGGTTGTTGGTTGGCAGTTTCGATGGTACTGAATTCACCCGCTGCGAGTCAGACTATTCTGTGGATAACTTCTGCCACTTTGGATACACTAGCGGCCTTGACCAAAACGTAAATTGAGGTGGGTGTGGCTGTTTTTTGGGATGAATGTTTACGGCATCTGGAGCATGAATTGCCGACCCAGCAGTACAACACCTGGATTCGACCTCTGATGGCGTCTGAGCAAAATCAGCGGTTGGTATTAAGTGCGCCAAACCGCTTTGTTCGGGATTGGGTCAAAGACAAATACCTGCAACGAATCCAGGAAATTCTTTCCGAGTTGAATGGCGGACGGCTGACTCACGTGGATCTGACCGTGGGTGAATCGCAGCCGATGTTTCGTGCGCCACCGCCTGCGCCGCGCCAGGCTGAACCACAGCCACCGGTGGCGCGTAATCCGGCCTCCAGCTTTGCTGCCACTCGGGCACGAGCAGAAGATGATGAGCCAATGGTGGATGAATTCCAGCCGCCAGCGGTTACTGCCAAACCTCCGGTACAAATGCCTGTCAATACATCCGCGGCTTCCACTTCTCGCCGGGAAGTACAGGTAGAAGGAGGGGTAAAGCACCGTTCCTTCCTGAACCCGACATTTACCTTCCAGACTTTTGTTGAAGGCAAATCGAACCAGCTCGCCCACGCTGCAGCCCAGCAGGTTGCCGAAAACGCTGGCGGGTCGTACAACCCACTCTTTATATATGGTGGTGTTGGCCTGGGTAAAACCCACTTGATGCATGCGGTCGGCAATTATCTACAGTCAAAAAACCAGAACGCCAAGGTACTTTATGTACACTCCGAGCGTTTTGTGCAGGATATGGTCAAGGCCCTGCAGCTGAATGCCATTAACGAATTCAAGCGTTTCTATCGCGGTCTGGATGCCTTGCTGATTGATGACATCCAGTTTTTCGCCGGTAAAGAGCGCTCTCAGGAAGAGTTTTTCCATACCTTCAACGCCTTGTTGGAAGGTGGTCAGCAAATGATTCTGACTTGTGACCGTTACCCAAAAGAAATTCATGGCCTTGAAGAGCGGTTGAAGAGTCGTTTTGGCTGGGGACTGACGGTCGGTGTTGAACCTCCCGAGCTTGAAACCCGGGTCGCCATCTTGATGAAAAAAGCAGAGCAAAGTGGGGTGCACTTACCTGATGATGCTGCTTTTTTTGTTGCCCAGCGCATTCGCTCCAATGTCCGGGAGCTGGAAGGTGCCCTGAAGCGAGTGATTGCCAGTGCGCAATTCACCGGCAGTGAAATCAACCTGCCGTTTATCAAGGAATCGCTGAAAGACCTGCTTGCTCTGCAAGAACGGCAAGTCAGTATTGATAATATCCAGCGGACCGTCGCCGAGTATTACAAAATCAAGATCTCTGATTTATCATCTAAGCGCCGAACACGATCGATCGCCCGCCCACGACAAGTGGCGATGGCGTTAAGCAAAGAGCTCACTAATCATAGTCTTCCCGAGATTGGCGAAGCCTTTGGTGGCAGAGATCATACGACGGTGTTGCACGCTTGTAGAAAAGTGAAAGAACTGCAACAAACCAACGCTGACGTTCTTGAAGATTACAAGAACCTGCTGCGTTCACTGACAACCTAGACCTGAGTGGAGAAACATGAAATTCGTAATCTCTAGGGAAGCTTTGCTACGCCCCCTGCAACTGGTGGCGGGTGTTGTTGAAAAACGACAGACGTTACCGGTGCTCTCCAATGTATTGTTGGAAGTGCGTGGTCAGCAGTTATCCCTGACAGGGACCGATCTCGAGGTCGAACTGGTTGGCCGGGTAACGCTTGACGAAGCCGGTGTTGAAGGTGCTGTTACTGTGCCCGGCAAAAAACTGATGGATATTTGCCGCTCCTTGCAGGACGGTGCCCAGATAGAAATTGCCCTTGATGACCAGCGCGTGAATATCCGCTCTGGTCGTTCACGTTTTACCTTGTCCTCCTTGCCTGCCAGCGAATTTCCTAACGTTGAATCGGTGGGTGAAGAAAAAAGCTTTACCATGAGCCAACAGGTGTTACGCCGGGCGCTGGATCGCACCAGCTTTGCCATGGCGCAACAGGACGTACGGTATTATCTTAACGGCATGCTGTTTGAAGTCAGCACTGACTCACTGCGTACCGTTGCAACCGACGGCCACCGCCTGGCGACCTGCCGTGTTGATATATCCGGGCCGGATGAAGCCAGCCAGATTATCTTGCCACGCAAAGGCGTGCTGGAATTGGCAAAACTGCTGACAGACGCCGAGATGAGCGTGACCTTGTCTTTGAGTGGTAATCACTTACGCACCCAAACCGAGAATTTCACTTTTATCTCCAAGCTGGTTGATGGCAAGTTTCCGGATTACACCCGGGTAATTCCAAAAAACGGTACCAACGTCATGCTGGCCGATCGCCAGGAATTACGCCAGGTATTTGCCCGGACGGCGATTCTTTCCAACGAAAAGTATCGTGGTGTGCGTTTGGTGCTGGCTCCGGATTTATTGCAAGTGTTTGCCAATAACCCTGAACAAGAAGAAGCCGAAGAATCTGTAGCCGTTCATTACAGTGGCGACTCCCTTGAAATGGGCTTTAACGTTGCCTACCTGCTGGACGTTATGTCTGTTATCAGTAATGAAAACGTCAAACTGACGCTGTCCGACGCAAATAGCAGTGCACTTCTGGAAGAACCGGAAGGTGGCGACTCGCTTTACGTTGTGATGCCGATGCGCTTGTAGGTATTTATGCCGATTCGGCGTTTGTCCGTTCGCGGTGTCCGTAATCTGGCACCGCTGACGATTCAGCCTCATTCCCGTGTTAACTTTATTTATGGTGATAACGGCAGCGGTAAAAGCAGCTTGCTGGAATCCATCGCCTTGCTGTCTTCCGGCAAATCTTTCCGTTCCAATCAGATTAAACAGCTGATCCTGCACGATGCGGATCGGCTTGAGCTGGAATGCGAGATGGGCGAGCCTGATGAAGAAAAAACACAGAACCTGTACAGCCTCCGTTTACGTAATGGTGACGTACTGTTTCGCCTCGATGGATCGGTACTGACATCCCAGGCGCAGGTCGCCAGTTGCTTGCCGGTTCAAGTGATTGAGCCCAATACCTTCCGGTTACTGGTTGGATCTCCAGAAGACCGCCGCCAGTTTCTTGATTGGGGAGTGTTCCATGTGGAACCTGGCTTTATCGAAGAATGGCGGATCTTCCGTAAGGTACTAAAACAACGCAACAGCGTGCTGAAACAAAAAGAAACCAGCTGGCTGGATGTTTGGGATGATGGCTTTATGGAAGCCAGCGAAAAGATTCACCAGTATCGCCTGGCTTATCTGAAAGATTTTGTGCCTCGCTTTGAGACTACGCTGGCAGCACTCGATGAAAGCATCAAGGTAGGATTACATTATTATCCCGGCTGGGAAAAGGACAGCCAGCTCAAGGATATTCTGGCCCGACAGCAAGAGCGGGATTTACAGCTGGGCTATACTCAGTCTGGCCCACATCGGGCAGAGCTGCGTATTCGAGTGAATAAATTACCGGCAGCGGATGTACTGTCGCGAGGCCAGCAAAAAACAGTGGTGGCAGCACTGAAGCTTACCCAGGGAATTCTGTATAAGCAAAGCTGTGGTAATGCGCCTATTTACCTGGTCGATGACCTGGCCTCAGAGCTGGATTCCCGGCACCGTTTGGCTTTATGCCAGGTGCTGGAAGATTTAAAATGTCAGGTATTTATTACAAGTATAGAAAAGCAGCAACTGATGGACAGCTGGACCCCCTCCGACTTCAAGGTGTTTCATGTGGAACACGGCAAAATCGAAGAAGAAAGCCTTTCCTGATCACTTGATCCAACAAGCAGTTGTTGATGCTATTTCCGCCCAAGAGGAACACTGAATGAGTGAGCAGAGTTACGATTCGTCCAGTATTAAAGTACTGAAAGGCCTAGATGCCGTTCGCAAGCGCCCAGGCATGTATATCGGTGATACGGACGATGGCACCGGCCTGCATCATATGGTGTTTGAGGTGGTTGATAACTCCATTGATGAAGCCTTGGCGGGTTATTGTGACAGCGTTAATGTCGTTATTCACACGGACAATTCGGTATCGGTGTCGGATAACGGCCGAGGTATCCCCACCGAGATTCACGAAGAAGAAGGTGTCTCTGCTGCGGAAGTGATTCTGACGGTACTGCATGCTGGCGGCAAGTTTGATGACAATAGCTATAAGGTTTCAGGTGGATTACACGGCGTGGGTGTTTCCGTCGTCAATGCGTTATCTGAAAGCCTGAAAATGACCATTCGCCGTGGTGGCAAACTGTTCGAACAGGAATACAGCCACGGTGTGCCAGATTACCCATTGCGGGAAGTGGGTGTCAGTGACACCACCGGCACCATGGTGACTTTTTTACCATCAAAAGAAACCTTCACCAAAACCGAATTCTCCTATGAGTACCTGGCCAAACGCCTGCGGGAATTATCCTTCCTGAACTCCGGTGTTCGCATTTATTTAAAAGATGAGCGAGTCGCCGATAAAGAAGACGTTTTTGAGTTTGAAGGTGGGTTAGCCTCCTTCGTAAAATATCTCAATGACGGCAAAACCGCCCTGAACGACGTTTTCCATTTTAATGCTGAGCGTGAAGACGGTATTGCTGTGGAAGTGGCGATGCAGTGGAACGACTCCTTCCAGGAAAATATCTTCTGCTACACCAACAACATTCCACAACGGGATGGTGGCAGTCACCTGGCCGGTTTCCGTGCGGCCCTGACGCGTACCCTGAATACCTATATTGAAAAAGAAGGTCTGGCGAAAAAAGCCAAAGTGGCCACCACTGGTGACGATGCCCGCGAAGGCCTGACCGCGATTATTTCGGTCAAGGTACCTGATCCAAAATTCAGCTCCCAGACCAAAGACAAGCTGGTATCTTCTGAAGTGAAACCTGCGGTGGAGCAGGAGATGGGACGCCTGTTCAGTGAATATCTGATGGAAAACCCGTCGCAGGCAAAAGACCTGGTTGGCAAAATGATCGATGCCGCCCGTGCTCGTGACGCCGCTCGTCGTGCTCGTGAAATGACCCGACGTAAAGGCGCATTGGATATTGCCGGTCTGCCTGGCAAGCTGGCGGATTGCCAGGAAAAAGATCCAGCCTTGTCAGAAGTCTACCTGGTGGAAGGGGACTCGGCCGGCGGCTCCGCCAAGCAAGGCCGGGATCGTCGTACCCAGGCAATTTTGCCGTTGAAAGGTAAAATCCTCAACGTTGAAAAAGCCCGCTTTGACAAAATGCTGTCGTCAGCAGAAGTCGGCACCCTGATTACTGCATTGGGCTGTGGCATTGGCCGGGAAGAATTTAACCCCGACAAATTGCGTTATCACAGCATTATTATCATGACCGATGCGGACGTGGATGGGGCGCACATCCGGACGCTGTTGCTGACCTTCTTCTTCCGCCAAATGCCAGAAATCATTGAACGTGGTCATGTGTATATTGCCCAGCCGCCGTTGTACAAAATCAAACGTGGCAAGCAAGAACAGTACATCAAGGATGAAGAAGCGATGGAGGAGTACCTGACTCATATCGCTTTGGAAAAAGCCGCACTTCACCCGTCAGCGGATGCGCCAGCCATAACGGACACGGCTTTTGCTGAACTGGTTGCCGACTATCGGGCAGCACAAGAGATCGTACAGCGCTTGTCTGGCCTGATTCCTCAAGCCGTATTGCACCAGCTACTGACGCTGCCTGTTGTGGAAGCCTCTGCTCTGGGTGATGAAGCCTTTGTAAAAAACTGGGCTGTGCAGCTGGACGCAGTACTGCCGGATGCTGGCCGCAGTGGCAACCATTTCCACGTGGAACATATCCAGGATACTGAGCGTAACGAGTTTAATGTACTGGTTAAGGTCATTACTCATGGTGTGCCACGTGATTATATTCTCGATCGTGAATTTTTTACCGGTTCCGGTTATCGCAGATTGTCGATGATCAGCCAACGCCTGAGCGATACATTGGAAAGTGATGCCTATATTCAACGAGGGGAGCGTGTTTATCCTATCGTTGATTTCTGGGATGCAATTCAATGGCTGCTGAATGAAGCCAAAAAAGGCTTCAATATCCAGCGCTATAAAGGTCTGGGAGAGATGAACCCGGATCAATTGTGGGAGACCACCATGGACCCGAATACCCGTCGTATGCTGCGGGTTGGTATCGAGGATGCCATTTCCGCCGACAAGATGTTCACAACCCTGATGGGGGATGAAGTGGAACCGCGTCGCGCCTTTATCGAAGCCAATGCATTAAACGTAGCGAACCTGGATTTCTGATTTCTCCAGTGTTTATCAGGCCCCGGCGGAGGTATCTCGGTCGGGGCTTTTTTATTTCAGGCTTTTGGGTGGCAAGAGTCTGTCACTGAAAAAACGCATCAAAAAATTTCATCCACTGAGTTATCCACAGAAATGTCCGATCAGCAGGGGATGATTGACTCAACAGTGCTTGTCCCAAAGAGAGCTGCTATATAGTGGGTGGCAAGCTACAATAACCCAGCATTGGCCGAAGCCTGCTTGTTGCTGCCAGACGAGTGCTTCGGGTATCCCGTAATCCAGATCGACAGGAATGATTCATGATTATCAAACCGAGAGTGCGCGGTTTTATGTGTGTAACAACCCACCCAAGTGGTTGTGAAGCAAACGTTAAAGAGCAAATTGACTTTATCAAGGCACAGGGCAAGATCGATATGCCCAAGCGTGTCCTGGTGATTGGTGCTTCGACCGGTTATGGCCTGGCTGCACGTATTGCGGCTGCCTTTGGTGCAGGTGCATCCACACTCGGTGTGTTTTTTGAAAAAGAAGGAACAGAGAAAAAACCAGGCAGTGCTGGTTGGTACAACTCGGCGGCGTTCCATCAATTTGCTGAAGCCGATGGCTTGTATGCAAAAAGTATCAACGGTGATGCCTTTACCAATGCGATCAAGCAAAAAACCATCGACGCCATCAAGGCCGATATGGGTCAAGTCGACCTGGTTATTTACAGCCTGGCTGCTCCTCGTCGCCAGCACCCGGTAACCGGAGTTGTCCATAACTCGACCCTGAAACCCATCGGTAAAGACGTTACCCTGCGAGGTATCAATACCGATAAGGAAATCATTCAGGACTTCACCTTGCCAGCCGCTTCTCAAGAAGATATCGACAATACGGTTGCCGTTATGGGTGGTGAAGACTGGCAGATGTGGATTGATGCGCTGGATGCCGCCGGGGTATTGGCGGATGGTGCCAAAACGTCTGCGTTTACCTACCTCGGCGACAAGGTAACCTGGGATCTGTACTGGGGCGGTACCATTGGCCAGGCGAAGCAAGATCTCGACAAACGAGTGATCGCTATCCGTGAAAAACTGGCGGCCAAAGGCGGCGATGCCCGGGTTGCTGTGTTAAAAGCCGTTGTGACACAAGCCAGCTCCGCCATTCCAATTATGCCGCTGTACCTGTCGCTGCTATTCAAAGTGATGAAAGAGCAGGGTACTCACGAAGGCTGTATCGAACAGCTGTATCGCCTGTACAGCGAGTGCCTGTATTCAGATACTCCACGTCTGGATGATGAAGGGCGTGCCCGGGTTGATGAACTGGAGCTGATTCCGGAAGTACAAAAAGCCGTTGAAGATGCCTGGGATACCATCACCACGGACACCATCGCGACCGATACCGACTTTGCCGGTTACAAGGCAGAGTTCTTGCGCCTGTTTGGTTTTGGCCTGGAAGGCGTAGACTACGAAGCCGATGTTAATCCGCTGGTCACCATCAAAGGCATGGTCGAGTAAATCGGACCATGCCTGAATGTTCCGGGCTTTGGTGTTCCGGGCCAGAGTGGGCGATTGAAAGCGGGGCTGAAGCCGGGGTGTAGGGTGTGTGAGTAGATCAGTGCCAGAGAACCAGGCTGGTACTGGCAGACGATAAAGAGAGTGAAACGGCGACGTGTTTCACGTGAAACACACTCTTCAGCCAGCGATGATCAGCCAAGCCATCAAGACAAGAGCCAAGCCACACTGGCGACAGGCACACTCAGAAGAACAGTAAAAAAGCCGATGATTCCCAAAGAATCATCGGCTTTTTTATGGCTTCTTGTTATGCGCTAAGCGATAGCGTGCAATATCCAAGTAAGGTCAGAATTCACGACAGGACGAGGACGACCGACACCATAAGCCCGAATGTTCCACATGGAACAGGATGGCCTCACGATATGCAGAGCAATAAAAACGGCCCTCAGGTTAAACCAGAGAGCCGTTGTTAAAACCAATCTGCGTGGTGTTTGCTGTGTGCTGGCTAGAAGCGCTTGCCGCTGGTCACGGCTTCCACATACTCACCCTGGAATGGCAGATCAGAAATACGATCGACCTGCTCGTTGATCCAGGTTTCAGTCAGTTCATTCAAGTCGGCAGTACTCATACCTGCGGTTTCGATGGGAGTACTGATCACCATACGAATAACCCCCGGCGATTTTACCCAATGAGTGTTGGGCCAATGCTCGGAAGAGTTATGGGCAATGGTGATAACCGGAGCAGCGGTTTTGGTCGCCAGCATGGCCCCTCCCTTGGAAAACAGCTTGCGCTTGCCCGAAGGAATACGGCTGCCTTCTGGAAAGACCAGCACGTGAATACCTGCCTTCAGCCGCACCTCACCTTGCTGAATGACTTGCTTGAGAGCGTTGGTCTTTTTATTACGATTAATAAAAATGGGTTGAATCAACTGCAAACCCCAGCCAAAAAACGGCAGGTAAGACAGCTCTTTCTTGACCACCTGCACGTGTGGGTAGATCAGTGTTGGCAGCATAAAGGTTTCCCAGGTGCTCTGGTGTTTGCTGATCAGCACATAGCCACGGCCATCGCTGGGAATATTTTCCCGGCCTTCGACCTCACAGCGAATACCTGCAATCCAGCGCAAACCAAAAATAACCAGGCGGCAATGAATGCCCATTACCCAATAATTACGTGCCTTGAGCGGTAAAAAAGGGCCAATCAATAAACTGGGGATAAACCAGATAACGGTGACTACCGTCAGCCAAATGTAAAAAAGGATACTGCGTAGTTTATGGCTGAACGGTGAGTTTGGAACGTCGGCAGCGGCCGAATAACTGGAGCTGTTCATCATGCTGAAGAAGCCTTGTTGAAAATCAAACTGTCTGCGTGTTTATACCATTGCCATGAGGTTTTGATTGTTACGTCATTTCCTATGACTGTTTCCCTGTGGGCACGGGCACTGCACCGGACTCCAAGCAGATTGTGGGTTACAGGGCCTGCCAGCCAGACTACCTGACCCGGCTCCGACACACCAAGTATTCGTGAGGCTATTGAGCTATCAGTCAGGCCCGATTATCGGGTTTTGATTTTCCGAATTGAGGAATTGATCTACCCAGGATGACAGATCATCAAACACGGCGGTATGGGCGAGTGTTGGGTGAGTGGCCAGCTTGTTTTCTGAGGCACGGCCCTTGCCGGTGCGCACCAGTATTGGTGTACATCCAGCTGCGGTACCGGCTTCGAGATCCCGGATAGAATCGCCGACCATGACAGCCCCTTGGGCGGAGACTCCCAGCGCCTGTTCAATCTGATGGATCAGGCCAGGTAATGGCTTGCGGCAATCACACTGATCCCCGGGGCCATGGGGACACCAGGCAATATGGGCAAGATGACCGCCCTCGGCTTCAATCAAGGCATTCATTTTGCTGTGCATGGCATCGAGATCATCCTGATGGAAATAACCCCGGGCCAACCCCGACTGATTGGTGGCGACGGCTACCTGATAACCCGCCTGGCACAGGCGGGCGACGGCTTTGGCACTGCCGGGAATAGCGATCCATTCCGCGGCAGATTTGACGTAAGCATCGGAGTCCTGATTAAGGACGCCATCACGATCGAGAATAATCAGTGACATGGGATTGATCTCCGAGGGCATGGCACAGGCCAGTGTATCCATCATTCAGTGTGAGCGAACACACAAAAGCCCGGACCAGCCGGGCTTTTGTAGTCAGAGACAGACGATTGAGCCGCTTATATTGCTTGCCGTCGTCTGTGTGCCAGTTCAGCAGGTTTTAACCTTGCAGCAGGCTGATATCAGCGATGGCAATAAACATCGCCCGTAGCTGCTTCAGCAGCGCCAGACGGTTGTTTTTGATCGCTTCGTCATCCGCCATCACCATGACATTATCAAAGAAGTTATCGACCACATCACGCAAGGTGGACAATACCGTCAAGGCACCTTCGTAATCGCCGCGTTTGATAACCGGGCCAACCAGATCGGCCAGCGCCGTGACTTCTTCAAACAGGGCTTTTTCCTGTACTTCCTGCAGCAGCTCGGCGTTGACTTCGGCAGTGATGGTATCGCCGCCGTTTTTGGCCAGAATATTGGAAACCCGTTTGTTGGCAGCGGCCAATGCGGCGGCTGATTCCAGCTGGCTGAAAGCGTGTACGGCTTTCACCCGACGGTCAATATCGAGCGGCTGGGTAATGCCGAGGGCACGGACCGAGAGGAACACATCCGCCGGAATATGCGCGTCCTGGTACCAGGCACTGAAGCGGTCGAGCAGATACTCTGTCAGGGCAGCCTTGGTGTCGGCTTGTAATTCAATCGGCCAGTCATTGTCGAGTGCCCAGTCGAGCAGATCCGACAGATCGATATTGATCTTCTTTTCCACCAGAATACGTAATACACCGAGAGAGGCACGACGCAGGGCAAACGGGTCTTTGGAGCCGGTGGGCAGTTGGCCAATGCCAAACAGCCCGGCCAGTGAGTCCAGCCGGTCGGCCAACGCAATGGCAGTACCGGTTGCGGTATCGGGCAGTGCATCACCGGCAAAGGCGGGCATGTACTGCTCAATCATGGCGGCGGCGACATCGGCGTGTTCACCATCGTGCTCGGCGTAATATTTACCCGCCAGACCTTGCAGGTCGGTGAACTCGAATACCATGTTGGAGACCAGATCGTTTTTACACAATCGGGCGGCTCGCTCAACCAGAGCGGTATCAGCGTTCATGGCGCTGGCAATTTTCTGCCCCAGCGTCGAAATGCGGCGGGCCTTGTCGGCGATGGAGCCGAGGCTGTTGACCCAGACAACGTTCTCGAGCTTGTCGAAACGGCTCGCCAGCGGCTGCTTGCGGTCGGTATCCCAGAAGAATTTGGCATCGGCCAGACGTGGACGAATCACTCGCTCGTTGCCGGAAATCACCTGGGCCGGATCTTTTGATTCGATATTGGCGACGGTAATAAAGTTGTTCAGCAGCTGGCCATCTTTCATTACGTGGAAGTATTTCTGGTGCTCTTTCATGGAAGAGACCAGTGCTTCCGCCGGAACGGTCAGAAAGCTTTCATCAAATGAACCCGCCAGGGCGACAGGCCACTCATTAAGCGCGGTGACTTCTTCGAGCAAGTCGTCACTGATAACCGCTTCACCACCCAGTTTTTCACCGGCGGCTTTTACCTGTTTGGCAATCAGCTCCGAACGTTCGGCAAAACTGGCCATCACATAGGCAGCACGCAAGGTTTCTTCGTACTCGGCCGGTGAGTTGATACTTACTTCACCAGGTGCATGGAAGCGGTGACCCATGGAGGTGTTACCGGCTTGCAAGCCCAGTATTTCAGCGTCGACAACGGCGTTACCAAACAGCATCACCAACCATTGTACTGGCCGGACAAATTCAACCCGGGAGTCACCCCAGCGCATGCGCTTGGGAATCGGCAGCTTGTCGAGGCTGGTCTGTACGATGGCAGGCAGCAACTCAACCGTTTGTTTACCCTTGATCGTGCGCTGGATCATCAGCTTGCCAGCGTTTTTACCGGCAGATTCGGGAGCGGTTTGTAACTCACTGGCATCGACACCGGCACGGGCGGCAAAACCTGCCGCCGCCTTGGTCAGATTACCGTCGGCATCGTAGGCGATTTTGGCCGGTGGGCCATAGAGGGTTTCCTGCTGATCGGCTTGTTGCTCGGCAAGGCCGGTAATACGCACGGCCATACGTCGTGGTGCAGCAAAAATGGTGACCTTGTCAGTCGTCAGGCTGGCGTCGTTCAGGCCATTGACGATGCCGTCGGCAAAGGCTTCCGACAGGCTTTTTAATGCCATGGGTGGCAGTTCTTCGGTACCCAGCTCTACCAGAAAATCTTGAGTGGCCATTATTTGTTCTCCCCAGCCGCTTGGGCTGCTTCTTTCTCAGCCTTCTTGCGTGCTTTTTCAGCGTCCTTTTCTTTATCGGCTAACCACTTGGCCAGCACTTCCTCACGAATACCGTCTTCGGCCAGCGGGAAGCCACGTTCGGCACGACTGTCGTAATAACAGTGAGCGACGGCACGGGCGAGGGTGCGAACACGCAGAATATAGCCCTGACGCTCGGTGACAGAAATCGCCCCGCGTGCATCCAGCAGGTTAAAGGTGTGCGAGGCTTTCAGGGTTTGTTCGTAGGCTGGCAGTGGCAGGTTGGCAGCGACCAGCTTGGTGCAGTCTTTTTCGTATTGATCGAAGGCCTGGAATAAAAAGTCGACATCGGCGAATTCAAAATTGTAGGTGGATTGCTCCACTTCGTTTTGATGGAAGACGTCGCCGTAGGTGACTGGCTCTCCGTCGGGGCCATAGGTCCAGACGAGGTCGTAGACCGAGTCGACTTCCTGCAGGTACATGGCGATCCGTTCGAGACCGTAGGTGATTTCACCCATGACCGGGAAACATTCCAACCCACCGGCTTGCTGGAAGTAGGTGAACTGGGTGACTTCCATACCGTTGAGCCAGACTTCCCAGCCCAGACCCCAGGCGCCCAGTGTTGGCGATTCCCAGTTGTCTTCTACAAAACGGATGTCGTGGATCAGGGTATCAACCCCAAGCACATTCAGAGAGCCAAGGTACAGCTCCTGGAAGTTGGCTGGGGAAGGCTTCATGACCACCTGGAACTGATAATAGTGCTGCAGGCGATTGGGGTTTTCACCGTAACGGCCATCGGTGGGACGACGGCTGGGCTGAACGTAGGCCGAGTTCCATTTTTCCGGGCCAATGGCGCGTAAAAAAGTGTGTACATGGAAAGTACCGGCCCCGACTTCGAGGTCCAGTGGCTGGTTGATAACACAGCCCTGATCGGACCAGTACTCTTGCAGGGCGGCAATCATGCCCTGAAAGGTTTTGACGTTATGGCGACTCTGACTCACAGCTTCTACCCCTGGGGAGATGTTCCTGAAAAACAAAGGCCGGGATTATAGCAGCGCTGGAGGTTGAAGACAGAGGCAATCCGTCATGAGGGTCTTGCAGGCCCTGGCAGAGGAACAAGGGATAGCCAGCCTGTACGGCGATCAACGGAACAGGCGCAGCGGATGCCGGCCAACCATCATCCTACCGGTCGGTGAAATCGAGCCGCTGTTAATGCTGTATATGAGGCAGAACAATACAGACTTCTGCGCCCCCTTTGGGCAGGTTGCCACAACTGACACGGCCTTGCTGCTCGCCTTGCTTGTGATGGCGGGCAATTTCACCGATCAGGTAAAGGCCGAGGCCACTGCCACCGTTTTTGGTGGTGATACGCTCGCCGTTCAGGATGCTTTGATCAAAACCGTGGCCGTTGTCTTCGACCCGGAAAACCAGCGTGTTGTTGCCGCTCTCGATGGAGGCACTGAGACGGATACGCGTGGCACCGGCCTGGGCGCTGTTGGTGATCAGCGTCACCAGTGCCATATGCACCAGATCTTCGCTGTAAAAACCCTGAATGGCTTCGTCGATGTTGTTTTCAAAACGAATATTGGGAAACTGCAACTGGGTTGAATCGATGGCATCGAGGACGGTGTCGTGGGGCCAGGCATCATCGAGGGGGAAATCACGCTCTTTTTCCATCCGGAACAGCGTCATCATCTGGATGGCGTCGTTTTGCAGGCGGCTGGTGTTCTGCAAAATCGGCTTGAGATAGGCATGGTAGCGTTCAGGAATATGCGTCAGCGCTTCCTGTTCGCACGCCAGCAGCGTTTGCAACTGGTTTTTCAGGTCGTGGATGACCGCACCGATCATGTAATCAAATTTCATGAAGCAAGCTCCTGGAGCAAGCGAGTAAAGTGGTTCATCGAGCGCCGGGAGCGCACAAACGGTTCAGGGACAAGCGTTACACCATCTCGTCCGCGACCACTATGGATATCCGGGACAGATATCTGTGTGGCGTTAGCGATTTTGCCGTTTGCCGCCAAGGGCAGTGCTCAGAGGCACTTTAGCGTTGAGGCGTGTCTCTGTCACCTCGTGCGGCCAGGATTCGTGATGGTGTCCCTCCGTGGATTGGCTGTCCAGCTTCTCAGTATAGACGATGCCGCTGTCTGGACAGGATTGAACCTTTATCGTCAACGTCATGCCAGTGTCATTTTGAGCCAGCTGCTATAACACTTGCCTGAATAAACACAGGTCGTACACTGCGCTTTTCAAGTCAGAACAGTGAGAAGCGGTGAAACAGATTACCGGATATTGGATGATTGGCCTTGTTCGCTTGCTGGGACTGCTGCCCTTGGGGCTGACCCAGCGTATTGGACGTGGCCTGGGCTGGCTGCTGTGGTTACGCCGCACCCGGTCACGGGAAGTGGCACGGGTGAACCTGGCGTTGACGGCGCCGGATATGGACACCGCAGAGCGCGATCAGTTACTGAAAAAAACCTTGCTGCACAACGGCATGACCGGTGCAGAGATGGGTGTTTTCTGGGGCAAGAATACAATTGATGTACTGAGCCTGATACGACGGGTGCATAACGCCAAACTGTTGGATGATGCCTTGGCCGACAGCCGGGGTGTCTTGATTCTGGCCCCTCATATTGGCAACTGGGAGCAGCTGAATACCTACCTCAGTAACCGCTGCCAGATCACCATCATGTTCAAGCCGGCAAAGAATCCGCAGTTTGATAGCTGGATGCGACAGCGTCGCCAGAACACCGGTGCGACACTGGTGCCGACCACGGCCGGAGGCGTACGGGCGCTGTTCAAAACGCTGCAGCAAGGGAGCGTGGCGGGCTTTTTGCCGGATCAGGAACCCGAGCGCCGCAGTGGCGTGATCGTCCCTTTTATGGGCGTTCCAACACTGACGCCGCGCATGCCCCACGAGCTGTTACAGCGGACCGGGGCACTGGCGTTAATGGCGTTTGCCTTGCGTCGCCCTGATGCCGAGGGGTTTGATGTGCACTTTCTGGAACCGGATGCCGATATCTACAGCAAGGATGCCAACGTTGCCTGCACCGCACTGAACCGCAGTGTCGAGCAAGTGGTCGCCATGGCACCGGAGCAATACCAGTGGACGTACAAACGCTTCAAGCGTCAGCCCGATGGCACCCCCAGCCCGTATAAAGCAGCCGGGGTACCCTGAGACAAGCGCCCGTGTTGCGGGCGCACTCAGCCGCGCCAGAACGATGGGCTGATCAGCACCAGCAAGGTAAAGATTTCCAGCCGCCCCAGCAGCATGGTGAGAGCGCAAATCCACTTGGCAGCATCACTGATATCACCGTAGTGAGTGGCCACTTCGCCAAGGCCCGGGCCGAGGTTGTTGAGGCAGGCACCGACGGCGGAAAAGGCCGTTACGTGGTCGAGCCCGGTGGCCAGCAGTAACAGCATCATCACCATGTAGGTGAGAACATACAGGGCAAAAAATCCCCACACGGCTTCCAGTACCCGTTCGGATACCGGCTGACGGCCGATTTTCACAGGAATCACGGCATTGGGGTGCACCAGCCGATTAATCTCACGATTTCCCTGTTTGAAAATCAGCAGCACCCGAATCACCTTCATACCGCCGCCGGTTGAACCGGCACAGCCCCCGATAAAGGCCATCATAAACAGCAATACGGGCAGGAAAATCGGCCAGGCAGAAAAGTCAGCGGTACTGAACCCCGTCGTGGTGGCCACGGTAACGGTTTCAAAAATACCGTAACGTACTGCCTCGGGCAGCTCGTAGGTGTTGGTCAGCCACAAGGCCGGAATGGTCAGGGCGATGCCTCCGGCCATCACGGCAAAGAAGAACTTGAGCTCGGAGTCGCGAATAAAATGCGACAGGGAGTGGTAGCGCCAGGCGTAAAAGTGCAGCGCAAAATTGAGTGATGAGGTCAGCATGAAAAAGACCGCAATCATCTCAATGGTGGCGCTGTCGAAGTAACCCATAGAGGCATCGTGGGTTGAAAATCCGCCAATCGCCACGGTGGAAAAACTGTGGCTGACGGCATCAAACGGCGTCATCCCCGCCAGCCAATAACCCAGCGCACAGGCAATGGTCAGGCTCAGATAAATATACCAGAGCGCCTTGGCGGTCTCGGTAATACGGGGTGTCAGTTTGGAGTCTTTCAGTGGCCCGGGTGTTTCGGCCCGGAACAGCTGCATGCCACCAATGCCCAGCATCGGCAGTACCGCAACGGCAAGCACAATAATCCCCATACCGCCGAGCCATTGAAGCTGCTGGCGATACCAGAGAATACTCTCGGGCAGCTGGTCGAGGCCGGTCATGATGGTCGCCCCGGTAGTGGTCCAGCCAGACAGCGATTCAAAAAAGGCGTCGGTAAAACTCAGCCCCGGGTTGTCCGACAGCATAAAGGGAAACGACCCCGACAACGCCAGCACAATCCAGAACAGCACGGTGATCACAAAACCGTCCCGAGTGCGCAGGTCGTGATGTTCATGGCGCACCGGCAGCCAGCATAAAAAGCCGAGGCCAAAGGTAATCGCCAGCGCACTGACAAACGCAGGCAGGGCATCATCGTTAAACCACAAAGAGACCAGAATAGGGGGCAGCATGGTCAAGCTGAACAACATCAGGAAGATACCCAATACCCGTGCAATCACGGAGATATGCATAATCCGGTTCGCCTTACGTCTGTATTTGTATTAGAAGAAACCAAGCCCAACCTGGAACAGCCGTTCCACATCAGCAATATGGCGTTTATCCATCACAAACAGGATGACGTGATCATCCGATTCCACCACCACTTCCGAGGTCGCCATGATGACCTCTTCACCGCGAACGATGGCACCAATGGTCGTGCCGGGTGGCAGCTGGATTTCACGGATGGCCTTGCCGACCACCTTGGAAGAGTGGCTGTCACCATGGGCGATGGCCTCAATGGCTTCTGCGGCACCACGTCGCAACGAGTGCACATTCACTACGTCGCCGCGGCGTACGTGGGTAAGCAGGCTGCCAATAGTGGCCTGCTGGGGAGAGATGGCAACATCGATGGAGCCACCCTGCACCAGGTCGACATAGGCGGCCTTGTTGATCAGCGTCATGACCTTGCGGGCGCCGGAGCGTTTGGCCAATAACGACGACATGATATTGACCTCGTCATCGTTGGTCAGGGCGCAGAACACATCGGTATTCTCGATATTTTCTTCTTCCAGCAGCGCCTTGTCGGTGGCGGTGCCCAGCAGTACCACGGCGTGATTGAGGTTCTCGCTGAGGAAGCGGGCGCGGTCGCGGTTACGCTCCATGATCTTGATGTGATAGGTGGCTTCCAGCTCTTTGGCGAGGCGATAACCAATATTACCGCCCCCGGCAATGATAATGCGTTTGTAAGAGTCTTCGGTGCGGCGTAACTCGGACATCACCTTTTTGATGTGCGCGTTGGCAGCAACAAAAAACACCTCGTCATCGGCTTCGATAATGGTGTCACCCGTTGGCTCTATCGCCTTGCCGCGACGGAAGACCGCTGCCACCCGGGTGTCGACATCGGGCAAGTGGCTCTTTAATTGCTGGATTGCCTGACCCACCAGCGGGCCGCCGTAATAGGCGGTAACAGCCACCAGCTGCACGCGTTTGTCGGCAAAATCGAGCACTTGCAGCGCACCAGGATACTCCAGCAAGCGGCGTACGTAGTTGGTAACTACTTGCTCAGGGGAGATCAGTACATCGATCGGGAAGGCATCGACCCGGAACAAATCCGGTTGCTTCAGGTAGGCATTGGAGCGAATCCGGCTGATTTTGGTTGGCGTCCGGAATAACGAATAAGCCACCTGACAGGCCACCATATTGGTTTCATCCGAATTGGTGACAGCCACCAGCATATCGGCGTCATCGGCTCCGGCTTCGCGCAAGACATGAGGGTAAGAGCCATGACCGGAGACCGTCTTGATATCGATACGGTCCTGCAACTCTCGCAGCCGTACCTGATCGGTATCCACCACCGTAATGTCATTGTGTTCGACGGCCAGGTTTTCAGCCAGGGTGCCGCCGACTTGGCCAGCGCCGAGAATAATAATTTTCATGGCTACACGGAGTCCCCATGGTCAGTGGCAGATGGAGTGGCAATGTCTTTGCGTAACAAGGCCATATAAAAGCCGTCGGTACTGTCGGCCGCAGGGAACAGCTGACGCCCGGCATTACAGGCGCTTCCCCACGGCTTGTCCAGTGACAAAAGCGTGACGTCAGAGTGACCAGCGGCAGTGGTGCGCTGGACAAAGGTTTCGATTTGCTGGCTGTTTTCCTGCGGCAATACCGAGCAGGTGGCATACAACAAGCGGCCACCGGGCTTGAGCATCGCCCAGCAGGCATCCAGCAAGAGAGCCTGAATTTCGGCCAACCGGGCGATATCTTCACGCCGCCGCAACAGCTTGATATCCGGGTGACGGCGGATAACGCCGGTGGCAGAGCAGGGAGCATCGAGCAAAATGGCATCAAACAACTGGCCATCCCACCATTGATCGGTCTCGGCAACATCAGCGCTGTGCAGCGTGGCTGACAGCTGCAGGCGGGCGAGGTTTTCTTCTACCCGGGCCATTCGGCCGGGTTCGAGGTCGACCGCCGTCAGATCGATATCGGCCAGCTCCAGCAAATGACAGCTTTTGCCACCGGGAGCGGCGCACGCATCAAGAATCCGTTCCCCTGCCCGGGGCGCGAGCAAGTCAGCGGTCAGCTGAGCGGCTTCATCCTGGACACTGACGGCACCTTCCATAAACCCGGGCAGCGTGGTGACATCGCAGCGCTCACTGAGGTAAATACCCTGGGGCGCAAACGGCGCCGGACAGGCTTCGATTCCGACTGCTTGCAGCTGCTGTAAATACGCATCACGCTCACCCTGACGGCGATTGACCCGCAAGCACAACGGCGGCAGCTGATTATTGTTGTGCAGTATATCGGGCCATTGCTCCGGCCAGGCTTTGGTCAGCATCTTGACCAGCCATTTGGGGTGGCTGGTGGCGGTGACCGGGTTGTCCGCCAGTTGGGCCGCCAGAGCGGTTTGCTCGCGCTGATAACGGCGCAAGCAGGCATTGATTACCCCTCGGGCCTGACCATGGCCCAGCTCATCGCAGGCCTCTACCGTCGCGTGTACGGCGGCATGGGCGGCCTTGTGCTGGATTTCGAGCTGGTAGAGACCCACAATCAGCAAACAGTGCAGCACTTCCTGCTCGTCGTTAAACGCATTGCTGAGCAAGATCTTGGCAATGGCATTGAGGCGGAAATAATAACGACAACTGCCCAGCAGCAAGTCGCGCAGGAACCCCCGGTCGACGTCTTCCACCTGGCCCTCCAGCGCCGGCATCAGCGTATTCAGTGACTGGCCGCCCTCGACCAGATACAAACCAATGGCGGCGAGGGCGCGCGGGTCATGGGTGGATGTCGACAATAGCGGATGTGTTCGGCTCAAAGGGAGGATGCCAGTACGTAGTGGGGTTGAAACAGATGTGGTTGACCATTGATCAGATCGGCCACGTTCATGGGTTTTTTACCGGCCAGCTGCACCCGAGTCAGGCGTAACAGGCCGCTGCCGCAGGCGATATCCAGCCCCTGGCTGCCGACGGCAACAATTGTTCCCGGTGTCAGGCTCTCCTGTATGGCACTCGATGCGGCACTCGGTGCGGCACTATCGGATGTCTCCAGTGCCTCTGCCGCCAGTACCCGGACACGATCCTGGTTTAACAGGGTGTAGGCCATCGGAAAGGGATTAAAGGCCCGTATGCGTAACGCCAGCTCAGTGGCAGGCTGCTGCCAGTCGATCAGGGCTTCTTGCTTGGTCAGCTTGTGGGCGTAGTTGGCCAGGGCATCGTCTTGCGCTTCAGGCGTCAGCGTACCGGCTTCCACCTGTTGCAGAGTGGCGAGCAAGGCCGGTGGCCCGAGTTCGGCCAGTCGATCGTGCAGGCTGCCACCGGTGTCATCGGGCAGAATAGCGGTGCTGACGATATTGAGCATGGCGCCGGTATCCAGACCGACGTCCATCTGCATGATGGTAATACCGGTGAGCGTGTCGCCCGCTTCAATACAACGCTGGATCGGTGCCGCGCCGCGCCAGCGAGGCAACAGCGAGGCATGCACATTGAGGCAACCGTAACGGGGAGTGTTCAGCACGACCTCTGGCAGAATCAGGCCATAGGCGACCACAACCATCAGATCGGCATTCAGGCTGGCGAGTTGCTCGACGCTGTCTGGCGTCTTGAAATTCAGCGGCTGGAATACCGGTATCTCGTGTTGCAGCGCCAACTGCTTGACCGGGCTGGGTTGCGGTTTTTTACCCCGTCCCGCTGGCCGGTCCGGTTGGCTATAAACCCCGACGATATCGTGTTCGCTTGCGAGCAACCCCTGCAAGTGGCTGGCGGCAAAGTCTGGTGTACCGGCAAAAACAATACGCAGGGCCATCAGCGTTTCCCCTGACGGGCTTCCGCCTTGTGTTTTTTCTCCAGCTTGTCCTTGATCCGATTACGCTTCAGCAAGGAAAGGTAATCGACCATCAGCTTGCCTTCGAGGTGATCGACTTCATGCTGGATGCAAACCGCCAACAGGCCGGTGCATTCCAGTTCGAACGGCTGGCCGTCCTTGTCGAGGGCTTTCACCAGACAGTGCTCGATGCGGGTCACGTCTTCATAAAAGCCGGGCACCGACAAACAGCCTTCCTGCATGGTTTCCAGCTCACCTTCGAGGACCTGGATCTCAGGATTGATAAACACCAGCGGTTCGGTCTTGTCTTCGCTCACATCAATCGTAATGATGCGTTCATGGACGTTGACCTGTGTCGCCGCCAGACCAATACCCGGGGCGTCATACATGGTGTCAAACATATCGTTGAGGATCGTGCGGATACGATCGTCAACCTGTGTGACCGGCGCGGCAACAGTGCGCAAACGCGGGTCGGGATACTCAAGTATTTCCAGAATGGCCATAGATCAACTGTGCTTATAGAACTTGGGGGTAGTGGCTTGTTAAACTTGCCCGGCTTGCAATTGCCGAGCGCGGGCTGGTGTTAACCTGTCCAGCTTAGCCTGCCACCACCCCGGTGAATACGATTAACGTTAGTATCGGAATGATAAAGGGAATAGAGGATGAGCAAAACCATCAAGCGCCTGCTGTTTGCCGCGCTGATTTGTATAACCGCGAATGTCTCGGCGTTGCAGTTGTTACCAGACGCCCCTCGTGAGTACGTGGTTGTTAAGGGCGATACCCTGTGGGATATCTCTGCCCGCTATACCAATGACCCTTGGATGTGGCCGGAAATCTGGTACCAGAATTCGCAAATCAGCAATCCACACCTGATTTTTCCTGGCGATGTGATTGGCCTGATGACAATCAACGGCGAAACCCGAGTGGGCATTGTCAGTCGTGGTGATGCCAGCCGCACCGTCAAACTCAGCCCGGGAACGGTTAAATTGCAGCCAACGGCGCGGATCGAATCAATTGAGTCGGCGATTCCGGCGATTCCGGTTGGTGCCATCCGGGGTTTCCTGCGTGAACACCGGGTAGTCGACGGTGATACACTGACCAATGCACCACGCATTCTGTCAGGGGTGGATGACCACCTGCTGATGGGAGCCGGCAGCCGGGTGTATGCCCGCGGTGATTTCAAACTCCACAGCGCCGATGCCTTTGGCATCTTCCGTCAGGGTCAGTTGTATACCGACCCGGAAACCGAAGAGATTCTGGGTCTGGAAGCGATTGATATCGGCCTTGCCCGCGTCATTGCCCGTAATGGCGAGATTGGCACAGTAGAACTGGATCGTACCAACCAGCAAGTCGCTGTAGGTGACGTCTTGTTGCCCACCGAAGACCGCGAACTGATCACCCAGTATTTCCCCAAAAGCCCTAACGGCAAGGTCGCTGGTCAGATCCTGGCGGTTTCGGACGGCGTTTCCCAGGTCGGACAGTATGATGTTGTGGTCTTGAACCGGGGCGAACGGGATTACCTGGAACCCGGCGATGTGCTGATATTGAAAAAAGCCGGTGCGGTGGTGTTTGACCGGGCTGCCGACGAAAAAGTCGTGCTGCCAGAAGAGCGCGCAGGCAGCATGATGGTCTTCCGTACCTTCGAAAAACTGTCCTATGCCTTGATCATGCGGGCAACACGGCCATTAAAAGTTGGCGATAAATTCACCAGCCCTGAATAACAGCGCTGCAGGCCAGACCGTCAGACAGGCGTGTTAACGAACAGAAAACAGTAGGAGCCATGCTCATGGATGAGCGGTTAGCAGCCTGGTGGCGTCTGCGCCAGGTACGTGGGGTGGGCGTTACCACTCTCTATCAACTGCGCGAACAGCTGGGCAGCCTCGATGCGCTGCTTGCCTGCACCTCTGATGAGTTGTTGGCACTGGGGCTGCAACCGGCCGCGGTACAGCAATATCAGCAACAACCCCTCACCGATGTATTTTATGCCTTACTGGATTGGCAAGCAGAGCCGGGCCAGGGCGTACTGACCTGTGACGATTCCCGCTACCCAACAGCCCTGGCAAGCCTCAGTGATGCCCCATTGTGGCTTTACTGGCGCGGTAATCCGGCGCTGCTGCAACAACCGCTGGTGGCCATGGTCGGCAGTCGTAATCCCACCCCTTATGCCCGTGACTGGGCCAGACAGTGTGCTGCTGACCTGGCCCGGGCCGGTGTGTGCGTCGTGAGTGGTATGGCACTGGGCATTGACGCGGCGGCGCATCAGGGGGCGCTGGATAGTGGAGGCAGCACGGTAGCGGTGCTGGGTTGTGGTGCCGATGTGGTTTATCCCAAACGTCATCGGCAACTGTACAACCGAATACGCCAGCAAGGCCTGGTCTTGTCGGAACTGCCAGCAGGTACCCAGCCCCAGGCATCCTTCTTTCCTGGCCGTAATCGGATCGTGAGTGGCTTGTGTCAGGCGGTTGTCGTGGTTGAAGCCGCGATCAAAAGCGGTTCGCTGATTACCGCCCGGCTGGCGGCCCAGCAAGGGCGGGAAGTCATGGCCTTGCCCGGTGCAGTCACCAACCCACTGGCCGCCGGTTGTCATCAGCTGATTCGTGATGGCGCACTGCTGGTGCGGGATGCCGAAGACATTCTGCAAGAGCTGGCGTTATTTGACCTGACGGCACCGCCAGCCCCGGTATCTGCATCGTCAACAGCCACAGCGACTCCGACCACAGCCAGCCCGGCGGCCCCCGCATTGGTAACGGAACTGGATTTTGCCTCGACCACCAGCCTTGATGTACTGGCCATTCGTACTGGCGAATCGGTCTCCTCGTTGATGGCGAATCTGCTGGAGCTGGAACTCGAAGGCTGGCTGGTACAGGAGCCGGGCGGCTATCGGCGTTTGCGCTGAGGGCTGGCCTGATTGGAGTCTAAGATACAGAGGGTTACCAAGGATTAATATGAAGAGGTCACATCACGAAATACTAAAGCATATATTTGATAATGATGATGTAGGGATAAAAGAGCTATCCTCAATAATGGTTCGAAAACACAATGATCATCGTGATTTTTATGCATTAGCTGCCTTGATCGATGCTGGTTACATCGGTTTTACAGGTCCGATTTTTAACAAAGAAGATGGAGCTCTGGATACTTATCAGCAGGTAAGATTGTTCCAGGCTTACTCCCAAGGTGACGAAAATCAAACCTATGAAGAAATAATGATTTTAGGTGAAAATGAAGATTCTTATTTATACGTGGCGGCGAAAGCTATTGAGTACTTTCATACAAGAGATGAATTAAGGAAGGGGTGGATTTTGACGGCAGTTTTGGCTTTTATATCTGCGGTTATTTCTGGGGTAATTATTAGTCGATTAACGGTTACAGCTATAGAAGTTATAGCGAAATAAACATAACAAATTTACCACTGTGCGGCAAATTTCCTGCAGCTAAAGGCAGTTACACTGCTTAATCACCCTCTTGAAAAATACGGCAATGCCGTATAGTGTGGTGCTATGATATTTATCGAAACCAGTGTTTTCACGAAACTTCTCTCAGATTACCTTTCAGATGAAGATTATCGTGCATTGCAGACTTACCTCATACAAAAGCCCGATGTTGGTGATATCGTCAAGGGTTCCGGTGGTGTTAGGAAGGTTCGCTGGGCTTCCGCTGGAAAGGGAAAAAGCGGTGGTGTTAGAGTTATCTACTATTGGAAGAGGCCTGATCATGAGATTTGGATGCTTACGATTTATAGTAAATCGGAGCGACCTACGATTCCTGGTCATGTTTTGAAACAAATTGCAGAGGCAATAGATCATGAGTAAGCGAGATATTGGTGCTGAGATTCTGGGTGGCATTAGAGAAATTCAGCAGTACAAGAAAGGTACGCTTCAATTAAAAACCACAGAGCTTTCGGAGCCTTCGCCACCGCAAGTGATCCGCTCAAAGCTCAAAATGTCTCAATCAGCATTTGCGGGGTTGCTGGGCGTTAGCATGCGTACGCTCCAAGATTGGGAACAGGGCCGCCGCGAACCGCAAGGCCCGGCTGTGGCCCTGCTACGTATTGCAGAACAACACCCGGAAGTCTTTACTCAGCTGGACTAAACGTGTAACGAGCGTAGGCTGTCGGATAAATTTTCCGCTGCGTTCCAAATTTACCGCAGAGCACGGCGTTAGTTTGCCGACTGGATATAGTCAGTCGATGGGGAATTGTTGCTTCTGATGTAGAACTCGCATTACGCGAATTGTTGAGCCTTCACCTCGTAGGAAACGATCATTGAAATGTCGGGGGTAATGAGCCGCCGTCCAGTGCGGTGTTGACAAATTTGAAAAGGACTCGTCATTTCGCTGCATTCGTCGCCTTGCCCTGAACAACGGCAATACTCGCGCAGAGCCGTGCAGGATTAAATATATGTCCCCCACACCGACGAAAGCGCAAGGATACCCAACAGCCAAACAATCTGCTCTCAATCAGCCAGCCAGCACGTTGCGCTGGCGGATGCTTGTCGAGCTTCCGGTGATGGGGTAGGGTTCGGCCAATTATCTTGCAGGAAAGCACCTTGTCTTTTTACCTTAATGCCTGGCATTTGCAGCAGGCGTGCCGTGCCGTGAACAGCGGTGGCGTGATTGCCTATCCGACCGAAGCCGTCTGGGGGCTGGGTTGTCACCCGGCGGATGAACGTGCGATCGAGCGGATTCTGGCGTTAAAACAGCGGCCGTGGCAAAAAGGTCTGGTGGTGGTGGCTGCCTCGTTATCACAGCTGGATGACTGGCTCTTGCCGTTGAGCAGCAGTGATGAAGCTCAGGTGCGTGCCAGCTGGCCAGGGCCGGTGTCCTGGGTGTTGCCTTGCAGGGATGACGTCAGTCCGTTGTTACGGGGCGAACATGCATCGCTGGCGGTACGTATTGCCGATCATCCACTGGTGTCGGCCTTGTGCCAACAGGTCGGGCCACTGGTCTCGACCTCTGCCAATCCGGCCGGAGCCGAGCCTGCCCGCACGGCGCTGAAGGTGCGGCAGTATTTTGCCGACGATCTGGATTATTTACTGCCTGGTGTACTGGGCGGCCGTCGTCAACCTTCCGAAATTCGAACTCTGGACGGCACGCGCTTGCGCTGATGCACGTCGACCCTCAGGAGCCTCTTTTAATGACCGATCACAGCCACTGCGACGTCGACGCAGTCAAAGCTTTTTTACTCGATTTACAGGATCGTATCTGCGCTGCACTGGAGCAGCAGGATGGCCAGGCCCGCTTCAGTGAAGACACCTGGGAGCGGGACGAAGCCGAGGGCAGCTTGCAGTTGCTTGGTGGTGGCCGTACCCGCGTGATTGCCAATGGGGCGGTGATTGAAAAAGGTGGGGTGAATTTCTCCCATGTGCGTGGGCAAACCTTGCCCGCATCGGCGACGGCCAACCGGCCGGAGTTGGCTGGACGCAGTTTTCAGGCATTGGGCGTCTCGCTGGTGATACACCCGGAAAACCCCTATGTGCCGACATCACACGCCAATGTACGGCTGTTTGTGGCCGAAAAACCCGGCGAAGCGCCGGTGTGGTGGTTTGGTGGTGGTCTGGATCTGACGCCGTTTTATCCAGACGAAGAGGATGTGGTGCACTGGCACCAGACCGCCAAGGACGCCTGTGCCCCCTTTGGTGATGAAGTCTTCCCGAGATACAAACAGTGGTGTGACGAGTACTTTTTCCTCAAGCACCGCAACGAAACCCGAGGCGTTGGCGGCCTGTTTTTTGATGACCTCAACGAATGGGATGGCGAGCGTAATTTCGACAAAAGCTTTGCCTTTATGCAAGCGGTGGGTAATGCCTATATTGATGCCTATGTCCCGATTGTGGCGCGTCGCAAAGACCAGCCCTGGGGTGAGCGTGAGCGCAAGTTCCAGTGTTATCGCCGTGGCCGCTATGTCGAGTTTAATCTGGTGTTTGATCGTGGAACGATTTTTGGTTTGCAAACCGGTGGCCGTACCGAATCCATCCTGATGTCCTTGCCGCCGGTGGTGCACTGGGATTACGACTGGCAGCCAGAACCGGGATCGGCCGAAGCACGTTTATACACCGACTTTTTGCCTCATAAAGACTGGGTCTGAGCACCGGGTTGGCACACCATCGTCAGGATACGCAGGAGTTTCTGTATGACCGATCGTTACGCCGTTGTGGGCAATCCCATTGGGCACAGCAAGTCACCGCTGATACACACCGAGTTTGCGGCGCAAACCGGCGAAGACATTCTCTACACCGCGCTGTTATTCCCGCGCGATGGTTTTGAGCGCGACGCCCGGCTGTTTTTTGAACATGGTGGCGGTTGTGGCATGAATATCACCGTACCGTTCAAGGAAGAGGCCTATCAGCTCGCCGATGCCTATACCGACCGGGCCCGGCGAGCCGGTGCCGTCAACACCCTGAAAAAACAGCCGGATGGCTCGTTGCTGGGAGATAACACCGACGGTGCCGGACTGGTGCTGGATCTGAAACGACACCAGGTGCCATTGGCCGGGCAACGTATCTTGCTGTTGGGAGCCGGTGGTGCCGTTAAAGGTGTGCTGCAGCCCCTGCTGGAAGAACACCCGGCAGAGCTGGTGATCGCCAACCGCACGGTGAGCAAGGCGGAGCAACTGGCGGCAGATTTCAGTGATCTGGGCAACATCTGCGCCAGCGGTTTTGCTGGGTTGAGTGGGCCATTTGATCTGATTATCAACGGCACCTCTGCCAGCCTGGGAGGCGACTTGCCACCGCTGGCCGATGAGCTGGTGGCACATCACACCATCACCTACGACATGATGTACGGAGATCAGGCCACGGTATTCAACGCCTGGGCCGGTGCCCTCGGGGCAGCACAGACGATCGACGGTTTGGGGATGCTGGTCGGGCAGGCCGCAGAAGCGTTTTACGTCTGGCGTGGCAAGCGCCCGGATGTGGCTCCGGTGTTGTCGATGTTGCGGAACGACCGCCGTCGCTAGCGGCATGGTTCGTTCTTTAGCGTGGATTCTGCTACTCAAGAGAGTACTGGCATAGCTGGTACACAGACATAAAAAAACCGGCTATTCAGCCGGTTTTTATCGAGCGTGGTGCGACTTACTTGAATTCGTACACGGTAGTAGTACCGGACACTTCGTTACCCACAATAACCAGGGCGTTACCGCTTGGGCTGTTGTCGGCAGAGACAAAGGCCAGACCTTCTGGAGCCAGATCGCCAGCTGCGCCAGCGGCCAGGTTGCCATCGTCGATTTCGTCGATATCAACAGAGAAGTCACGGTTCAGTTCGTAGGTTACAAACTGTGGTGCGAACGGGTTGCTGACGTTAAACACCATGATGCCACCCTGACGTTCGAGACCAATAAACGCATAGGTTTCGCCGTTCACTTCACCCAGAGTCAGACCTTCTGGCTCTGGCCCTTTGTTGTCGGAACGGTTGTCGATCTTGTTGTTGTCGTTGGAGGCGTTGAAGTAATAAGGCGTGGTATCGGCAACGGTTTGCTCGAACTGATCGCCAGAATCAAACACCAGGTCGCCTTCTGCATTCCAGATAGAGAACGAGCGCGCGCCGTAGACGTAAATTTCATCGATATCGCCGTCGTTGTCGGTATCGCCATCAACGCCGGATACGGTCAGGCCACCCAGGCCAGCGTCGCCGTCTTGCAGTACGGCAATCTGGTCGGAAGTGAAGGCTGTGGTATCCAGGTCCAGGTCTTCCAGATCGGATTCTTCAGAGAAGCCATCGTAGTCCCGAGCATCACCTTCGTTGGCGGTAACGATATAGGTGTTGCCGTTAAACGAGTAAGAAGCGATGGAGTCTGGCATGTACATGCCAAGCAGTGGTTGCTGTTCGATATTGGCAACCTCGTCTTCCTTGTTGGCATCCAGGCCGTTGCCTTGAACACTGTGGTCCTTGAAGCCCAGCGCTACTACGTCTGTTACCGTAGCGGTGGCGATGTCGACGATTGCCATGGCGTTGTTTTCTTGCAGCGATACAAAGGCCGTGCTGTTGTCGGCAGACACTGCAATATATTCTGGCTCCAGATCCTGGGCGACGGTGGCACCAGGGCCAAAGATACGGACGTCGTCATCAATCGGGGTGGCGCCATCAGTATTGAACGCAGAGAAGCCCGCGGTGTTGGCGGTTGTGGCTGGGACGCCATCGGTGATGCTGATGATCGATACCGAACCTTCTGGATCGACGGTGTAGTCGTCGTTTGGCTCGCCTTCGTTGGCGACCAGTACAGCGCTACCGTCGTGAGTGAAGGTGATCATATCTGGCAGGGCACCGACTTCCACGGAGGAGATAAATGCCAGGGTATCGCTGTTGTAGAAGTAAGCGCGGCCGTTGTCCTGTTTGGTATCTGCTTCGACGGCGAGGGCCAGAATGCCATTGCTGACCGCGACGCTGTTGGCGCCACCGACTTCGAAGTCGGCTACACCGGCGTCTTCGGCAGAAATAGTGCCCAGCAGCGTTGGGGCGGATGGATCATTCAGGTCGAGCACGTCAACCGCGGCATTCCCTGAGTTGATCACAAACAGTTTGTTGGTGGTGCTGTCGAAGGCAACGATTTCAGCACCGCCATCGTCATAAATACCCGACTCATAACGGCCGACCTGAACCAGCTGACCACTGAAGCCATCAACACCATCGGTACCGTCAACACCATCGGTGCCGTCAACGCCATCGGTGCCATCGGTGCCATCAACACCATCGGTGCCGTCAACGCCATCGGTGCCGTCAACGCCATTGGTGCCGTCAACGCCATCGGTGCCGTCAACGCCATTAGTACCGTCAACACCATTGGTGCCGTCATCGCCATCAGAGCCACACGCAGCCAGCAGTGATGCCATTGCTACAGCCAGTGCCGTCTTCTTCATCATCTCAAGAGTCATTGCGATATCCTTTGTAAGCCAATGTTTTTTAAGGTCATATATGGTGCGTTAGCGTATGACTGTTTAATGACAGTGCTTTGACTCGGGTATGACAGTTGGATGACACTCAAATGGCAGAATGCTGACGCCATAAAAAGTTTCAGAGAGGCTAGGGAGCGGGTGTTGGAGCGGGTGTTACTGATCCATTAAAGAATCAATACAAGCGAGAAGTGGATCATAACCGGGCAAGAAAACGGTAGCCGGTGTGGTGCGGCCAACAGCGGAACAACCGCCAGAGCTGGCGGCTGTTCAAGACCTGCAATCGCTGGGAATCAGCTTTCAAATTCACCGTTATGGTAGATTTCCTGCACATCTTCCAGATCGTTCATCAGATTGGCAAAACGCTCAAAGTGCTCGACATCGTCGGCGGCAATCGGGTGCGGCATCTGCGGCAGATAGGTGATTTCTTCCATTTCGAAATCAATATCCGGGCGCCAGCTGGTCAGAGCGGTTTTGGTTTTGAAAAACTCGGTAGGTGGCACCAGCACCGTTACCATGCCGTCTTCGCAGTCGATATCCGAGACATCGATATCCGCTTCCATCAGCATCTCCAGTGCGTCATCTTCGCTGTCATCGGCAAATACAAACATGGCGCGATGATCGAACATGTGTGAGACCGAGCCCTGGCTGCCCAGTTTGGCCTTGCATTTGGAGAATACACCGCGGATTTCACCGAAAGTACGGTTGGGGTTATCGGTCAGGGCGCTGATCAACACCATGGCCCCACCCGGAGCAATGCCTTCGTACAACGCGGGTTGGAAATCTTCGCCCGTGCCACCGTTGGCTTTGTCGATGGCTTTCTCGATCACGTGGGTCGGTACCTGGTCTTTCTTGGCCCGATCGATCAGGGAACGCAACGACAGGTTTGCCGATGGGTCGGTACCGCCCGCCTTGGCGGCTACATAAATTTCACGGCCATACTTGGAGTAGACCTTGGTTTTTGCCGCGGCCGTTTTGGCCATGGATTCTTTCCGGTTTTGATACGCTCTGCCCATGGGAATCAGTCTTTTCTTGGGTGAATAAGTCAAAAAACGCCCGAATTGTACCCATTGCAGCGGAAGCTGTCTTGTCGATCCGGCCGCAGGCCATGGATTTCCACCGCAAAGCCGACGTCTGTCAGTCGTTGCTGAATCATTCTGAGCGCCAGAAAACAGCCTTCTGACCGCTGATTAAATCCGCGGCTGGCCACATTGCCGCTCAGTGACTGGGCTTGCCGGCCAGATAACGTTCACGGAACAGGTTGAAATATACCGCCAGACGAGCGCTGGCAACCGGTGCCTGCAACTGCTGCAGGATCTCGATCGTCACCTCAGCAGTACCCAATTGATAATCGTGCGCCGCTTCCCGTAACTGATAGTTGCCCGGAGCCTGTGGCTGAATACCCAACACCGGTAGATTAGCCAGACCGGGGCTACGGAACATCTTGCGCGCTTCGCGCCAGCTGCCATCCAGCAATACCAGCAGCGGTTTGCGCCGGGACTCCGCGGCCTGTGTACGGTATTGCTGCAACGCCGCGGGAGTATCGAGGCGACGGTGACTGTCGGCGTACTGGAACGGAAACACCAGTACAGGGGCATAAGCCGGATTGGTCAGCAACGCCAGCAGGGCCGGATCCGGCTCGGTGCGATTCCACAGAAAAGCGTGATTATCGCTTAATACATCCGCCACCAGACGGCCGCTGTTACTGGGTTTGTAGACCTCACCCTTATAAAAAATCAGACAAACGGCCGCTTCATCCGACGGCGCTGGCCGTTCTGAACACAAACACAAGGGCACCGACAGCAAACAATGCGGACAACGAACCATCCGCCCGCCACGGGCAATAAATGCCCGCCGGGACTGCGCCAACTCGCGCTGACGCAGACGAGTAACCGCATTTTCGAGCACAGGAGGAACATCAGACATGATCAGTACACGGGGAGAAAAGGGAGCGCATAGTGAGGCAAAGTGACCGCAGCGGCAAATTGTGGTTGCCTTATCGGGTAGAAGCGGGCCAGACCGTCGTCAGAAAACCGGGGCCGAACAACGGTTAAACAGCGGCGTTGGGTGGTTGAACAACGATACCGGGCGATAGGGGATAGGCGATAGATTCGGAGTATGAACCGGTATTGAACAGGCATGGCGCGGTAAAACAATAGCCCCGAGAGACAGAATAACGACAAAAACCACCACTACTCCTGATTTTATGACCAAACCAGGACACTCCAGCAAATACCTGCACCCAAATGGATGACAGCCAAGTACACTCCACCCTGGTACATCCACACCAGATTCAGGCATATCGCAGCAAACCAGCGGAGATCAGCATGCGCACCATCACCACCCAGGAATTTTTTGAAGAATATCGCCCCATACGTAACCCCCATAACGAACAGGCCGGACTGGATGGCTGCCTGATGGGACGTAGCGGACTGGAGTACGCCCGAGTGCTCGAAATCATGCAAGAGTCCCCCGAAAACGTTTGGACCTATGCCGATAGCGGCAGTGAAACACCGGTATTAAGCAGCGGCTTTACCTCCCTTAAAAGCCTGGGCTACGTGATTACCCGCGAGCCAGCGGACGTCTTTATCGAGGTTGTAGGGTAGCGAGGCTGGAATGAATGAGACCAGGCTACTCACCGGATAATGTCGTCTAAAAAGAAATAACGATATTATGTAAATAACCAGTTATTAATTGGCATCAGGTATGCTCGTTGACGGACAATCAGCTGTTAACCAATATGCAATCTGGTCAGTCAGTGCTTCTACAGGCAAGCGCTGTTTGCCTTTGATTGCACACTCCCAGATTACCAGAGTGCGCCAACCCAGATCGTGCAGTAATTTGATATTACGCTGGTCTCTGGAGTAATTGCCTTCCAGCTTCTTGCGCCAGAAGTCTGGCCTGGATGATGGCCACTTGAACAGGTGACATTCATGTCTATGCCAGAAACACCCATTGATCAAGATTACCGCCCGGTATTTAGGGAAAACCAGGTCGGGTTTTCCTGGTAAGCGGCTGCTGTGCAAGCGGTAGCGAAAACCTCGTGCAAACAAGCTCTTACGGATCAGTACTTCCGGTTTTGTGTTCTTTCCCCGGATTGCCGACATCATGCGGGACCGAATACTTTTATCAACGATGTCAGTCATCTGGAAGGCTCCCCTGGAATTAGGATGATTTGACCAGTATTCTGGCGAACTCACACGGAAGATTTGCCCTTATTTATGACATCCCGTATCAATATTATCGATTTGTTCGCAGGCCCTGGTGGTCTTGGTGAAGGTTTCAGTGCATTTGTCAAGAATTCGTCTGATGGGAGTGGAGCATCACCATTCAAAATCCGAATGTCTGTTGAAAAAGAGCCCAGTGCCCACCAGACACTTACCTTGAGAGCATTTTATCGAATACTCAAGGAGCGCAATGATACTTCTGCATATTTTGAATATACGCAGGGGATTCTTGAAAAAAAGGAGATGATTAACAGATTTCCTGATGAGTGGGAGGAAGCTTGCAGGGAAACCCTTGATAGGCCTACTGCTCTAGGGGAAGATAATGAAACAATTCACCATAGACTCAATGAGCTAAAGGAACAGTATTCTGGTGAGTCCTGGATCGTTATTGGAGGGCCTCCATGTCAAGCCTATTCCTTAGTCGGGAGAGCGCGAAACAAGGGGATTAAAGGTTATGAAGCAGAGACAGACCTTCGTCATTTTCTGTATCAGGAATATCTGAAAGTATTGTCCATTATTCAGCCTGATGTCTTTGTTATGGAGAATGTAAAAGGAATATTGTCATCACAAGTTGATGGTGAGCGCATATTTCCCACGATCAGGAGAGATTTGAGCAATCCATCTATAGCTTGTGGTGATTTTTCTGGAGGGAATGAATACAATATCTATTCATTTGTAAAGGCGCCAGATGATGAAGAGCAAAAATATAAAGATGACCATGATTATATTATTCGCGCAGAAAAATATGGAATTCCCCAGGCTCGACATCGTGTGATTTTGCTAGGTGTGGCAAAAAAAATAAAACGAGAGCCAGAATATCTTCAAAAACAGAAAATGATACCTATAGAACATGTACTGCATGGACTTCCTGTTCTTCGTAGCAAACTTTCTAAAAAGAAAGACTCCCCTGAAGCTTGGAAGGAAGTACTTCAAGAACAAATTTCTTCGATGAGTAATGAATTGAAGGAGATGAATCATACTGTTTTATTGAAGAAATTGATAGATACCAAAAAACTCCTTAAGTATGATTCACCTGCGCTATCCCGTATATATCCAGAAGAACGTTTTTCAAATTGTTTACCTGTTAATTTGCGTAATTGGTATAGTATAAATTGCCCGGAATATGTATTGAATCATGCAGCACGAAGTCATATGGAAAGTGACTTGGGTCGATATATATTCAGCGCTTGTTGGGCCTTGATATATGGTGATTATGATAAACCATTTCCAAAGTCAGAAGATTATCCTGAAGTTCTTGCTCCCAATCATGCAAATTGGAACACGGGAAAGTTTGCAGACCGGTTTCGTGTTCAGCGTTATGGTAGACCTGCAACAACAGTAACTAGCCATATTTCAAAAGATGGACATTACTTTATTCATCCAGATGCAAGGCAATGCCGAAGTCTTACTGTACGGGAAGCCGCTCGGATACAAACATTTCCTGATAACTATTTTTTTGAAGGAAATAGGACTCAGCAATACGTACAGGTCGGTAATGCTGTACCACCATACCTGGCGGTACAGCTGGCAGAGGTGGTGTTCAAGTTGTTTAAGGTTTGATACATCCTTCTTCTTTGGCTTTGGCAAGCAATGTCAGTAGTATGATACATTGCTTTTCTGAGGGTATTTTAAACGGAATTTTCTCAGCCAAGCGAAGGATTTCAGCTTCTTTAGGGGTAAGAAGTCCCCGATTATTCAGCTCTGTGTGAATTTTATGCCACTGCGTCGGAGAAATTGAGATTGCTTCCTTTTGGGCTTTAATGCCATCATCAATTTTTTGTATTATTTTTGCCACTCCCTGAGATTCTTTTTCATCGGTATCGGATATTAATGTTCCAAAGAAATCATCTGGTAACGATGCGGAAATAATATCAGTTTGATCCTTTATCTTGTTCCAACATGAATCTTTTTTGCACCATTCAGTAACATTGGATATTCCTTGTGGTGGATGGCTTATAATCTCAGATATTTTCTTAGCAGTAATAGAGATGGCTTTTTCAAGAACAGGATCTATTTTTTGACTTTTCCATATTTTCAGAGAATCGATAGACTGCTTGTTGTTCTTGGCTATTTCTCCAATGGTTGCGAGAGTATATGCGACAATATTGGCTCTATAACCACCATTGTACCAGGCCTGAGATGAAATTATTTTTTCTGTAGCTCGAAATATTATGCCACGTGCTATAGCTCTTTTGAAATAAAATTCATTGAAAATACTTTGATCTTTACTCCAGCTTTTACCAATTCTAGTAGCATATTGAGAGAAGTTTTTCTGTGCTCCAAGATTGACCCATTTGGGGTGTTCATCCCATACATTTTCAAATTTGGCGAGATCAGTTTTTGTGAACATTTGTGTTTTTGGGTTTTCAGTCTTGAATTTATTTTTTTGTGCAGGTGTAAGTATGGATTGCGCGTCTGCATATTGTCCACGTACTCGTTCATAGAACCAATGTGTTTCAATTTGCGCACCTTGTTGTGCAGGGGCCCAAAGACGCCGGGAAAGTTCTTCCATTTTAATATGAAATGGATGGTTAGAAAAAAAATCTGCAGCATTAACCTTGTTTTGTGTATTGGCATATTCAGAAATTTTAGGAACAACAGATTCACTGATATCATTGTCGTCAATTACGGATAGTTTCATTTGTACGAATATTTTTGAAAGATCTGCATTGTCTCGTTTTTTTGTATGGAATAATGAAGCGGTTGTTTGCCCACCATTTACTATTTGTAAGTCAATGATTCTGGTTATTTGAAGTCCTTTTTCATTTTCTTTTACACCAACACCTCTGGCTGTGGCCGTAATGCCATTGTTATAAGCAAAAAACATTCCCGGTTCGGTCAATATGGTTGATCTCATACCTTTGTTGACGTTACCCCGTGCTTGTAAGAAAGTACGGACATTTTGTTCCAGAAGTTGTGCTCCGTATTTCCCATATAATGAAGCGATAATTTCTGCTGGCATAACAATAAGAAAGGACTTGTAAGAGTCTTCGCCAAGGTGAGCAGGAAGACAGTATATACCATTGCCAAACATTTCTTCAAAATTCAGATCCAAGGGTTCTTTTTTATTTCGAGAATTTCGTTGCCTATAAAGTCGTGAAATATCCCAAATATTAAAGGATGTTGGTATTCCTAATATTTCATCGTCTGGAATTTCCTTGATTCGGATACTGATAGCTCTTTCTGAGAAAATAACCAGATTTAGTTTCTGAATATGTTTGAAGCGATCAGTTATCTGTCTGGCAAGTCCATATTCTGGTGAAGTTACTTCAAGATAAGATGCCAGATCTTTAGTGATACATGCATTAAAAAAATTGATAACACGTTTGAAAATTGTAGAAATTTCAGTTCTGTTAATAGATTCCAACTCGACCCTTGAGTCAAAATCTGCAATGAAAAGACTGAGAACACCTTCATCATTGAACCAGTAGCCATCTATACGCATTCCCCTCTGAGCACGGTAATGACATAATTCAAACCCTTCGGTAAATCCTGTTTCCAGCAGCTCATCAGCTATTGTTTCCATGAACGATGATAGTTCAAAGCTGCCATTAACGAGAGCACTGCTCATTAGCTCTTGGCGAAACGAATGAAAGAATTCTTCAATACTGTCTTTCATCAATATTCCTACTCCTTGAAAACATGTGCTCTATCACACTCGAATGAGGTAATGGATTCCAAATTTATATCGTATTTTACATTTGTCAATCCAGAAGAAATCTCTGATCGTATTATTCTGGGGAAATCATGATTTATTTTATAGGTTCGGCATTCATTAACCAAAAAACAAGGCTTGTCATAAATTGCTATTGGGGTGTAACCATAAAGAGATAATTTTTCATTAAAATTATCAATGTCATCGGGGTCGTTTAATGTGCAATAAACTGACTCAATAATATTATTTAATGATTGAGCATTCTTTGACTCAGATAGGCTACTCAACCGATAAATCCGCAGAAAAAGATTGTCATTGAGTGATTCAAGCTGATCCTCCGATGATATATTTACTGAATTTCTTTCTATGCCAGAGATAGCTTTGATTTCAACAGAAGTATTTCCATATATAAAATCCTGATGGGACATCTCCGGCCCTAACCAAGATTGTAGCGCATAATCTTTTGATTTGTCTTGTTCTAATAGCTCCAGAAGAAATGTAATCTCTGCGAAAAGACCAAGGACTTGTCTCGGAGACATGTGATGGTTGCGTCCAGCCAAAAAAACCTTCCAGCGGCGAAGGTGTGCAAAGGTGATCGCTAGTGAACTGACAGAGTCTGAAGCTTTCTCGAGTGCGATGGCTAATGTTTGACAAAGGCTTTCAAAAATATCTCTATCGGTTTGTTTTTCTAAAGTCAATATCAGTCGTTGTTTTGGACTGTGAATTGATTCGCCACGAAGATCTATACTAACCCCTTTTACCGGTATCAGGCCCAATCGATACTGAGGGATTAAGTTACCTGTAAGCTCTATAATAAACAGGCAGTTTCCATTGGTATCTCTCCCCCAAAAGCAAGGGACAGCTGTTTGGTGAGTCAGCCTTCTTGTATGTAAGTCTTGGTGTGGGACAGAAATTTCATCCCATGGAGAATCATGCATCATAATCTTCTTCATCATCTGGATTGTCGGGAGTACCTTCTGCCTGTTGTTTTAGCCAAACCTGATTCACAACAACATTTATAGTTTGGAGCCAATTACCACTTGGAAAACTAACTCCAAATGCCGCAATCGGACCTTGTATTATATCGCTTTTGGGAGACAAGCTATGAAGCATAAGAAGTGGTTTTTTTCTGACTGCTCGATAATGTACATCAGATACATTAGCTGTAATTTTATCATTTTTAGCTAGGGAGTATGCTTCTGAAATTTGCTCATCAGAAAGCCCTAGCTGCTCATCTCCTCGTGATGCAACCCGACTTTTATTTAATTGCCAATAATTATTACCTAGCCTGCCTTCATCAACGGCACGCTCCTGATTTTTGAGTGTGAATGGACGTTCACCACCAGATCCATTGGGAGGTGATATGAGTAAAACATCGGCAACAGGTTGTATATCGATTAGCTCCTCCAAATAATTGATAATATTCATCTTGTCTTTATCAAAAAGATAATGACATTCAAACTTAGTAAGAAAATCTACAATAATATCAATTGAAACGTCTCTGAATATATAGCCTTTTTTGGTTGGTTCGGCAATTTTTCCATTAAATCCATTTTCCCAGTATTCTGAAATAAGATTTATATTGTGACTATTTACATCTGTATTGGTAGAAACAATATGGCTTTCCTGGAGCTTTCCACTGAAACTCAGCTGGAAAGATTCTTGTTGGGCTGAGCGCATTTTATTGGCTGCCGTTATAAGCAATCGTTCCGGGTGAGATCGTACGTACAGGCCAAATTGTTTAGGAGTCAGGCCATCTCTCCTCATTTTTTTAACTTGTTGTACAAGTTCTTCTGATGCCTCTGCAATGTGGGAGTACCAATCTATTGAATCATTGGATAGATATATGCGGCACAAATCTTCAAAGCCAGGTCTGTAGCCAAACCATCTTCCCATTTGCATCAGAGTGTCGTACATCTTTGTATTTCTATACATATAGCTGACAGTCAATCCTTCTATTGTCAATCCACGAGACAGACTCAGTCCACCAATAGCAATTGCCGTCAGACCAATATCTTCTTTTTCATACTTTTTGTAGTCAAGGACTTCATCACTTTTGCTATTAATGACATAAAGATGGAGATTATCAAAAACACCAAAGAGTGCACTCTTTACATCTAGCCATGAATATCCATAATTTGAATATTCATTATCAAAAGCCAAGCGCAGCTCTTGCATATACTTGTTTTTAGATGAAATTTCTTCAGGCATTGCATAATTAGCCCTGACTGCAGCACGGACTTGCTTTTCTCTCAGGCTTAAAAAACTACGAACAGCTTGTTGTATGGGGACAAAACGGGATACATTGATCATCATTGAGCAATGCTTTCTTTTCTGGCCTCTAAGATTACGAATAGCACGAGCAATTATAAATATATTAAAAGCTGTGTAGAGACTGGTTGGTAATTCTATTATAGTGTCATCACGTTTATGTGATTGAGGAAGTAACTCTTCACAGTCATCGATCGATCGAATAACTTTTTTACTATTCGCTTCATCGATGAAAACCTTTTCAGCACCAAAATAACTTGTAGGTGCATCAAGGCAATGAATGAAATCTTTTGGGAATAATTCTTCTAGAGCTTCTTTGTCATAAGAATCGGGATCAATGAAAATGTTAGCAAAGGGTGTTGCGGTGTAACCCACATAACAGGACTTGTCGAATAACCCAAGGATTTTACGAATCATTGAATTTGTTTTAGTTGGATTTATTTCTTCTTTGTTGGTATTGATTGATGCATTGTCTGCCTCGTCATCAATTAATAACATTGGAACATCGGAAATTCGGCCATTTTTTTTGGCATTAAGCGTTTTTAGCCATTTGTGTAAAGCGGACAAGGTTGAAACATTTTTTTTTATAACCAGAATGATAGGTTTGCTGAAATCGTTTATTTGCCAGCCACTTTTCTCTGCAGTATTTTTATTGAAATCTTCGTTTATATTTGTCAGTGTAGCGGGGTGAGGATATTTGTCAGAAATAATATTCCCGACTCCAATACTGCAACGATTCTCGGGGTCACTTGATCTACCAATAAAAGCTTCATCAATTCTCTGCTGGGTCTGTTTTCTGAGATTGTTATGAATACCAGCAATAACAATAATGAACTTATAACCAGAGTCAGATGCTCTGGCGATCAAACCAGTATAATTGGCTGTTTTACCGGATTGTACATGCCCTATAACAAGGCCTCTACGGTTCCAGCGTGCTTCATCACTGAGGGGGTCTTGAAGATGGCCGAGAATACGCATAGTGACATCGCTGAGGGATTGCACCAGTTCGGGTCCCCAGCCTTGCTCTTTTAAAAAACGTTCATAAGCATCAGTATAAACCCCATTAACTCCATTACGTTTAACCCAATCAGGGTCATGGTTGGCATCTTCGTCAACCAGAGAAACTCCAACTCCCATACGTGTGACTAGAGCTATCAATACATCTGTTACAACAGTGTCCAGTTCATTAGTGTATCCGAACATTAAAGAAATTTGCTTTGCTATTTCTTCAACCTCCTCATGAGTTGGCACTTCCTTGTTAGCTTCACCAGATAATAAAGTAATAAGAGCACTGGTGAGCTTTTGTTTTTCTCCATTGATTTTATTCTTCATGAGAATTCCTCCTTGATATGTTTTTCTATTTCATCAAAGTTATCTTCAAAAATTTTAATTGAACGTAAAATATTTAAGAAATCATCAGTATTGCCAAGGCTTTCACCATATATTGCCTGCCATAAATTCAATATTTTATCTTTTGTTTCTCTATCTGTTATTGATGATTTTTTGATATCGTGAGGATTGGTTGAGTAATCGGAATATATCATTTCTATTGGGAGAGAGGCAGATATTGAATCCAAGAGTATATGTAGGATATTTATTTCCTTGGAAGCAAGTTTTTTTTCCAAAGCGGCTATCAATGGGTGCTGTTCATTCAGAGAGAAGTGAATGCCATTGTGGTCGGCGTAGCGCTCCCATAGAGGAACACGACTTTCCTGGAATAGCCTTTCTCCACGGCCGCGATGAACCTGTACGCTCCTACATGTTATTCGGTCGATAATTTGGCGTAGTCGTTCACGTACAACTTGTGGAGGACGGGCTCTGGATTTTTTAATGTCAATTGTCCACGCTTCGTCCAAACTGTTGGGAAAGTCGATTTGTACTCTGGCAAGCTTGGTTGCTTCTCCTTTGGGCACCATTCGGAACCAGTCTCCCCAAGCCATCAATCGCCCGTTTCTGTACACATAGGCACCTTGGTTTGATATGAAGTCACTACGGCTTTGGTAATAGTCATATTCTGAAGTAGACAAGCGACTGTGATGTGGAAGGATGTATGGCTGAAACCGAACTTCTGTTTCATTGATACGGATTATTTCTTCAGGCAATACTTGGGTGGCCGGGTTTTTTCTACAAAATGGATCGAATGGAGTTACAGGATGGCCATTGATTGTTATGGATAGTTGTTTATAACCTTTGACTTCACCAGCAAGAAAGCGGTGAAAAACCAATGCAAGGTGTCGATGTACAACTTCAAGTTTTTCATTGACGATAGCATCCCGCTGATCTTCTTCTTCACTTTCCAGCAGGCGATCCAGGTTTGTCCAAATAACAGCTGTTCCATGTTCATTTAGTTTCTGGATGAAAGGCAATGCATCAATGTCAGCATCATCCAGAATCGTCAGATTCCAGTCGTCATCGGCATTAATCTGGTCCAGATTCCATTCTGCACCGCTGGTTACTCCATCTTTTCTGCTTACTACTGTTAGAGAGCGGCATTGTGAGAATGAAGAAGTTTTTAGCCCGAGGCCAAATCGTCCAAGATCATGTTGAGAACGGTTCTGTTGTGGGCTGATTGTGCCATGGCGCATGGCATTTATTAACTCTGTTTCACTCATCCCATGACCGTTATCGTGGATAACGAGAGCAGGTATTTCAGAAGATTGATCGCAAATTATATCAACAGTGCTGGTGTTTGCACTGATACTGTTATCAATTAAATCTGCGATTGCAGCTTCCAGTGAATAACCCAGGTCTCTCATTGAAGCAGACAGACAAGCGGCACTTGGAGGCAAGTGAAAAAGCCTTCCCATAGCTATTCCTCCGTTGTAATCAGAATCCAATTGACATTGATCAGTATGTTATTCTGACTCTCTCGGGGAGTCGGTGCAAGCTTTAAAATCCTGATCAATAAATGACCTGATTGGGTTGGAGAGTGTGGATTTTTATAACAATATGATGGGAGGCTTAAATAAATTATTTATATAATTAAATTATATGATGATTTTAGTTTCTTGGTTATTCTGCCCAACTATTACCAGGCAGTACTGGAAGTTTTTTCTCAGCAACTCTCCCCAATCTGCATAATCGCTGGAATTGATCCGCTCTTCTCTCTCCCCTCACTCCTTGAATGGTTGTATTAATAACTGATCAATCCTTGAATCCTGAGGCTGTCGATATTGTTTCAGGCCAATGGTCATATTGAGGTGGCCATCCTTGGGTTGAGGGACGTAGGTGCCAAACAACTGATCCCATACACTCAGGAAGAAGCCGAAGTTGGAGTGGGTTTCAGTTGGGTGCCAGGAATGATGCACGCGGTGCATATCGGGGGTAACGATGATCCGTCGCAGGTGGCGGTCGAGGTGGTTGGGCAACCTGATGTTGGCGTGGTTAAACATGGCAGAGGCGTTCAGCAGGATTTCAAACAGCAGGACGGCCAGTGCCGGTAAGCCAAGCAGGGTGATAACGGCGGTTTTGATCAGCATCGACAGCAGTATTTCCAGCGGATGAAAACGCAGGGCGGTGGTGACGTCGATATCAAGATCGGCGTGGTGCATGCGGTGTAATCGCCATAATAACGGCACGGCGTGAAAAACCCGGTGTTGCGCCCAAATCAGGTAGTCCAATAGCAGGATGGTCGCAACCAGCAGCAGGGGGCTGGGCAGCTGTTCAAGCAGTGGGGTATGCAGTAGTCCCCAATGGTGTTGTTCGGCCAGCAGGGCGATGCCGACGGCAGCGGCAGGAAACAGCAGTCGCAGTATCAGGCTGTTGAGAACGACGAGGCCGAGGTTGTTGAGCCAGCGTTGTGGTTTGCTGGCGTGGAGCGGTCGGCGCGGCTGGAGCATTTCCAGCAACGCCATCAATAACAAGACCCCAAAAAAGACGCTGGTACGGATGATCGGTTCATATGTCTGCCAGTCGGTCATGGTCTGTCCTGTGTGTCCTTGAGGTCTGTGTTGGCCGTCTGTCAGCAGCAGGCCTGGGTATTGGTGTCGGTTTCCGGTAGCGCATTGCCACAGCCTTCAAATAACCCGAAGTGCTGGCTGAAGTCACCGATAAAACGGAAATGTTCTGCAAAGCGGGTATCGTGCAGCATTTTCCAGGTGTTGCCGCACACCGGGAACAGGCGTCCGGCTTCGATGCGGTGGTGGCTGTCCAGTTCAAAACAGTGAGGCGACAGGGTCTGGGTGCCGTTATAGATAACAGCCTGGCCATAGTCTTCGCATTCACTTTCCAGCCCTTCGAGTTTGAACAGTCGATAGGTGGCGGAAGAGAAGCGTAAATTGCCGGTCGACAAGGCCAGGGCATCGTCGGTGATTTCCAGCGGGTGAGCCTCGACTAAACGCGGGTCAGCAAAGCCATTGGCTTTTGAGAGCCGCAGGAAATCCTGGGTATACAGGGCGCCGCCCAGGCATTCGCCATATAACACCGGGTCGTTACGTACGGCAGCGGGGACGCGGCGGTCGGAATACACATCGGAGAAGAAAAATTCACCACCGGGTTTCAGCAGTTGGTGGACGCCTTTCAGCACGGCGGCTTTGTCGGGGGAGAGGTTGATCACGCAGTTGGAAACAATGACGTCGAATGACTCAGGTTCCAGACCGAGTTCGTCGAGTTTTTCGATAAAGCCTTGAATAAAACGAACGTTGGAAAAACCAAATGCATCGGCGTGCCAGTCTTGATGTTGGCGTGCAACGGCCAGCTGTTCGTCAGTCATATCGACACCAATCACTTCACCTTCAGGCCCGGCCAGCTGAGCCAGGGCGTAAACATCACGACCGGCACCACAACCGAGGTCGAGAATCCGGCAGCCGCGTAATTGGGTTGGGCATACCAGTCCGCAGCCGTAGTAGCGGGTTAATACTTCCGGGTGAATGGCGGCCAGCAGGGGTTTGAGCCAGCCTGGCATGGCGGTTGGGTCACAGCAGGCGGTGGTTTTCAGGTCGGCGGAGCTTTGTAGCTGTTTGCCGTAGTAGTCTTGAACGATGTCATGCATATCAGTGGCTCCGGAGCGGGGCTGGTTGTGAGGTCGATGGGTAATCAGCAGGCGTTGAGCGCTTCTGTCACCAGCCAGTGGCTGGGCAGATGTCGCAGGTCGTCGGGTTCGTCGATATCGTGCAGCATGGGTTGTTCGGCCAGGGTGCGCTGGTCAGCCAGAATGCGTTCACGGCTGAGTTGTGCCACGGCGGCGGTACTCCAGGGCATATTGGTAAACAGGCTGTCCAGCGGTTGCCGTAATCCGAGCAAGGCATAGCCGCCATCACTAACGGGCGTGAGGCAGGTGTCATGGCTATCGAGAGCATGTGCGGCTGTCTGTAAATGGTCACGGCTCAGGCCGGGGCAATCGGTGCCTATCAACAGTATGGCTTCACCGGCGGCGGTCGCACGGTGTACGACCCGGTTGAGGCGCTGGCCAAGATCGCCACCGCCTTGTTCACTGAGGGTGACGAGAGCTGGCAGTGCCAGAGTCGACCAGATCGGATGGTGTACCGAAGGGCTGACACACAGTTCAACCGGGCCAATCCCGGCGGCCAGTGCTTCGGTGAGAGTGTGTTGCAGCAGGCGCTGGGCCAGTTGGGCAGACCCCTGTTCTTCCAGGGCCGGAATCAGCCGGGTTTTGGCGTAACCCGGCAGTGGCGCTTTGGCCATGATTACCAGTCGTGTACGGGTGTTAGGTTTGCTCATGTTTTGTTGTATTCCTTTGCCAGTTGTTCTGCCGGCGCGCCGCGCCAGTAAGCCCAGCGTAACCGCCACATCAGGAAAATGGTGCGCCACACGCCATGTTGCAGCCAGCGGCGGCCTGAGGTGTGTACCTGGGCGCGCAGGCAGTGTGGGCGTTGTTGGCGCTTCAGGCGCTTGGACAGCTCGATATCTTCCATCAGTGGCTGGTCGGGAAACTGGCCAACGTGGTCGAACAAGGTACGGCTGACGAACATGGCCTGATCTCCGGTAGCAATACCACTCAGGCGAGAGCGCAGGTTGATCAGGGTGGCAATCACCGTCAGCATCAGGGCGTCACCGCTGATCGTTACATCAAAACGTCCCCAAAGTGGTGATAAATGATGTTGAAGCAGTGGCTCGATCACCTGGTGTGGCTGTTCCGGTAGCCGGGTATCGGCATGCAGGAACAGCAGCAAGTGCCCTTGGGTATGCTGAGCGCCGGTGTTCATTTGTCTGGCCCGGCCACGGGCTGACGGTACTACCCGGAACCCGGCTTGGGTGGCAATGGCGACCGAATCGTCCCGGCTGCCGCCATCGACCAGCAAAACGTCGCAGCGGTGGCTGCCTATCTGTCCTCTAACGCGAGTCAGATGGGCCAGCAAGTCGGGCAGGGAGCCGGCTTCGTTCAGCATCGGGACGATGATGGACAGCACCGGGCTGTGCTCCGGTATCCGGTGCTCAGGGCAGGGTGCGGTTAAGTCGCCAGTCATAGTCCAGATACTCGATGTCTTGTTGGCCTGCTTGCAAGCGTTGAATGGCGTCGTCTGGTAATGCCAGGGCGGCATGATAGTGAAGGAAGAAATCTTCCAGCCGTTGGTAGCCTTTCCAGCCCTGTTCAAAATCCTCGCGATACCATTTGAAAATCGAGGAGACTGCCAGAACGTCGCCATCGAGGCGGTTTTGCTGACGGTTGCTGAGGAACTGGCGCGTCTGTTCATTCAGCTGAATGTCGAGCTGGGCGCCGCTGTAGGCTTCTGCCCGTAAGGGCGGACAGCCTATGCTGGCGCAGTTCACGGCAAAGTGAATCAACGGGTTGTTGTAGCGTCCGGGCTGTCGAATCAGCGTGTGTTCAATATCATCCAGCGAGCGGGTTTGGCCCAATAAAGGGATAATTTTCTTGCTCCAGGGTGAGCTGAAAAAATTACCCAGGTCTTTGATGGAGTCCAGGTTGGGCCAGGAGGTCAGAATGCGTTCGACCGTCCAGGCGTTATAGGCATTGATCAGGAAGGCCAGCTGTTCGTCTTTGTGCCATTGCTGGAAATCGGCTTCTGATGCGGTCGCGAGCGCTTCCAGATACTGCGTCAGTAACGGTCGTTCGGCATTGATGCCTTGATAATCCACCTGGGTGGATTGGCCATCGGCAGTGGTGTGTACATAACGGCTGAGCAGCTGATTCCATTGGGTATGGTCGAAGGCTGGTCCAGCTTCACTGTTGTCCATTGCTTGTTCGGTATGTACGGCTTGTCCGGCATTAACCGTTTGCCCGGCGTCGATAACCTGATCGCTGGCGTCAGGCTGGTCAGGTGCCGCGGTGTCAGCCTGGACAGGCAGTGAACCCAGCAGCGAGAACAGTAGGGCCAGGCCGCTGGCCATAACCCGTTTGGGCCGGCGTTGACGTCCTGGTTCTGCCATTGGAGGATGAACTTGACGGTGAATCTCGTGAGTATCAGGCATTGCCGCGTCTCCAGTTATGGTAGCGTTCCAGCCAGGCCAGTACGCGCTCTGGTGCATGTGCCCGCTTCCATTCGCCAGCGACGTATTTATTGGCTTCGGCCCAGGTTGGGTAAGCGTGGATGGTGCCAAGCACCTTGTTGAGTCCCAGGTTGTGTTTCATGGCCAGTACAAATTCGGCCAGTAGATCGCCGCCATGTTCACCAACAATGGTGACGCCGAGAATGCGATCTTTACCCGGCACGGTCAGTACTTTGACAAAGCCATGGGCGGCACCGTCGGTGATGGCCCGGTCGAGGTCGTCGAGGTTGTATTGGCTGATTTCGTAATCGATGCCTTGGGCTTTGGCTTCTTGCTCGTTGAGGCCAACCCGGGCAATTTCAGGGTCAAGAAAGGTCGTGGCCGGGATGACGCGATAATCGACGCGGAATTTCTTGAATGAGCCAAACAGTGCATTCACCGCAGCGTACCAGGCCTGGTGGGCGGCAACGTGGGTAAACTGATACGGCCCAACCACATCCCCGGCGGCAAAGATATTGGGGTAGAGCGTTTCCAGATATTCGTTGGTGACCAGGGTGCGGTTGGTTTCGATATTAAGATTTTCGAGGCCATAGCCGTTCAGTCGGGCACTGCGGCCGATGGCACACAGTAGCTGGTCAAATTCCAGGGTGATTTCTGTCGTGCCCTGAGACGGCTTGGCCGGGTCATGGGCGACCAGAACAATACGCTTGCTAACGCCTGCTTCAGTCTCGACCTGTTCGCAACGCACGACGCGATGATGGGTCAGCAGCGTGACGCCATCTTGTTGTAATGAATCGGCAGCCAAGGTGGACACGTCTTCGTCTTCCCGTGCCAGAATGCGTGGACCACGTTCAATTTGCGTAACCTGAGAGCCGAGACGGGCAAAGCTTTGGGCCAGCTCGCAGCCGATCGGGCCGCCTCCCAGTACCACCAAGCGTTTTGGGGCCTGATCCAGCTGGGCAAAGGTGTCCCATAATGTATCGCTGGTGACGTAACCAACTTCATTCAGGCCAGGAATATCCGGGATCGTCGGGCGAGCGCCAGTGGCAATAATGACTGAACGGCTGGTCAGATGTTGAACCTCGTCTTCCCCACCGGTGGACGACGGGCGACGAATTTCAACGGTCCAGGGGTCAATCAGTTTGGCGTAACCCTGCATGACCTCAACACCGAGTTTGGTGTAACGTTCGACGCTGTCGTGGGGTTCGATGGCCTGAATCACCTGATGCACCCGCGCCATGATAGTACGGAACGAGAAGCGGGGGACGTCGGTTGCTGGTGTCTCTGCTGTCAGGCCATAGTGTTCGGCATGGCGAATCTGATGCGCGACCTTGGCGCTTTTGATCAGGGCCTTGCTGGGGACACAGCCATAGTTGAGGCAGTCACCCCCCATCTTGTTAGCTTCAATCAGGGTCACTTTGGCTTTGACGGCGGCGGCGATATACGCCGATACCAAACCACCGGCACCGGCTCCAATCACTATCAGGTTACGGTCAAAATGACGGGGTTTTTTGTAGCCATCGTAGACACGTCTGGCTTTGATGACGGCCAGCAGTTTTTTGGCTAGCAACGGGAACAAGCCCAGCAAGGCAAAGGATAAAATCAGCGATGGTGACAAGATGCCAGACAGGCTTTGCAGCTGCGATAACTGGGTGCCTGCGTTAACGTATACCGCCGTGCCGGCCAGCATGCCGAGCTGACTGACGCCGTAAAATGTGGCGGCCCGGACAGGGGTTAGTCCCATCAACAGGTTGATCAGAAAGAAGGGAAAGACCGGTACCAGACGCAAGGTAAACAGATAAAAAGCGCCGTCTTGGCGGACACCATCGTTAATGGCTTGCAGGCGCTCGCCAAAACGTTTTTGTACGGTGTCTTGCAATAGATAGCGTGAGGCGAGGAATGCCAGCGTGGCACCGATGGAGCTGGCGAACGATGCAATCAGCGTCCCCCAGCCTAATCCGAACAGGGCTCCTGCGGCAAGGGTCATGATCGCCGCGCCGGGTAGCGACAGGGCTGCCATCACGATATAGGCCAGCAGGAACAAACCGCCGCTGAGCAGAGGCTCCGCCTGACGCTGCTGTTCAAAATCGCTCAAGCCGTTTTTCAGGCCGTCGAGTGTCAGTAGCTGGTTCAGGTCGAAGTAAAAAAAGCTGCCAACCAGTGCCAGCGCCAACAGTATCAGGGAAAGCTTCTTCATCGGGTTCTCCAGGTTGGGCTAAAGTGCGCCGCCACAGCTGCTGCCTTGGCCTGCGGTACAACCGTAACAATGGTCGGCCACGGCGACCGGCTGGTTGTTCAGGTCGTGGGTCAACAAATCACGCAGGTGTCGGGTGGCATGGTCGGCTAACGGCATTTCAAGTTGTTGGTTAAAGTCGCAGTCGAACAGATTGCCCTGCCAGTCGACGCTGACGGTCGTGCGGCACATCACGCCAGCGAGGTTGTCGTCCTGATGGTGGCTTTTCAGCAGCTGCATATAGTCGGCAAACTGACCCTTGGAAATCAGCGTGGAACCAAAGCGTTTGATGGGCATATTGGCGAGCACAAACAGTTGGTTGAATTCGATATCAAAGTGTTGTTTCAGCTCGCGGCGATAGTCGGCTTCGAGGGCTTGTTGATTGGGCGGCAATACTGGGCCCTGAGGGTTAAATACCAGGTTCAGGGTCAGGCCACTGTTGGCTTTGCCGTAGCCCAGTTCGTTCAACAGTCGTAGTCCGGTGATGCTTTTATCGAAGACGCCATTCCCCCGTTGCTGGTCGACATTTTTCACCGAGTAGCAGGGCATGGAGGCGACAATCTCGACGCGGTGTTCGGCGAGAAATTGAGCCAGTTGTTCTTGCCCGGGTTCGCATAATACGGTGAGGTTGCAGCGGTCGATGACCTTGACGCCAGCGGCAGTGGCCTGGCTGACCAGATAACGGAAATCATCGTGTAATTCCGGTGCGCCACCAGTCAGGTCGAGGGTGTGAATCTGACGGGCTTTTAGTATCGGTACGATCAGGTCGATGGTCTCTCGGTCCATCATTTCGGTGCGGTTTGGCCCGGCGTTAACGTGACAGTGCAGGCAGCTGAGATTGCAGCGATAGCCCAGATTGACCTGCAATATTTCCAGCGGTTGGCGTTGCAGGGCAGGGAAGTCAGTCACTTCCAGCAAGGGGAGTGTCGCGTGCATAAAGGCTCCGGTTTTGGGTAATCAAGCGGCGTTAATCGGTTGTTATTTATAAGTGTGGTCGCTGCTCGGCGCGATTGCTTACAAATAAAGAGATTTTTTTGCGACTGTTTATGCGCAACCAAACGACGGACAAGCCCCGGGAGCAGAATATCGGCCTGCAGCCTGGGGTGTCACAGGGGGTTACGGTTCAGGTTGGCGCCTTTGTGGGGTAAGTGGGATGAGTGTGGTGCAAGTCGGCTTCGTGATTCGAAATCATCCGGTAGCCCAGAGTGAGCACCGGATTAAATAGATGTCCTCAGGACTCTGCCCAGCCAAATAATCGCTTTATGGACAAGGCAATGACTCCGGTGATGTGAACGGGCGGTGTAAACAGTCTGTGTGGATAGAGGGGGGGAGCAGAAAATAATTCCCTGGCGGCCCAATCAAAGAGCGATTGGGCGACGCTGCCAATCGCCAAATCAGTCAATGCCTAGCAGCAGTTCCAATGCACGCTCGAGCCGGTCGGTAATGGTATCCATTGCCAGCAGTTGTTGCTGGGTGTCCGCATCAAAAGCAATCAGTCCAAACAGTTGGAAACTGAACTCGTTGACCGGTTTGGTTTGCCAGTCGTGGGCCTGGTACACCGCCTGGAATTCCGGTTGGCGGAAAGCCAGGATATCCAGCCGTTTGAGAATCCGCTGCTTGAGTTCCTCGTGGTAGTCGTGATCGTCCGGGTCGGCCTCGAGGTCCAGGAAGGGTTCGCAGTCGTAGACCATATAAGGCAGCGTCTGTTTTTCCGCGATAGCCCGGTAGCGTTGGCGAATATGAATATTAAGCAGCAAACGGCCATCATCGAGGGCCTTGAGCAACTCTGGCTGACCTGCCGAAAATATCGGGTAAGGCTTGTAAGTCGCCTGGTTGGAGTGCAGCGCAGTGTGCGGATCCTGATTGGGCTTGGCCGGGCTGAGCAGCTTTTGGGTATGGCAGATAGCAACCGGTGTCTGGGTATCAAGACAGTGCTGGATCATCTTGCGATAACGGGGTTCGAACACATGTAAGGGGAAGACGGTGCCAGGGAAGGTCACGCAGTCCGGGATGGGGAAGATACAGATATCGGTCATAAATGGTCTCCGGAACGGACGGGCGTGTGCCCGTATAACGCTGGTCAGATTGGTCTGTTATACCCTGATGACTGCGGTTGGACGATGAAAGATTGTTACGGCGGGCAGCAGGCACCCGCCGCGAGGTTCAAGGCTGGTCGTACCCCTCAGCCAGGTGTTTGTCTTTCAGTTTGACGTAGTTACCGGCACCGTAGGTAAAGAAGCTGCGTTCCTTGGCGGTGATTTCCCGTACCGGTTTGGCCGGTGTTCCCATATAAACCCAGCCGCTTTTGAGGACCTTGCCCGGAGTGACGGTCGCGCCAGCGCCGACAATCACGTCGTCTTCGACAATGGCGCCGTCCATGATCATGGCTTTCATACCGACCAGCACGCGATTGCCGATGGTACAGCCGTGCAGCATGGCCTGGTGGCCGATGGTGACGTCGTCACCAATGATCAGCGGGTAGCCGCCGGGGTTGTAATCGCTGGCGTGGGTGATGTGGAGCACTGAGCCATCCTGCACACTGGTGCGGGCGCCGATGCGAATATGGTGCATATCGCCACGAATCACCGCCAGTGGCCAGACCGAGCTGTCGTCGCCCAGTTGCACGTCGCCAATAACGACGGCGCTGCGGTCAACAAAAACCCGTTGGCCCAAGTCTGGGGTTTGGCCCTGAAAACGGCGGACGCTGTTCATCGTGGTGTACTCCTGTGTGGTGGCTTGTCTGTTATGCATGCGGTGTTGCCAGGCAGAAACAATAATAGCTTTATAGTGGCCTGTTGGTCTTCTGGTGCAACAATGTGTCTCGGGTCGGGTGGGTGAAACACGTCTTTACTGTACTTATATTAGCGCTTCCCCACCATTCTCTAGAGGTCTTGTTTATGTCGAATCTGGATGTGTTGTTTACGCCAGTGTCACTGGGTGACATTGAGTTGGCTAACCGTTTTGTGATGGCACCACTGACCCGTTGCCGGGCTGTAGGTCATCTGCCGAATGCATTAATGGCGGAATATTATGGACAACGGGCCAGTGCTGGTCTGGTGATTACAGAATGCACGATGGTCACGGAAGGAACGTCGGCGTTTGGGAATGACCCCGGCGTGTATGCTGCCGAGCAAGTGGATGCCTGGAAGCAAACGGCTGATGCCGTACATGCCCGTGGCGGCAAGGTGTTTATGCAGATCTGGCACGCGGGTCGTGCTGCTCATCCTTTGCTCAATCATGGTAAAGAAGCCGTGTCGGCGAGTGCCATTGCAATCGAAGACGAGGTGCATACCCCGGAAGGCAAGCAACCCTATACCGTGCCCCGAGCATTAACCACCACTGAGATTGCCGATATTGTGCAAGACTTCCGGCGGGCGGCAGCCAATGCCATCCGTGCGGGTTTTGATGGTGTGGAGGTACACGGTGCCAATGGCTATCTGATAGATCAGTTTCTGCGGGACAGTTCGAACCAGAGAACGGATGCGTATGGCGGCTCATTGGCAAACCGGGCTCGGCTGTTGTTCGACGTTCTGGATGCTGTCACCGCAGAAATCGGCAGTGGTCGAGTGGGATTGCGCTTGTCGCCACTAAACAGTTTTAACAGCATGCGTGACAGTGACCCGCTGGGCTGGATGCAATATCTGGCGACTGGGCTGAACCGCTACCAGCTGGCGTATTTACACGTTATGCGGGCGGATTTTTTTGGTATTCAAAGCGCCGACGTCGTGCCCGTGGCTCGTGAGTATTACAACGGCTCCTTGATCGTCAACATGGGCTACAGCCCGGAAGAAGCGGCGGCAGCCCTCAGTGCCCGTCACGCTGATGCCGTGGCCTTTGGTACCGGTTTGCTGGCCAACCCGGATTTACCAGCCCGGGTCAAAGCCGGTGCGGCACTGAATACACCGAATCCGGACACTTTTTACACCTCAGGGGCAGAGGGTTATACCGACTATCCATCAATGGATGCCTGAGCGGTCATTGCCCTGCGGCCAGCGTCGCTTGACGTGGTTGCAGGGCGATTGTCTTCATAGCCAAAATATATCGTTACAGGATTCTGCTTGAATTGTGGCTACTTGCCCCAAATACTCTGTGTATTGCCCTCTCGATTACGGATGACTATTCATGACCAATCCTTTGCTTGAAGATTCGCTGTTGCCTGCGTTTTCGGCGATTCAGCCTGAGCATGTACAGCCTGCTATTGAATTCCTGCTGAACCGCAATCGTGAGCGCATGGCGCAATTGCTGGCCGACCTCAAGACATCGGGTGAAACCCCCGGTTGGGACACCCTGGTGGCACCACTGGAGCAGTGGGATGACGAACTGAGCAAGGCCTGGTCGCCGGTGGGTCATTTGAATGGCGTGAATAACTCGGATGAACTGCGGGAAGCCTATAACGCCTGCCTGCCATTATTGAGTCAGTACAGCACCGAAGTCGGCCAGAATGCAGAACTGTGTAATGCCTACAAAGCGCTGCAAGCGTCGGACGAATTTGCCACCTTGAGTGTCCAGCAGCAAACCACCATCAATAACGAATTGCGGGATTTTCACCTGGCGGGTGTCGATTTGCCCGCCGAGAAAAAACAGCGTTTTGGTGCTATCAGCCAGCGCTTGTCGGAAATCACCAGCAAGTTCAGCGAGAACGTTCTGGATGCCACCCACGCCTGGCATAAACAGATTACGGATGAGGCCGAGCTGGCCGGGCTGCCGGATAGTGCCAAGTCATTGCTGGCGCAACTGGCGCAGCAGAAAGAACTGGAAGGTTATCTGATCACACTGGATTTTCCTTCGTTTTACCCGGTGCTGACCTACGCCGACAATCGTGAGTTGCGCCGTGAGGTGTACACCGCCAACGTCACGCGGGCATCCGATGTGGGCCCAAATGCAGGTGAGTTTGATAACTCCGCCCTGATGCTGGAAATCCTGCAACTGCGTTATGAGCAGGCCCAATTATTGGGTTATGAAAGCTACGCGGCGTTGTCGCTGGCCAGCAAAATGGCTGACACTCCGGATCAGGTGCTGGAATTCCTGAACGATCTGGCGCAAAAAGCCAAGCCTCAGGCGGAGCGTGAAATTGCCGAGCTGAAGCAGTTTGCGCTGGAAGAATACGGCGCCGATGACTTGCAACCCTGGGATGTTGGTTACTACGCCGAGAAACTGCGGCAGCAGCGTTATGCCTTGTCGCAGGAAGATATTCGTCCTTATCTGCCGGTTGATACTGTCATCAAAGGCATGTTTGAAACCGTCTCCCGGCTGTTCGAGCTGGAGTTTGTGGAACAGCAGACGTTTGACCGTTACCACCCGGATGTCCGCTTTTTTGAGATTCATAAAGACGGCCAGCATCTGGCGTCTTTTTATCTGGATCTGTACGCCCGGGCGAAAAAACGCGGCGGTGCCTGGATGGATGTCTGCCGTACCCGGCGTCATACCAGTACCGGGCTGCAATTGCCGGTGGCGTATCTGGTGTGTAACTTTACTCCGCCAGTGGGCGAGCAACCGGCGTTGTTGACCCATGATGAACTGACCACGCTGTTCCACGAATTTGGTCATGGCTTGCACCATATGCTGACGCGTATGGATGTGGCGGCGGTGAGTGGTATTTCCGGGGTTGCCTGGGATGCCGTGGAGCTGCCGAGCCAGTTTCTGGAGAACTGGTGTTACGAGCCAGAGGCGCTGGCGTTTATTTCCGGACACTATCAAACCGGTGAGCCATTGCCAAAAGCATTGCTCGATAAATTATTGGCTGCCAAAAACTTCCAGAGCGCCATGGGCACCATGCGGCAAATTGAATTTGCCTTGTTTGATTTCCGTTTGCACCACGAATTTCGTGAGCAGGGTGCCGATGTCCAGGCGTTACTGGACGATGTGCGTCGCCAGGTTACCGTGGTACCAACCGTGCCGTTCAGTCGTTTCCAGCATGGCTTTACCCATATTTTTGCCGGTGGTTATGCCGCCGGGTATTACTCCTACAAATGGGCGGAAGTATTAAGTGCCGACGCCTTTTCCCGCTTCGAAGAAGAAGGGATCTTTAATAAACACACCGGCTTGAGTTTTCTTGATGAAATTCTCAGCCAGGGCGGCAGTCGCACAGCGGCGCAGTTGTTCGAGAACTTCCGGGGCCGGGCGCCATCGGTTGAACCCTTGCTGCGTCACTGTGGTATCGACCTGTCACAATCCGCTACTGAAGAAGAGATTGCCTGATGACTGCAATTCGACGTCCACGCCGCTTTATTGCCGGGGCGGTATGCCCCAAATGTGCTGAAATGGACCGGCTGGTGATGTTCACCAATGAAGCCGGTGAAGAAGTCCGCGAATGTGTCAGCTGTGGCTATACCCAAACCACTTCGGAACAGGTGCTGGAAGATGAACAGAACAACCTGGCGACCGAGCTGACCACCCGGGTCTCGCCGCTGGATGGCAAGGCACTGCTGGATGATGAAGAGCAGCCGCTCAAAATTATCGGTCTGACCCCCGACCCCTGAGTTCTGTACCCGGGAGCTGGCAATGAGCCTCGGGTCTGTGTGTATACGTAAGGAAACGCATTTTAAACTTGGTCACGGCGATCGGGATGGTTAGACTGGCCATCTTCCAACACGGAGTCGTTTGTTGTGATCAAGTGGCAGGTGCGCAATATATTGCCGATATTATTCTTGCTGTTGCTGCAAGGCTGCGCCACGTATGGGGCCGGTCTGGGCGCAGTATTGGAAGACGTCAAGCAAGGCAATTTTGCTGCGTCAGAAGCGCAGCTCAAGCAGGCGCTTTCTCCTGGCGGCAGCGACCGCTTGCTCTATTACCTCGAACTTGGCGTGATCCGCCACCTGAATGCCGATTATCGCGGCAGCAATCAGGCCTTCGAACAGGCTGAACGTATCAGTGAACAGCTGGAAACCACCAGCCTGGTAAACAGCACACTGGCAATGTTCAGTAATGCCCGGCAGGCGGACTACGCTGGCCAACCCCACGAAAAACTGTTGATCAATTATTTCAAGGCACTGAACTATCTGGCGTTGGCCGCTGGGCAGGAAGGTCGTAATGAACGCCTGGATGCTCTGGATGGTGCCCGGGTTGAAGCGCGGCGCTTGATTCTCAAACTGAATGATATGCGAGACCAGCAGGGCAGTTACGCCGAGCAAGCCGAACAGGACAGCGGTACGCTCGCGCTGCTGAACGACGTATTCAGTGCGTTATCCGGCAGTGTGATCAACGAAGATAACCTCACGTATCGAGATGATGCGTTGGCGCATTACCTCACCGGCCTCAGTTTTGAAATGAATCGCGAGTACGATGATGCCCGTATCAGCTACCAGCGTGCCGCGGAAACCTATGAGCAGGGCTACGCCAAACAATATCGACTGGGTAACGGCATGGCTCAGCAAGCCTGGCTGGATAGTGCCCGGATGATGGCCCTGGCTGGTGGCTACGATTCTGAACTGGCGCGCCTGAAACAGGACAAGCTGACCTCGGCCCAGCGTCAGCAGCTGGAGCAGTTTGATCCGCAGCAGGCGCAGGTGGTCGTGATTGAACACAAGGGGCTGGCCCCGGAGCTGGAAGAACTCAACGTCAATATGTGGGCCGACCCGTATACCCGTTCACTCAAGCTGCAGCCCTATTTGTTGGCCAATGACTCGGATGCCTGGGCCTGGTTCTATTTGCTCTACTCCGACAAGGGTGTTTACAACATCCTGACGGCGTATCTGGATGGCACGCAGTATGGTTTCAGCTTTAGCCCGTTTACCAAAACCATATTGCTCGGGCCGGCCTGGCAACAGCTGGAAAGCCTCGGTCTCGACAAGGCGATTGGTTCTTCGTTACGGGTAACTGTGCCTTACTATCGACGTATCACGCCATTGGGAGGCTCTACCTTGACGGTGAACACTTCCGGGCAGGAGCAGTCGTTGGTGATGGACAAGGCGGCCAGCCCAGCCCAGCTGGCACTGCAGCAACGCTTGCTGCACTCTTCGGCAGACATCCAGCAAGCACTGGCGCGTTCAGCCTTGAAAGCCGTTTCGGCCCAGGCGGTGGGTGACAGTGTGGATTCACAGGGGCTGGTGTCGTTTATTGGCAAAATGGCCGCGCAATTAACCGAAGCCGCGGAAACCCGCAGCTGGTTGCTGTTGCCCAACGATATTCGTATCCGCCGGGTGATGCTGCCCGCTGGCGATAATGAACTGACACTGACGTCGACACTGGAACCTGGAGTGGTCGACCGTCATCAAACCCGGATGACATTACAGGCGGGCGAGATTGCCTTGTGGCAGGTACGGTCTCTGGGGAATATATCAACAAGCAAATAATCGGCGCCTGTTATGGTTGGCAGTGCGCCGATGATCAATTCAGACCGGCAAATAGTTGTCGAAAAGGGAGAGGATGACCATGTTTAGTAGATTTCGCACGTCCCCGTTGATCACATCACCACGGACGGTGTTACTCGGTTGTGTGGTACTTGCCACGGCTACAGTGAGTGGTTGTGGCAGTACCGAAGTCAAGCGGGTCGACAGCAACGAAGAGATCGCCTTGAGTGATCGCTGGAATGCGACCGACTCTCGCCTGGTGGCCGAAGAAATGGTGACCGACATGGTGTCGTTCCCCTGGGCGACCGAATTTGAAATGGATCATGGTCGCAACCCGACGGTGATTATCCAGCGTATCAGCAATAAATCCCACGAGCATATTGCCGTCGATACCTTTATCAACGACATCAAGCGCAGCATTATCCGCTCCGGTAAAGCCAGTTTTGTGGCGAGTGGCGAAGAGCGTGAATCGGTACGGGATGAACGTTCGGATCAGGAGCTGAATGCCAAGGACGCCAAGTCGCAAGGGCAAGAAAAAGCCGCAGATTATGCACTGTCCGGGACGCTGAATTCGATCGTGGACCAGGCCGATAAAGAGCGTGTCACTTTTTATCAGGTGGATCTGAAACTGATCGATATGGAGTCCAATATCGAGGTCTGGAATGGTCAGAAGAAGATTCAGAAATATCAGAAAAAGTCGTCATTCGGGCTGTAATTCATGACTAATCAAACACGCCTCTCGATCTTCAAAAACCTGGCGGCGGCAAGCTGTTGTCTGCTGCTGGTGGCGTGTGCCTCCACGCCCAGGCAAACAACAGACAGCCTGGCGGAGACCAGCACCGGCCAGCGGCCAGGCGGCATGCCGGACTGGGCACTGACGCCACCTTCTGCTGCCGGGATGGCGTACGGGGTTGGCAGTATCGAGGTGTATGGTGACCCGGTCAGTGCCATCAAGCGTGCCAGCGAGCTGGCGCGGGTTGATCTGGTCAGCCAGTTACGGGTGACAATCAGCGGTGATTTTTCGTCGACGGTGACAGAAACATCAGGCAGCGACAAGGAAACCCGGGTGCAGCGTAATGTCAGTCAATACGCTCGCAGTCAGGTGGCCGAGGTACAGCTGGACGAGGTAACGATTACCGATGCCTCCGTCGCGGGTGGTTATGCTTACGCGTTGGCAGAACTGGATCGCACCGCGGCAGCAGCCCGTTTGCGCCAGCAGATGTCGGAAATAGAACAGCAGCTGGACCAGTACACCGATGTTGCGCCGCAAGGCGATACCTTGCAGCAGCTGCGTGTGATGTTGCCGGTATTGGAGCTGATAGCCGAGCGCCAGGCCTTTGCTGACAAACTCGGGCTGGTCAGTGTCCAGCATCAGATCCCGGCACTGTCTGCAGAGCATCAAGCCTTGCAGCAACGGGTTTATAGCTTGCTGGATCAGTTGACGGTACGGATATCCTTTGACAATGACGATGCCCGCCTGATGCAGGGCGAACTGATCGAAACGCTGGCATCACAGGGCTTGCGGGTACAGACCCAGGGTAATACCGATCTGGTTTTTGCGGTCAGTGCTGAACGCAGTTCGCGGCAGCAGGGCGGCCGTTTTTATGCCTTTGTGCAGGCGCGTATCACCATTGCGGATAGTCAGAGCCGGGTGTTGTCGTCATTCAGTGACACAGCGCGAGGTGTATCCGGGCTGGAAACCAAGGCCTGGCAGGGGGCTGCGAGTGCTGTGGCCGACCAGTTGCAACAGGAATTGGCCAAAACCCTGGCGGAGCGGTTGCGCTAAAACAGATACCGGCTCCTGCAACAGGAGCCGGTATCCCGTTGTCTTACTGACGAATACCTTCGATATACAGCTCCAGATCGACGGGCAGATTCCCCAGCGGGCCATCCATTTTGTAGTCCTTCAGCATGATCGTGGTTGAGCCACTGAAGCCGGCACGGTAGCCACCCCATGGATCATCACCTTCACCAACCTGGCTGACTGGAAAGGTAATGCTTTTGGTGACGCCATGGAAATTAAAATCACCGCTCAGTTCGCCAGTGCCAGCCCCTGTTGGTTTATAACCGGTGCTTTTGAACGACGCTGTGGGGTACTGGTCGGTAGACAGGAAGTCTTTGCTGCGCAGGTGTTTGTCACGCTCGGCATGGTTGGAGTCGATTGAAGCGGTATCAATCTTGATTTCGATCTCGGTATTCGCCGGTTTGGTTTTGTCCCAGTCGAAGTTGCCTTCAAAGGTATTAAAGCGGCCGGTCAGCCAGCTGTAACCCAGGTGTTTGACCTTGAACTGGATGGAGGCATGGGCACCCTTGGTATCCACAATGTACTCCGCCGCGTTGGCGACGGTAGCGGTCATGGCCGCGGCAGATACGGACAGAGCAATAAGCAGTTTTTTCATAGAGGGGTCCTTGATCCGGGGATCGTCAGTCGTTCATTAAATGGTGTATTCAATCGCGTGTATGGATGTTGACGGTCTTATGGCCGCAGCATGCGTTTCAGGGTGTTGTCCTTGTTGATGACATGATGTTTCAGGGCTGCAAGGGCATGCAGCGCCACCATGCCGGCCAGTGACCACGCCAGCAGCTCATGAATCTGTCCGGCAATTTCTTCCTGGCTGCCGCGGTCTGTGAGGGTGGCGGGCACAGAAAACAGACCAAAAACGTCCACCGCCCGGCCATCGGCGGTCGAAATCAGGTAGCCGCTGACAAACAGCGCCGCCATCACCAGATACAAACCCAAGTGCATCCAATGGGCGGCTTTGTTTGCAATGGCCTTGTCCGCCAGACCGGTGGGGACGGTGTTGAGCTGACGCCAGATCAGTCGGGCAAGAAAGACCAGCGCCAACAGCACGCCCACGGCTTTATGAAATTCCAGCGAGCCGTGATACCAGTTGTCGTAATAGGTCAGCTCAACCATATAAAGGCCAAGCCCGAACATGCCAATCACTCCCAGCGCCATCAGCCAGTGCAGGGCAATGGCAACCAGTCCGTAGCGATTCGGGGTATTTAGGATCATGGCAGGTTCTCTGTTCAGCTCGGGTTGATTCGGCACTGCATCAGGGAATGCTGATGTCGCCATTTTTCAAGGTAAATGATAACGCTATACATTACGTACAATTGAATACGCCAAACAGAGCGATTACTCGACAACTATTGTGCAAAAATGCACAGAACTAAAGGGATGGGAGTAATAAGCTGTGCAAAAAGATAGCTTCAGTTGGGACGATTTATACGTTGCGTATCGAGTGGCGGAAGTCGGGACGTTGAGTCAAACCGCGGAGCAACTGGGGATGAATCACTCGACCGTGCTGCGCCGCCTCTCACGCCTGGAACAGCAGTTAGGGGTAAAGCTGTTTATCCGCCATCAGCGAGGCTATCGACTCACCGATGCCGGGCAACTGATGCGGGAACGTATGCAACCGGTTGCTGATGAAATGCTGCGACTGCAGACGAGTCTGACGGCGTTTGATGCATCGCCACCAGGGACGTTGCGGATTTCAACGGTGTCGGATTTTTCGTTGTTTTTTGCCCCCTTGTTGCATGACTTTCGCGAGCAGTATCCACAAACCCGGGTTCAGCTGGTGGCAACGGACGATAAGATGTCGCTGGCCAGTGGTGATGTGCATGTGGCGATCCGGATGGGGCAGCAGCCACAAGAGCCGGATTTGATTGCACGGAAACTGTTACCGGTTGAGATGGAATTCTACGCCGCCGACCGTTATATCCAGCGTTATGGCATGCCGGCCTCGCTGGCTGATGTGAATCGTCATCAATGGGTGTTGCCATCGGGTAACAAGCGGCATATTCCCGGTATTCGGCAATTGTTGGCAGCCCTGGATAGCCGGCAAATTGTGTTTGAGAGCAACAGCTTTACCGATATTCACTCTGCGGTGTCGGCAGGGATGGGCATTGGCCCGGTGGGGGCTTTGCAACGGATAGGCAGTCGTGATGCGTCACTGCAGCAGGTCGACTTTGGCGTTGTAATGGAGCCGTCGTATATGTGGTTCGTGTACCATAAGGATATGCGTGGGAGTGGCAGAATTCAGGCGTTACAGAAATTTATTGTTGAGCGATTACAGCTCATGGCAGCCCGTGCGATCAGCCACCCGCGCTAGAGTAACTGGCTCGGGGTACCTAGTTTGGCCGACAGACAAGGCCAGGGTTGGCAGATGCGGGTGATGGTTGAGCGGGTTGTGGCGATCGCAGGATATTGGCGCACCAACTGATCCGGGCAATAGGTCAAGGCATCGACTTGTGCGTCAATCCGGAGCGCATCGTCCCCCAGTAGCGTATGAATCACAATATTGGCGGTTGACGGGTCATGATCCAGCAAGGGTCGGCCATGGTGATGAATAAACGCATCGCTGCAGGCTTCCAGCATCCTCAGGGTAAAATAGGCGTGGCATAGTGAGACCATATTGGCAGAGGTGTTTGCCGGGAGCGAGCGATCCAGGTAGGGCAAGTTGTGTTCGATACGCTGATACAGACGTGGCGCCCGTTGCTCAAGCTGGTCCTGAATCAGGCGCTGGTAAACACAGTAAGCCATACTGTATTGGGATAGTTGGCTGACAGCGGCCTCGCTGGCGAGGTGGACAATACGGCTCAGATTATTGAGGTTGGCAGTAATACGCATTTCCAGTTCCGATGCAGGCAGGTGGTTGTGCTGTTCTCGCAGGCGGTGGGCCATGGGTGTCATTTTCACCTCTGATTCTTTTTATATCAATAAAATCAATTACTTACTGATTTCAAATTGAGCTGATAAAAAAAGTATAGCCAAGATTGGCAAACTGGCCAGTCGATTAGTGGGCCGGTGCGAAAGAGACAGGTTGGCGATAGAGCTGAATTGCGAACCGGGTCACAAATACCGCCCGGGCCAACAGAAAGGCGTAAAAACTTAGCCACAAGCCGGTATTACCCAGATCCGTGGTCAGCCACCAGAGCGGCATAAAGACCAGCAAGGCTGCAGCCAACATGGCATTACGCATGGTATGAGTGGCCCCGGCACCGATACACAAACCATCCAGCCAATAACTCCAGAAGCCTGCTAGGGGTAATCCGACCAGCCAGATTTGATACTCGTCCAGCAGAGGCAGCAGTGCCGTATTATCAGTGAGCAGTGGCCATAACCAGCTGCCTGCTGCGGCAAAAAGCAGGCTCAGCAATACGGCGAGTAATACGGAATTGACGCCGGTAATCAGAATGATACGACGAACATTGGCAGACTGATCCTGCTGCGACTGATTGGGTGGGGGCGACTTGTGTGTGGTTTGGCTGGCAGACGCTTGTGCCAGGGTTTGCCCTGTCAGGCTTTCTGCGGCGTGAGCGATGCCATCGAGGGCATTGGAAATCAGCATCAGTAAGGTGATGATCAGGCTGTTGGCCGCCAGAATCAGCTCTCCCTGACGTGCCCCCTGGGCGTTAAAAAATGCAAACAGCAATAATAGGGTCAAGGTACGGACAAACAGCTGGTGGTTGATGCGGATCATGGGTTGCAGTTGCTGCCAGGAAGGGCGCTGGAGCCAATACTGTTTGGCCCGGAGGAGCAGGGGTTGATCGGCACTGTTTGTTTGTCGCAAAACAAACCAGAGACCGGTGGCAAGACCGATATAATCAGCCATCACGCTACCGAGAGCCACGCCGTCGGTGGTCATATCCATACCATAGACAAACAGGGCGTCGAGACCGCCGTTGGCCAGATTGGTGATGGTCATGATGATCAGTGGTACGCGGGTCTGGCCTCGACCAATAAACCAGCCCAGCAGAGCGTATTGAGCAAAAACAGCCGGTACCGAGATCACCCGAATACTGAGGTACAGCTGGGCGCCATCTGATACGGCAGGAGTGGCTCCCATCCAGGGAATCACCAGAGGTAACAGCAACCAGCCACACAGGCCAATAATGGCACTCAGGGGGATGGCCAGCCAGAATGCATGCCCCAACACATCAACCTGCTCTGTGGCCGAGCGGCTGCGAGCTGTCAGGGCTGTTGTGCCCATGCGCAGAAAACCGAAGCTCCAGCACAGCAGTGTAAAAAGTTGAGCGCCAATCGACACCGCACCAAGATACGCTGCATCAGGTAGATGCCCCAGAATGGCACTGTCGACCAGTCCCAGTAACGGGACGGTGATATTGCTTAACATAACTGGCCAGGCAATGGTCAGAATGCGACCTTGTGTCGCGGCCCAGCCAGTCGCAGGGGCAGCAGGTGTCAATGACATGACTGATATACTCAATACTCAGAAACAGGAGAATGACAATGAACAACCGGGTGTCTTCAGCGTCTCGTCTCGGCGCTATCTTACTCTTCGTGGTGTTGGCTGTATCGGCTGTAGTGGGCACATTGGCAGCTCGTCTGACCGACCCTGCTACTCGATTGGGTTCTACCAGTGACATGATGTTATTTCAGAGCGGCAGTCCAGTTTCAGACTTCGAATTTATTGACCAGCATGGTGAGCGGCGTGATCAGCGCAGTTTCTCCTCTGGCTGGAAGCTGGTGTTTTTTGGCTATACGTTCTGTCCGGATATTTGCCCGACCACATTAGCGGACCTGAATCGGGTGTGGAAGGCATTGCCTGACGAGACGCTTCAGCATCTGGAAGTGGTCTTCGTATCGGTAGATCCTCAGCGCGACCGGCCGGCCAGTCTGGCACCTTACCTGCAATATTTTAATCCAGCGTTTGTAGGGCTGACGGGTAATCCCCAGGCCTTGTCATTGCTGGCGCAGGAAATCAACGGATTTTATGCCAGGGTTGATCGTGGTGATGCACCGTATCTGATGGATCATTCGGCCAACCTGATGCTGGTCGATGCGGATTGGCAGTTTCGTGGCTATATCGAACCGCCATTCCGGCCTGACCGCTTAATCCCGATTTTGACGGCTATTGTTGATAGATAACAAAATGGCGGATATTGGCCCGGTACAGTACGTTACAGTACGATACGAAAGGAACCTCACCGCCGGTTAACGGCGGTGCTGGCAACAAACAGCAGGGTGGCCGCGACGACAACACTGGGGCCAGCGGGGGTGTCCCACCAGAACGAGGCCGACATGCCCATCAGTACCGATACCAACCCGATCAGACTGGCGAACAGGGCCATCTGCTCAGGGGTGCGGGATAAACTGCGAGCTGCTGCTGGCGGAATAATCAGCATGGCGCTGACCAGCAGAATGCCAACAATTTTCATGGCCAGGGCAATCACCAGCGCCAGCATCAGAATCAGTAATAATTGCAGTCGAGCCACCGGGTAGCCATCAATAGCGGCCAGCTCCGGGCTGACAGTCGTTGCCAGCAAGCCGCGCCATTGCCAGATAATCAGGCCGATACAGATTACAGCCGCTATCGCTACCATCAGTGTATCGGTGCTGGTGACAGCCAGTAGATCACCAAACAAATAACCCATCAGATCCACTCGCACATCCTGGGCCAGACTCAGAACGACGAGTCCAACGGCCAGCATGCTGTGCGAAATAATCCCCAGTAACGTATCCGAAGACAGAGAGGCAATACGTTGCATCGGATACAGTAACAAGGCCAGTATCACCGAGCTGAGCAGCAAGGCCAGGGTCGGGTTGATATCGGAAATCACACCCAGGGTAATGCCCAGCAGCGCGCCATGGGCCAGGGTGTCGCCGAAAAACGCCATGCGTCGCCATACAACAAAGCTGCCCAGAGGCCCGGTGACGCAGGAGAGCAACAAGCCGCTGAGTAATGGCATTAACCACCAGTAAGATATCATCAGTGCATTCATGGCTGGCGGGTTTCCGCTGTTGGGTCGTCATCGGTATGGCCAACGAGGCAATGCTGGTGGTCATGGTGATGGGTGTAGTGAGCGATTGGCGCCGTACGTTGGCCAAACAGTTGTTGGTAAGCATCACTGACGGAGACCAGGTCGGGATGGCCGGAACAACAAATATGGCCATTCATACAGATCACTTCATCCGTCGCTGCCATGACCAGATGCAAATCGTGGGAAATCATCAGCACCCCACAGCCGAGTTCGTCACGCAATGTTGGGATCAGCCGGTAGAGCTCATGCTGCCCCTGGACGTCGACCCCTTGCACAGGCTCATCCAGTACCAACAGGTCGGGTTTCAGCAGCAGGGCCCGGGCCAGCAAGACGCGCTGCCATTCGCCACCGGACAAGTCCTGGATATCCTGATTGACCAGGAGCTGAATACCCAGGCGATTGAGCCAGCCATGAATGGCACTGTCCTGGGCGCTGCGAGCCAGACGCAGAAAACCGAGTACGGTGAGAGGCAACCTTGGTTCCAGTTGCAGATGCTGTGGCATATAACCAATCGTCAGCGGCTTGCGACGCCAAACGGAGCCGGAGTCGACCTTCTCCAGCCCCAGTAAAATACGGATCAGGGTCGATTTACCACAGCCATTAGGGCCGATCAGGGTCAGAATCTCGCCGGCGTGCAGCTCCAGGGAAATATCCGTCAGCACCTGTTTATGACGACGCTTGAGATTCAAACCAGTCGCTTTTAATAGCAGAGGACGATCAGGCATGATCATTGGCCGTGGTTTCCCCAGATGCTGGCTGACAGCTCGGGCATAAGCCGGTCAGTTCGGTCAACTGGTGGTGCACCTGCACTCCCAGCACCTGTTCGACTTGTCGGGTTAATGCATTCAGCTTGTCGTTGGGCAGCTCCTGGGCCTGGCCACAGTGTTCACAGATAAAAAAACACACTGGGTGATTGGCTCCCGGATGATTACAGCCTACATAGGCATTTAATGAATGCAGCCGGTGTACCAGTCCCAGATCGAGCAAGAAATCCAGTGCCCGGTACACCGTCGGAGGTGCAGAGTTGAAGCCATCATTGGCGAGGGCTGGCAGCAGTTCATAGGCACCAACCGGCTTATGGCTTTGCCAGATCAGTTCCAGCACCCGTTGGCGGACTTTGGTCAGGCGTGCTCCCTTGTCATGGCACAAGGATTGGGCCTGGCTCAGCGCATTGGCGACACAATGCGAATGATTGTGGGGTTGGTACACATTCTGACTCATGGAAGGTCAACCTTAGGTTATAATGTTGCAATATTACGAAAGACTGAACGAGACACAATGAACAAAGTGATATTTTTACTGTTATTGGTACTTCTTGGCGCCTCCACACCAGCGTTTGCCGCTGCAGATATGGACGATGCCCTTACATCCGAAAGCCGGATGCCATCCGTGTTGGCCAGTGTGCACCCGCTGGCGCTGGTCGCGGCTTCTGTCGTTCCGGCAGAGCGGCTGAATGTGCTGGTGCCTCCGGGGATGACACCCCATGATTTTGCCTTGCGCCCTTCGGATATCGACCTGATCCAGAATGCTGACATTATTCTGTGGGCCGGGCCGGTGACTGAGCCGTACCTGAAAGGCTTTGCCAACCGCTGGCCCGACAAAATATGGATCAACGTGGCGGAACTGGGGCAAGACAGCCCGATTCAGGACCCCCACTGGTGGCTGTCGCCCAGCGTTATGAAGTTGGCGCAGCAGCAGCTGGCAGAGCAGGTCGGGCGAGATTCGGCAACTTTTGCGGCAGCCGTCGATCTGGCGGTGGCCGAAAGCCGAACCCTGTTGGCCCCTGTGCGGCAGCGTGGCTTTTTTGTTTTTCATCGCGCTTACGACCATTGGGTCGCGGCACTGGGCTTGAACCAGGTGGGTTATTTCACCCTTAGCCCGGAACAGAAGCCGGGTATCCGCACCTTGCAGACCATGCGTTCACAGTTAATGAGTGGCGAGGTGGTCTGCGTCTTCAGCGAACCGGAATTCTCACCGGCCTTGGTGGATCGTATTGTTGAAGGCATTACGGTCGGTCGTGGTGAACTGGATCCGATGGGACTGCAAGTCGAGATTGCCAGCGATGCCTATCCTGCACTCTTGATGGATATGGCACACCGCGCCAGGACTTGTCTGGAAGCGGTCGCAATGGATAAGGCCGGTGTTCTGGAGTGGGAAACCGAGATCGACAAGGCGTCGCCGGGCCCGGATGATCCGGAAGACGAAGCGAGTGATCACCACCATCATCATGAATCCGATCACCACCATGAATAATCATGGCTGATCGTTGTTTTACCCCGGGTTTGGGCTTATGGCGCAGACCCGGCAATTCCCTGCGTGGATGACCCTTGCTTGAAGCGTCGGGTTTGATATTCAGCCAACTGCGTTTTGGAAGCGCGCTGCAACAACCTGCTAGAATGATGCTTAATTCAGGTAGCCACCCGGTAAGCGAGCACTCATCATGTCTCAGCCCTCTTCTTCGATCGATCTCCCGCTAGCAATTGTTACCCTGGCCGCAGGCAAGGGTTCTCGGATGAAATCCGATTTACCCAAAGTGTTACACCCGCTGGCTGGCAAGCCGATGTTGCAGCATGTGCTCGACAGTGCCAGTCAACTGGCCGGTGCGCGTCAGTATGTGGTGATTGGTCATGGGGCAGAACAGGTGCAGGCCGCGATGACACAAGATGTTTGCTGGGTCATGCAATCACAGCAGCAAGGTACCGGCCATGCGGTTGCCCAGGCGATGCCCGAAGTGCCGGATGACGCTGTCGTACTGGTGCTGTATGGCGATGTGCCGCTGATTAGCACATCAACCTTGTCTGCTCTGTTGGCGGAGACTCACGCATCGGCCGAACAAACCGGCGGGTTGGCATTGCTGACGATCGAGCTGGCGGATGCGACGGGTTATGGCCGTATCGTACGGGATGACAGTGGCAATATTCAGGCGATTGTCGAACACAAGGATGCGACGCAAGAGCAACGGACTATCCGGGAAGTGAATACCGGTATTCTGGCGGTGGCAGCCAGTCATCTGAAGCGTTGGTTGCCGCTCTTGTCAGATAGCAATGTGCAGGGTGAGTATTATTTAACGGATATTGTTGCGCTGGCGGTGGCGGAAGGTACGGCGGTACGGGCGATTCATCCCCAATATGGGCACGAGGTGCAGGGGGTGAATGATCGCTTGCAGCTGGCCGGTCTCGAACGGGTGTTTCAGCGACAGCAAGCGGATGAGCTGATGCGGCTTGGGGTGGCGCTGGCCGACCCGGCACGGTTGGATATTCGGGGTTCACTGACGGTGGGCCAGGATGTGTCGATTGATGTGGGGTGTATTTTTGAAGGTGATGTCGTGCTGGGAGACGGCGTCAGTATTGGTCCTTATTGTGTGATACGAAACAGCCAGTTGGCGGCCTCAACCCAGGTTGAGGCCTATTGTCATCTCGATGACGCGGCCGTGGCGCAGACATGTGCCATTGGTCCTTATGCCCGGTTACGGCCGGGAGCGGAGCTGGCCGACGGTGCCAAGGTTGGCAATTTTTGCGAAGTAAAAAAATCACGTATCGGAGCCGGCTCCAAGGTCAACCATCTCAGTTATATCGGTAATGCCGATGTTGGCGTCGGTGTGAATATCGGTGCTGGTACCATTACCTGTAATTACGATGGGGTGAACAAGGCAACGACGCGTATCGGGGATAATGCCTTTATCGGTTCCAATTCAGCCCTGGTGGCACCGGTCGAGATCGGTGCCAATACCACGATTGGTGCCGGGTCTGTGATTGTCAGGGAAGTGACTGATCAGCAATTGGCGATTGCACGGGGCAAGCAGCGCAATATCGATGGTTGGCAGCGGCCGCAGAAAAAGTCCTGATTACTGTGCGACGATAAAAAAGACAGACAATAAAAAGCCGGAAAGTTGTTCCGGCTTTTTATTGTCTGTCTGCTATGGATATGGATGACAGGAACCGGTATGACCCGTTTGCCCTGTCAGAGCTAGCTCTCCAGCCAGCTGTTTAATACATCGATATCCTGTTCGCTCAGAGTACCGGCATAAAATTTCAGGTTAAGCAGGTTGATAATGTAGTCGTAGCGGGCATTGGCGTAGTCGCGTTGGGCGCTGAACAGGTTCTTTTGGGCATCCAGCACTTCAACGATATTACGGGTTCCTACCTGGTAGCCAGTTTCTGTGGCTTTCAGAGCACTTTCAGCCGAGGTAATGGATTGTTTGCGGGCATCGATATTTTGCACGCTGGTCTGCAGCTGACGAAACAGGCTGCGGATATTCTGTTTTACACCGCGACGTTGCTGCTCGAGCTGATAATCAGCGGTTGCCAGATTGCTGGCCGACTGTTTGCTTTGTGCGTACAGAGAACCACCGGTAAACAGCGGCATGGATACGGTCAGGCCAATGGTGCCAACGGTTGAGTCGGTTGGATCGGTGGTGTAAGTGGGTGCCACGTCCGAGATGGTGTAACTGGCACTGAGGTCGACGGTTGGCAAACGGTTGGAGCGGGTTGCGTTACGTTGCAGGCGAACCCCTTCTTTTTGCGCAATCGCCATACGGATGCCCGCGTATTTTTCCAGGCCGGATTCAACCCAGCTGGAAACATCTGCCGGGGCTGGCATTTGCATGCTGATGTCATCCTGCAGGCTGGCAACCTGATCGTAGCGTTGGCCGGTCAGGACTTCCAATGCCTCATAACTGATATCCAGGGCGGCTTGCAGGCTCAGCAAGTTGACATAGGTGAGGTCATAAATCGCCTGTGCTTCATGGACATCGGTAATGGCAATCAGGCCAACATCAAAGCGTTGCTGGGTTTGTTCCAGTGAGCGTTTGACGGCACGTTCTTCTGCTTTGGCTGTTTCGAGATTATCTGCTGCCCGCAATATATTGAAATAGGCCTGTGCCGTACGGAGCAGCAACTGTTGTTCCGCCAGTTGCAGTTGGGATTCGTAGCTACTGTCTATGGTTTTGGCAGCTTGATAGGTGTACCAGCTGTTGAGATTGAACAGGGTTTGGGAGGCGGACAGCTGCAGCGCGCCCAGTTCATAATCGGCGGTGCTGGTTGATACCGAGTAGTCATTGTTATTAATGATACTGATGATGCTGGCACTCTCAGCTTCGACATCATAATGGGTATAGCTATAGCTGGCCTGGGCTTGTGGCAAAATGGCACCACGAGCAATCGTCACATTGTAGCCATTTGCTTCCCGCTCTGTTCTGGCAGCGGCGATTTCAGCGTCGTTGCTGGCCGCTTGGCGGTAAATGGTGCTAAGGTCACTCGCGGTAGCGATACTGGATACAAGTACCAGGGTTGAGATGGAAAGCAGTTTTTTCATGACAAAACCTTTGCTGAATCCTGGAAAATAGACTGCCATTGAGTCTATCAGAAAAAAACTGATGGGCTGTCTTGGCATTGTGCATGCGTTCAGAACAGTGCGTGCCTCCCGCGAAGCTTAAGTATTCTTGTTGAGTAATATAGTCAGGTCAAGCATGGATAATAACAAATCGACTCCTGGCCATAAGGACTGGGAATTAACGCATAAAGAAGTGGCGTATCAGGGCTTTTTCCGTATTGAGCGGTTGTGGTTGCGGCACAAAACATTCGCCGGTGGCTGGACCGACACCTTTAGTCGGGAGTTGTTTGAACGCGGCGAAGTGGTGTGCGTGCTGTTATATGACCCGCAACGGGATGTGTTGGTTTTCACGGAGCAGTTTCGCGTAGGGGCTATCGGTGCGGATAATACGCCCTGGCTGACCGAGTTGGTGGCGGGCATGGTAGAAGCCGGTGAGTCGGTGGAAGATGTCGCTGCCCGTGAGACGATGGAAGAGGCCGGCTGTCGGTTTGAGCGATTGTTGCCTATCTGCAGCTACTGGTCTTCTCCTGGTGGTACCAGTGAGCGGGTGCATCTCTTTTGCGGATTACTGGACAGTCGGGGTGTTGAAGGGATTCATGGACTGCCAGAAGAACATGAAGATATCCGGCTGCGGCCCATGAGTTTTGAGGACGCCTGGCAGGCGTTCGAAGCTGGAGAAATTGACAACGCGGCCACTATTATCGCGCTGCAATGGATGAAAATTCATCACAGTGAGCTAAGTCAGTACTAACCGGGTATTGGCTTTATCGACTGTATCACCTTGATTGTGATTATGAACAACCGTATACGACAGCGTTATATTCCTGACCTCACGGTCTTGTCTTCTTTGGGGCAAGCGAACTATGCCCGGCTGCAAAAACTAGTGACAGATCACACTGTAGGAGTGGAACATGCGTACAGCATGAGTAATGGCTCGCAGCCTGCCAGCAGAATATCCGTTAAAATCGAGGAAAATCACCGCTATACCACGATGTTGAAAGTGTCTCAGATGGATGAGGCCAAGCGCTGGGTTGCTCCGCCAGTCATGACGGTTCGTATGTATCATGATGTGTGCATGGCGGAAGTGATTGGTTATCAGAACGAGCGGGTTGGTGAAGGGCGATATGATTATCCGAATGACCAGATGCGGCTGCCTGATGAAAAAACGCAGTTAAACCGCTTTCTGGCTGACTGGCTGGAACATTGTATGAAATTCGGACATATTGACCAGTCAGTGGCTTTGAGTTCTGGAAGTCATTCTCCAGCTGACGGCGTGTAGGGAATCTCGGTTGTTGGATCGCCTGTTATTTGATGGGAGTGGCGTTTGGTCTTTTTTGATAGAGCATCAACTTTCCGGTTGATCCAGATTACAGATACCCATTTGTGTGCTCTGAGAAGCGGCCACTTGTTGGGCATGAATACGCTGGACAGCTTGCGCTGTGTTCTGGACATTATTCGTGCTGGACACCTGAACGCTGATGCCATGCTAGTCACAGGGGATATTTCCCAGGATGGCAGCATTGAATCCTATCGCTGCTTACAGGCTGAACTCGCGCCTTTGGCAATACCCAGTTTCTGGATTCCCGGCAATCATGACGACCTCACGGCAATGGCGACTGTCACAGCTGGTACAACACTGCAAGATCGCATACTGCGCACACCGCACTGGCAAGTGATTATGCTCGACAGCAGCGTATCCGGGCAGGTGTACGGTGAGCTGGCTGACAGCGAGTTGGCCCGGTTGGAAGCGATCCTGACGCAATCCCCTGATTTGCATACGCTGGTGTGCTTTCACCATCACCCTGTGTTTATGGATTGTCGCTGGATTGACAGTATCGGTCTGCGTAACGCAGGGGATCTGATGGCGATTGTCTCGCGTTTCTCCAATGTACGGGGATTGCTCTGGGGGCATGTGCATCAGGAAAGTGATCAGATAGAGGGTGATTTACGCTTGTTATCGACACCCTCGACGTGTGTCCAGTTTGCCCCCAGGACGGATGAATTTACCATCGATCGATTGAGCCCGGGGTTTCGCTGGCTGGATCTGTTGCCTGATGGCCGTATCGAGAGCGATATCAAGCGGGTTGAGCATATAGAGTTTGAAGTCGATTATTCGGTTAAGGGATACTGACGCCCCTTCTTGTTCAGGAACGTTCTCGACCGTGATTACCCCCGATAGCATTGGATGCTTGTACTTACATGGTTTTCTTAGTTCACCACAGGCGCTGAAAGCGCAAGAAACTCTGGCCTATTTTCGGCAGCAAGGCCTGGAAGCATCATTACGATTACCTGAATTGCACTTTACCCCGGCAGAAGCCATCGCACAGGCCGCCGATCAACTGCAGCAACTGCAGCAGCGCCATGAACATGTGTTTGTTATTGGCAGTTCTCTGGGTGGATTCTATGCGACCTGGTTGGCACAGAACTATCAAATTCCTGCCATTCTGGTTAACCCTGCGGTTAGGCCTCATCAGTTGTTCCGACATTATCTTGGCCCTCATCAGCACTACCATAGTGGTGAGACGTTTGAAGTGACAGAGTCATATCTCCAGCAGCTGGTTGCATTGGAAGTAACTGAGATTGCCTATCCTGAGGATATGTTGCTGCTGTTGCAAACGGCCGATGAGACGCTGGATTATCGCTACGCGGCTGATTTGTATCGGGCTTGTCCGGGATGGAACCAGGCCGGTGGTTCTCATGGATTTGATAGTTATCAACAGTTCTTGCCGCGCATTATGGCATTTGTCAGCCACCGTTTCCGGTTGCGTTGAGCGGCGGGTGAATGATACCCGATGGCTGGGTATACTCCGTGCCTGCCGTACCGTTAACAGAGGTCAACATGTCTGACACCCGCAAAACATCTGGTCAATACACCGCCGCATCCATTGAAGTTCTGAGTGGACTGGATCCGGTGCGCAAACGTCCGGGCATGTATACGGATACCACGCGTCCTAATCATCTGGCTCAGGAAGTGATTGATAATTCGGTGGATGAGGCTCTGGCTGGCCATGCCTCGCGTATTGATGTCACATTGCATGCTGATGGCTCCATGACAGTACAGGATGACGGCCGTGGTATGCCAACAGATATCCATCCGGAACATGGCGTTTCTGGTGTTGAGTTAATCCTTGGCCAGCTGCATGCCGGAGGGAAGTTCTCTAACGACAGTTACCAGTTTTCTGGTGGGTTGCACGGTGTTGGGGTTTCGGTTGTCAATGCCTTGTCCAAGGCATTGGAGGTGACAATCTGGCGAGATGGCCAGGTGCACCGCATCGGCTTCAAGGATGGTTATAAGGTAACCGACTTGCAGGTGGTTGACCGTTGCGGCAAGAAAAAAACCGGTACCAGCGTGCGCTTTATGCCGGATGAATCGTATTTTGATAGCCCTCGCTTTTCTATTGTACGGCTGAAGCATGTATTACGGGCGAAAGCGGTGTTATGCCCGGGCTTGCGTATTGTCTTTGTGGCTCCTGACAGTGCTGATAATGCGGAATGGTATTACGAAGATGGCCTCAAGGATTATCTGGTAAGTGCCGCCAGTGGTTATGAGGTGTTACCCACAACCCCTTTTACCGGTGTTACGTCAGGCCCCAGCGAAGGAGTTGATTGGGCGGTACACTGGTTGCCGGAGGGAGGTGAGTTATTGCAAGAGAGCTACGTCAATCTGATTCCTACAGCTCAGGGCGGCACACACGTCAACGGCTTCCGTTCGGGATTGTTGGATGCCTTGCGGGAGTTTTGTGAGTACCGCAATCTGCTGCCAAGAGGCATCAAACTGACGCCGGATGATTTGTGGGAACGCTGCTCCTATGTTGTCTCTGCCAAGTTGACCGATCCCCAGTTTGCTGGACAGACCAAGGAGCGACTGTCTTCACGGGAAGCCTCGGCCTTTATTTCTGGTGTGGTGAAAGATGCGTTTGCCTTATGGCTGAATGACCACATTCCTGCTGCGGAGCAGTTGGCAGAGCTGGCGATCAGTAGCGCTCAAAGCCGATTACGCAAATCGAAAAAAGTAGCTCGCAAAAAGATTACCCAAGGCCCTGCACTTCCTGGCAAGCTGGCGGACTGTACCGGACAGGATGGGGAGCGGACGGAGTTGTTTCTGGTCGAGGGTGACTCCGCCGGTGGTTCTGCCAAGCAGGCCCGGGACCGGGAATTTCAGGCGATCATGCCGCTACGCGGCAAAATTCTTAATACCTGGGAGGTCGATTCGGATCAGATTCTGGCCTCACAGGAAGTCCATCATATTGCCATTGCTTTGGGTATTGACCCTGGCTCGAATGATCTTTCCGGTTTGCGATATGGCAAGGTCTGCATTCTGGCTGATGCTGACTCGGATGGTTTGCATATTGCGACCTTGTTGTGTGCGCTATTTTTACGCCATTTCCCGGCACTGGTATCCGAAGGTCATGTGTATGTGGCAATGCCTCCTCTGTATCGGATCGACATTGGCAAGGATGTCTATTATGCGCTGGATGAAGCCGAGCGCAGTGGCATTCTCGAGCGTATCGGCGCAGAGAAAAAACGTGGCAAGATCAACGTGCAACGATTCAAGGGCTTGGGTGAAATGAATCCGATGCAGCTGCGAGAAACGACCATGGATCCGGATACCCGTCGATTGGTGCAATTGGTGCTGGAAGAAGATGATCCAGAAGAAGAAGTACAGCAAACCTCCGAGACACTGGAATTGATGGATATGCTGCTAGCCAAAAAACGAGCCGGTGATCGCAAGGCCTGGCTTGAACGCCGTGGTAACGAGGCTGAGCTGGCATAACAATTCTGAGGCTGTCATAGAGGAAAATGGCAGTCCGGGTATGGATAGGTCGGGTTGAATACGGCAAACAACAAAAACAAATAAGGGCTGCAAATGCAGCCCTTATTCTTATGCAACGTACAGTATCCGGTTATTACGGGACAAAGTTGATGGGGAACTCAACACTGGTCACCTCGACTTCCGGACGATCCTTGAATCGCATACGACGGCATTGTGACAGCAGACGTTTATGCAGAGCTTCATCGTTCAGCTCGCTGCGACCAATTTCACACGACTGAACTGTACCCGAAGGGGTAATTTTCAGAGCCAATACCACGGTACCTGCCAGCGTAGGGTCTTTCTGCTGAGCTCGGCGATAGGCATTGAAGAAGCTTTGTTTGCTGGTTTCAAACACCAAACGCATTTCTTCCTGAGTCCGATTGCTGCCGGCTTCCTCTGTCTTGCGAATTTCTTCGCTGGAAACTGCAACAGCCGTTGTCGTACGTTCACCAAGCTGCTCGCCACTGGTAGCTGCTGTCAGGGTTGACTCATCAATACCGCTTAAGGCAATGACAGCATTCGGATCAACAACACTACCAGCACTGACTGCGGTGCTACCAACGTTGCTCAAAGCCGCACTGCTGGTATCCAGCTTGACGTTCGGAATGGCAGCTGCCAAAGCAGCCAACGAGTTCAGAGCATCACTACCCAGTGCTTCTTTTACCTTCTCCTGAGCTTTTTTACGTTCTTCTGGCTTGGCTTCTACCTTGGGTACAGGCTTGGGCCTAGGCTTCGGTACGTCGGCAACTTCAGGTTTAGGCACCTCCGGTTTTGGTTCTTCTACTTTCTCTTCCGGCGGTGGCGGCGGTGGTGGTGGTGGCGTTGGTTTTTTCTGTTCCAGCAATTTTGCCAGTGCAGGTGGGATCTTTTCCAACTCACTCCGGTCCGGTTCCGGTACATCCATCATCGGGATCAGAATACCCACTACTGTTGTGAACAGCAGGGCTATCACCAGAATCGAGATGTAACGCTTACCGCCAGTATCTACCCAGGGTAAGACCGGCTCGTGTCGATTAATGAGGGCTTCACTCATGGGGCACCCCCATCGACTTTATTGACGGCCAGAGAAATATTACTGAATGTTGCTTTTGAACATGTGTTCATTACTTTCTTCAGCAAAGCGTATGGCGTGTCTTTGTCACCCACGACGGTGATATACCGACCCAACTCCAGCAGTTCTGGTGAGAGAGGTGAACGTTCGGCCATATACTGCAGCTCGGTAAGGAGTGCATCAATGGTTTCACCTTCAGACGCTTCAACCTGAGGTATGGTAACAATAGACCGACCCTGAACCAGAATCTCTTGCTTGTTCACCATCACGACCAGATTTTCGTCTGGCATGTTTTCAGCAATGGAGTTCGGCAGCTCAATCTGTTCACTATCTTCAACTTTCACGTCGTTCTGGTTCACCATAAGGAAAAATACCAGAATGGTGAAAATATCCATCAGCGACGTCAGATTAAGAGTTGCTTCCCCTCTCTTGCGCTTATGGTTGCGATCCATGCGCTTGGCGCGGCGGGACGTCTTCTTCATTGTGTCACCTCCGTTGTGGTCGCCAGGTCAGGTGCTGCACCCAGAGAAATATCAGGGAACAGGGCTGCATCAACCACTGACGTTACAACAACGGCAGGGTATATACGAACCGCATCCATCACTGATACCAGAGTCTGATAATCAATTCCTGCTTCAGGAAGCAGGCTGATGTCGGTTTTTTGAGCAAATACAGGATCTTTTTTGATCTCTTGCAGGATGGTTGACAGTCCTTCCAGGTCATAGCTTGCGCCTTCTTCCTTCGGGAATGTCGCGTGCACCACCGTCTGCAACAGATAGCTATGAGAAACTTGTATGCTGTCTGAGCGGATGATGACCTCTAGCGTCACATCTTTTGGGTCTACAACAGTAGGCTGATCGCCCGCCGGCAACTTGAGATCGATTACGGCCAGTTGTGAGAACACCATGTTCATCAGCAGTACTGGTACCAATACGATCATCAGGTTCATAAAAGATGTAACGTTGAGCTCCGCCTGTTCTTGATTGCGTTGGCGTCTCATTGGAAATTACATCTCACTTGTTGCCGGTAGTGGATTGACCTTGCTTGCGCTCGGTAATGATGTTCAGGAACTTCACTCCGGCCATTTCAATGCTGTCGACAATTTCATTGGTTTTGGTTTGCAGGTAGGTATGCAGCAACAGCAGCGGAATAGCAGCCATCAAACCAAATGCGGTGGTGTTCATCGCAACCGAGATACTTTGTGACAGCAGCGTGGCTTTTTCTGCCGGAGCTGCGTTGGCAACCGCGGTAAAGGCCGCGATCAGACCCATAATGGTACCCAGCAGTCCCATCAGGGTGGCAATGTTTGCCATGGTGGCAACATATTGAGTACGTTTTTCAAGCTGTGGAACAGCTTCCATCAAGCCTTCTTCAAGAGCATATTCGATTTCTTCACGACGTTGGCTGCCAGGAATACGGGCAATGGCAGCAGAGAATATATCGCCCAGTTTGGTGCTGGACTCATTGGCATAGTTCAGAGCCGCACGCATATCACGGCTTTCAAGCATTGGCAGGATTTCATCAAACGTCTTGCGATTACTTGATTTTTCTCTTGTCAAATAGATCAAACGCTCCAGTGCAATGGCAACACCTACTGCCATGATGAAGCCAATCGGGTACATAAATACGCCGCCTTCTTGAAAAAAACGTACGATGGAATCCATAGAATTTCCCCCAGATTTATTACGTGGTAGATAGTATTTTACTGTTATCTTCCAAGCTGTTATCGGTATTTAACAGCAAGAAAATTGCATTTAATCGACAACCGGCCAATAAAAACAGTCGATATGACTTATTTTTTTCCAGCCTTCGCGATCCTTGTGTTAGTTAGTTAGTTCGCTTTCCTTTCCGTTGCCTGATCACCAAAACCGTCTCTGAAACGCCTGGCATATTCCACTTCAAGATGAAACTGCTTCGGTTGTAACGGCTCGAAGCGTTCTTCTTCATAGCCAGTGAGCGGTTCGAACGGTATTTCCACGTCGGGTGTATCTCTCCACGAAGTAATCGTCATCATGCCAGCGTCTTCAGAATTACCAAGAATGGATATACCTTCCAATTGAATGACGTCGGCTGCGAAAACACTTGTCGGGGTAATCAGAGCCAGTAAAGTGAATAACCATATTTTCATCAGGAGTCTCCTTCCGAATCCACAGCAGCCTCTGTTGGTTGCGGCTCTTCTGGTTGATCGGATGTTTCATCAGCTTGCGGGTTCGAGTCTTCTGTTGCAGTGGCTGCCGCATCTGTATCAGGTGCTGGAGTGCTGGGAACCCGTCTGGCAAGATCCTGTATCCATATATTTAACAGTGGATCTTCCTCTGTATTCAACTGCTGTGCTGTCCGGTATTGCAGCAGCGCCTTGCCATACTGCCTCATATACAGGTCATACAAAATCCCGAGATTGTAATGCAAGTCGGGATTGGGTGCAGAACACTGAATGGCTTTGGAGTAGCTTTCCTCGGCCAAGGTAAAATCACCTAGTTCCCGTGCAACTGGCCCCATGGCCTGAAATGCCGCACAGAATTCACTATCCAGAGTCAAAGCCTGCTCGATGCTGGCTTTGGCTCCTTCAAAATCCTCGGTCTGATATTGTGACAGCCCAAGATTAACCCAGACGCCAGGGTAGTCCGGGGTCCGTTCCGACATAATGGTCCAGTGTTTCAGGGCCTGATCATAGCGCTGGGATTTGAGCAGCAACAAACCATGCTTGAAGAAACCAAGGGTTTCAGCATCAAGGCCTGCGTTTGCAGAGTCTTCTTGCCCAGAGGCATCGGTCTCTTCTTCTGCTGTTGTTTCCTGTTCTGGTTCGGTGGCCTCGTCGCCACTCTTCATCAGCGAGCTACAACCTGCCAGCGTCATCACCAAGAGAAAACTAGCGAATCTCACTAACATAGCTCAATTCCTTTTCTTTCTTGCGGTATTGGGTCGGTGCCAGGTCAGCCATGACATCGAAGCTCTTTTTAACCCACTCATCATAAATACCATCATAGGTACGGTTGATGTTCTTGAGATGAACGTCCATCGCAGCCTGCTCGAAGGGGTAAGACTGGTCTTCCAGCAAGAACTGGTACTCTTCCAGCTCCAGTTCATCCAGGCCTTTGGGTCGCTCAGACTCCAACAATGCCTTGCTCAGCTGAGTGTACAGCTGACCGATCCGGTAGGTCGAAGAGGTCGTGAACTCAAGCACTCCCATTGCCACGGCCTGGGTATACAGGGCTTGGGCTTCTTGCATGGCCTTGTTTTTGGCCGGAATACTCTCGTTCAGCGGCAGGGTCAGTGGCAGATTCACGTATTTTTCCCGTGCGAATTCAGCCAGCTCGTAGGAAGCCCCTGCAGCCAGGTATTTTGACCGCTCTGTTTGCTTGTTACCCGCTTCAGCATTCAGACTGATAATCTTGTCGAGCCAGTAGCGGCGTTTTTCTTCGTCTTTTTCGCTGCTTTCCATGCCGTACAGTTGTTCCAGTTTGTAGCGAGACTCAATGGCCGGATCAAAAGGCTCGGAATAGTTGTTGGCATAGCGCTTGAACATCACAATGGCGCTGCCAATATCTCCAGCTTTCTCATAATATTCACCGGCCTGGAAGGCTGCAATACGCTGTTCTTCCTCATCTTCGCTGGTGCGCCACACATCCGCCAAAGCATTGGCTGCGGCTGACCATTTCTCCTGTTTCTCATAGGTGAAAATCAGCTTTTTGGGAATATCCTGGCTGAGTTTGTGATCCGGATACTTGTTCTGGAATGTGTTGAGCGCTTCTTCTGCGCCCGCATAATCTTCCACTTCAAACAGCAAGGTGATGGCATCGTATTCTGCAATAATGGAGTTTTCGCTGCCTGGCGTGACGTCACTGATACGGTTCCAGCTGGAAGCCGCCAGTTCATAGTTACCTTCTTCACGGGCTTTTTCACCCTGCTTATAGATCGAGGCGGCGACTTTTTCACGAATATCATTGCGGACATCAGGGTCGATATCGCTATATTTCAACGCTTCCTGAAGCGATTCTTCTGCTTCTTCGTAATAGCCCAGTTCAAAGGCGGCGTGACCGCGAACCAGTGCTGCACCATAACGATAGTTGTCCGCAAGGCTGTCCTGAATATCCCAGGCCGTACGGGATACAATCAGTGCTTCTTTGTAATTCTTGTCAGCAAGAAACAGTTCAGAGGTACTGACCAGCACCTTGCCACGTTCTTCGTGATCCGGGAATGTGCGTACAAAGCGCATGGAGTTTTCTGCACTTTGCTGCCGCCATGCCGTCGCTTCCTCAGCATCATCCGGCTGGTATTTGTTGTATGCCAAAACGGTCGCGTAAGCAGCTTCCGGTGCCAGCTCATGATCCGGGTAATCGTAGGCTACGATCTGGTAATGGTCGCGAGCCTGTTGATAATTACCCAGTTCATAGGCGATTTCTGCCAACAGGAAGTGAGCTTCCGGTGCATCTTTTGCGTCTGGGACACTGCGTAAATAAACGTCATACCATTTGGCGGCTGCAGCGTAGCGTTCGGCTTTTTCTTCATCACCCTCGGTTTGTTGCGCCCAGCCATGGTTGAATTTGGCCAGATCCATAATGTAGACAGCAAGTGGCTCTCGGATGGTGTCGCGTACGGCATCGTCATGATTGGCCCAGTAGTCACTGTCGATACCAAAGCGATCGATATAATCCGCTTCACGTTCCCGTTGCAGTACCGGATAACCCGCGAGGGTATATTGTTCAATCATGCGTTGGAAATACAGTGGCGCCTGCTCGCTGTCCGGATAGCGTTCGATGTACGCGGTCAGAGCAGATGCACCACTTTGATAATATTTTTGGTCGTAGTAATAATCCGCCAGGCGGTTGTAAATCAGGTATTCGTAATGGCGGTGGCCATACTCATCAAAAAACTCACCGATTTCTTCCCACTCTCCGCCATAGCTGAAGGTAACGGCCATGGTGTAAATGCTGTCTTTCAGGATCTCTAGACTGGCACCTGTGGCGTTATCAATACTATTCTGGTCCGGATAGTCTTCATCCAGCAAACGGGCAAAGGCAATCTGGCTGTCATCGTAACGGCTCTGTTTGAACAGCGACCAGCCCAGCATGTAGCCGGCGTTACTGTAATATTTGTTGCCGGTACGGCCGTACTCAATCAGGCGTCGAAATGATTGTTCCGCTGCGACATAGTCTTTCATGGCATAGCGTAATTCACCGAGGCGGAATTCGGCATCCAGATAATAGATAGAATCCGGGTATTGTTCCGCCAATTGCTGGAAGGCCTCGGCTGTGTCTTCCGGCTGCATGGCTATGCTGTAGGCTTTGGCCAGCTGGTAGAGGATTTCGTCATTGCCTTCACTATCAGGGTGCTCTTCCAGGATGGCTTTAAATTCCTGAATAGAAGCAGCGAGTTCTTCAGGATCTACGTCTTTCTCTTCCTCGGAAAGGAGATCATCACCAGCCCAGGCAGCTTCTTGTTCATGCAAGCGCAGTGCGGCAATGCGTCGAGAAGCCAGCACTTCGTACTGGTGTTGATCTGCTACTTCAATATAAGCCCGATAACGAGCCACCACGTCTTCATTGGTGACGATCAGTGGCTCATTGGATGGTGCTTTCAATCCGTAATATGTGAGATCCGATATGGTGCCAGCCTGGTGTGGTTGTACCTGGGCACAGCCAGCAGTTACAAGCAGACAGGAGACGACAGAGGACCATATCAGTGAGCGCTGGTCAGTCATATTCACCCAGGCCTCCGCTGTTGGTGTTGCGACGTAACTCGCCATCGTAAAGTCGTGCGATCGACAAACGGGTAGTCGCGAGATAATCCTTGAGTCGGTCTTTCAACATGCCGATATGGCTCTGAGCAACGGTGACAACCTGCTGCTGCTGTTTGGTGTGAAGTGCTGTTAGTGTCTGCTCCAGTGCGCCGAGCTTGTTCGATACTGCATCGATCGTTGCCAGGTGCTCTTCTGATCTGGCATGAAAAGCGCCGGCCTGTGCCAATAACTCATTAATATTGGTCAGTTGAGTATTCAGATCCTGATATTGCTGTTCCAGAACAAGTTGCTGTTTCTGGAGTGCCCAAGCCCGCTGAGGCTGGGCTTTGGTCAGCTGCCACAGCGTGATGCCCTGCAGGATACTTGCCTGTGTTTGTACATCCTGTTCCATAGAGGTGCCATCTTTGGATTCATTGGTAATGGCCTCCAACTGATCCAGCCTGTTCCGCTCAGGTTGTATTGCAAACCCCAACGGTTGGTTGCGGTGCGCTTGTATCTGATGATTGATCTGTATGATTTGTTGTTGTAGCTGTTTGGTGTTGTCTGCTACTTGGGCCAGATGATCAGATTCAACCACTTCCAGGTAAATTGCCTGATTGGCGAGCTTGTCGGCTCTTGCGATTGACAGGTGTTGCTGCTGTTGCTGAACCCACCCAAGCATGCTGCGAATATCGATCAGACGTTGCTGTTCTTGCAAGAATGCACTGGTGCTCAGCAAACCTTCGAGATGACGACTGGTTGATGATGAGGCAACCCCCTGGAGGTCGGGGCTAAGTATGTTGTCAGAAGCGCTGGACTGCCGCTCTTCCCAATGGCTGACCCACTGGGAAAGTGTGTCGATATTGTTGAGCTGGTCAAGTTGCTCAAGTGCTTCGGTCATACGTTTTTCTGTGTATTCATAAACCGGCAACGATGGCACTCCGCCATTCATCAGCTCGGCAACGTAAGAGGTCGCCATTAATGATTCGAGTGTATGAATGTTGAGTAAAGGAAAGTGCTCTTGCAAGACCCTCCATGGCTGTAAGGCCTGGTCGTATTGCCAGCGTTTTGATAGTGCCCAGCCATATTGCAGTAGCGCATCAGAGGTATAAGGACCGTCTTTGGAGACCAGCCGCAAGTAACTGATCGCTTCATCGTAATGCTTGTTGCGTAATTCATACTTGCCAGCTGTTAGGCGAAAGCGGTCATTCAGTGCCGATTGTTGCTGGTCTTCTGCTTCATCAACAAGAAACTCGCCAACCCATTGCTGTAAGTCTTTGGAAGAGATGCCCAGTCGCATTTTTGCCAGCATCAGGTTGTAACCCGCAAACCGGTACCATTCACTCTCCTCGTCAATCAAATCAAACGCTTGTTCGGCTTGTGTTATCTGATCGCGGTTGGCGTGTGAGGTGGCAGCAATAAATGCCGCTTCCGATGTGTCCGTCGGGTTTAGCAAGGCATCGTTGGCCATGGCTCGACCAATCAGCCGACCGGCTTGTAGCCAGTCATTTCTGTCGGAGGCGTTACGAGCCAGCATGAACCAGGTATTTCCCATTCCTGGAGAGAGGCCAAGAGCCGGGTCGTTAAGCAAGACGTTGGCATAAGAGTCCATTCCCAACTCTGACAAGCCTGCTGGAAGGGTGTACATGATATCCATATCTGAGAGCGTGGGTTCTGCATCATCATCGGTTATGGCGTCCAGCGGTGTGCTGGTCAGATAATGAAAAAAATACACGCGTTTGCCCAGCTCATGATTCAATATCTCAAGCGGGGTCTTGGGTGCCGGAACAGAGGCACTCAGTGTGGATATAAGGCCGTTGTCTGGCGCCGTAGGCTGTGCGCAGGCCGTACTGCTTACCCAAGCGGTAGCCGCTACGGCCAGAGCGAGTAATCCTGACTTTTGCATGACTTACCAAGCCTTCAGAGTAGCAACTGCGCTGCGTTTGGCGGTGTCGTCCGTAATAGAAAGCAATAGTTTGAGATGGTTGCCACCTTTACGAAAAACGCCTTCATAGACCAGATCGCGGACACGGTTGTTGTCGTCACGTCCACGAACGACCACTTTCAACAGGTGGTTACCTGGTGCCAGTTCAAGATCGGTCAGAGGCTGGACAGCACCAAACTTGAGGGCCTGAACTTCTTTCTCTGTATACAAGTAATTAATTGGCGAGATGCCATGCCCTGATATGGTAATGGACATGGGGGTAAAGAATTTACCGTTACTGAGTGCCAGGTAGAGTGATGTCTTGGTACTGATCGGGCTGATCAGTTGTTTTTCGATGGCTGACAGTTCACTACTCAACTCAACGACCGAGCGTTTGGCTGAATCGATTTCAAGCTGAATGTCTTCCGGGGTTGCAGCTACGGCCTGGAATATACCGAAGAACCATAGCATCCCTGCAACTAAAAACTTCATAACCACCTCATCAACGTTGACGTACCACGCCGTCCACAGATAACCAGTGACTCAGGGCGCGACGAGTGAATTCCATATTTCTGAAAAGGTTACCTGCGTACAGGTAATCCAGTGTTCCGTCCGGGCTGACCAGCATAACGGCAGGCAAAGGGTTGATTTGCCATGCCCTGGTGAGCGACTGGTCGTATGCCAGTAACGGCAGACGTGTACGGGGTGCGTCTTTTACAAAACGGTCATTGGCATCCCAGATCACCCAGGTAACCAGTCCGTCTTTGCTGTACTGACGCGCCAGCCGTTCGTAGTGTCCCAGTGCTTTCTGGCAGTCTTTACAGGCACCCACCCAAATCAGCATGACTGGCTTGCCGCGCTGTTCTTCCAGGCTCAACGCATAGCCACCTTTTACAGGAGGGAGCGCAAGCTCGGTCAGCGTATCGCCAATCGACAGTTTGTTCGGAGCTGCTTCAGCTATCGAAAAACTGCTGATCAGGGCTGTCAGGATTAGTAGTAAAAACCGACTGCTATGCTCCATTGCAGACCTCGGTGCGAACCTTCTTGGTTGAGTACTTCATCATCGACGTGGTAGTAACGGGTTTCGGTACCAATCCAGTAGTCGCCCATCATGACCTGAAGCGATGTCCCTACACCGAGGTACATACCATGGCTGCTGCCTGTGAACTGTTCACCAATAAGGCCATCCACATTCAGCTGCCATGGCAGGAATGTTTCACCATCGAGGCTGGTAATACCTTTGAGGAGGGAATAACCCAGACCGGCGGTGATGGCGCGGAAAGATGAATGCTCTTTCAGGTCAACATTGCCATCGTCATCTTCAATTGTTGGATTACCAAATGATGTTAATCCAAGCTCGATATTACCCAATGCATCCAGGCGATCGGTCAGGTGGTAACGGATAGAGCCACCAAACAGCAGGCTGTCACCGTATTCGGCGGAGGTTTGTTGCCCAAGGGACATGCCGATCAGCATGGTCTGCTCAGGTATGCCATCAGAAAAATCGAAGGTGCGGGGAATAGGTTCAAATATCTCTGCCGTTCGTGGCGTTGCGGCAACACCGGCGAGAGGCAAGATGCCTTGCATGATATTGGCCCCATTAAGAACAGAGCTGGGATCAGTCGGCACTTCATCTGCCATATAGCTCTGCTCTGAGCTCAGTTGTGCCATCTGAGCCAGGATGGTTTCCATCATGGCCGGGTTATCAAACGCGGATACCTCGGTCGGCTCTTTTTGAGGAACCATGGAGAGCATCTTCTCTAGCACTCTCGGGTCGTTCAGAGCATCCGGGTTTCCTGGAGCCAGCTCGGCATCGGCTTTGGCCTTTTCAGCGACCACCCCCAGCATTTTTTCGAGCACTCTTGGATCATTCAGAGCATCCGGGTTTCCCGGCGCCAGCTCAGCATCAGCCTTGGCTTTATCTGCGACCAAACTCAGCAGATTTTGCAATACAGCGGGGTCGTCAATAGATGATGGAGAAGTCTCGGCAGCTGCAATTGACGACGCTGCCAGGAGGAAACCCAGTGCAAGACTGGATCTTTTCAGAAACGAATTTTCCATACTAGGGCCAACGCTCCGTGATTTGCACTATTGCCAGACAAGGCTTGCTGGACCTGAACCCGGCCGCCGATGCTGACGTTGTAAGCTATATTCCAGTTGATGTCGGTCGTGGCTGACAGTACCGGCACAGTTGTGTCGTCCCCATCATCATCCCAGCGGGTCGAACCGCCGGAACTCTTGCCAATGCCAACTCCCAAATACCCATCCCATGACCAGCGGCCGTTCTCTGCAAAAGGGAAGCGCTTGCCTGCTTCCACTGAGTACCAGTCGTCATTTGTGTCGGTGGAACGGGTTATACGTACCGCTGCAGCCTGATCAAACAGAGTGAAGTTGGCTCCCAGAGTCAGAGCGGTTTCAGATGTTGCGGCCACTTCAAACTGCGGGTTGTTGTCGTCACTGTGATCAAGAAACTGCAGTGGTTCAAGTCGTTTGATATTTTCTGGCAATGCGTCGAGTGATTCAACACTGATCCAACCGTGATATTCACCTGCCTGTACGTATAGCCAGTTGAGCTGGCGCTTCAGGGGAATCAGTGCGGTATCCGACGGTACATCCGTCGTCACGGGATAAGTATCGGCCGGCCCCATGCGCAGCTGAATGGGCGCTGCGGTCGCAACAGAAACAAGACCGACACTCAGTGCCATAGCCTTGATCAGCGTGAGCAGTCTGCCGACTAAATAGTCTGTCGAACGTTGCTTTGTTTCCGGATTCGCCTGCATGTCGGCACCAGTTCCTTGTGTGAGTTACCAGTATTCGTGGCTGTGGCACAACGGCGGGCAGTATGCTTAGCCGCTCAGTGCTCGTCAACACAGTGTATCAATTATGTTACATCACGTTAATTCCGACATCTTTTGCGCACTTCGTCGGTATGGTACTGATCGCTGGCTTATGACGAAGCGATGAGAATAACAGTCTATTTGGACGGTTTTATGTCACTTCGATAATAAATAGAAGGGGCCTGAGTGATTGTCCGACATGGCGAACAGGTATAACCACTCTGTTTGTGCGCAGGAATGGCGGTATTGCGTCATCTGCAGGGAAGATATGGCTCAATCATCATTGAGCCCTATTCAGACCGAGGCTTCTTGCTAATACTGTGCCTTTGGATTGTTAGCAAATCGACCAAGCATGTTGAATATAAGCAATAAAGTTGCCTGTTATCCGCACTTTCCCCGGCGTTTGTAACCACCGTCAGGATAAAAAAAATTTACAGATTGTGAATTGATTCCGATTTGATCAAGGGAATTTTTCTGGTTACTTCGATGTTTCAGGCAGCTGACAGGCGACTGCTGACATTCTGATCACAGTTCGCTAACCGGTCAATTGGGGAGATAGAGTTACATAAGTTAACACTATGCAGGATATGATGCCTTCACAGGGTTCCGACAGGAATCGGTTTTACAGACTTCTTTAGCGGGACAATGGATGCATTTCACCTCATCTCGTAGGGCAGGTCATTTCGACTGGCTGAAAAGTTATCATTCGCTGATGCTGTTGCCGATGGTGACAGCGCTTCTGCTTATGCCTTTTATGGATGGCACTGAAGTTCGTTACTGGCTGGTTTTCTGGGTGTTGGTGGTGGTGGTTTTGACGATTTGTCGAGCCTGGATGATGCACTCTAACCGGTTGCATTTGCAGCAGCACAGTGGCGTATTACAAGCCATCTTTGATGGCCTGCCCGATGGTATTTTTTTTAAAGACCGTGATGGCGTATACCGTTATGCCAACGAGCGGGCAATGGGAGCCATCGGGACCGACTTGCTAGGCAAAACAGATATTGAGCTGTTTGATGGTGACCCGGCCTGGGAATGCCAGTGCGCTGATGATGAAGTGTCTGACCAGGGCTGTCGCTACCGCCGAGAGCAATGGGTAACGTCATCCAGAGGAGAGCGAGTGTTGATGGAAATCAGCAAGTCACCGCTCTTTGATGCGCAAGGGCACTGTCTGGGGGTGCTTGGTGTCAGCCGCGATGTGACCGAGCTGCGCAAGATTCAGAATAATCTGGAATTTGTTGCGCATCATGATGCGCTTACCGGCCTCCCTAACCATACGCTGTTGTCGAAAAAAGCTGACTATGCCTTACGTCTGGCGCGGCGTCAGGGAGGGAGCCTGGCGCTGCTGCTTTTTGATCTCGACCGCTTGAAAGGGATCAATGACACCTTTGGTTACAATATCGGTAATTTGTTGTTGCAGGACGTGGCGCGCCGTTTTAGCAGCAATCTGAGAGATTCCGATCTTTGTGCCCGTATGGGCGGAGATGAATTTCTGCTCGTACTGCCAGAGTTTGGCGGTCACGATAACCTGGTCGCCAAGGCGACGCAGTTGTTGGCTGTGATTGCAGAACCTTATGAACTTAATGGCCATACTCTGTCACTTTCCAGCCATGTGGGTATCAGCTGTTTTCCACAGGATGGCGATGAGTTTGACATCCTGGTTCGCCATGCTGACGCCGCCTTGCATCAGGCCAAATCCCAAGGACACAAGGCATTGTGCTTCTATGAAGCATTCATGCTGGAAACCCTGAACGAGCGCTCGGTGCTGGATCACGATTTGCGTGAGGCTGTCGATCTGGGTCAGCTGGAGATGATGTATCAGCCACAATTCCGTTTTGGGGACAAACAGCCACGACGGGTTGAGGCATTGATGCGGTGGCGGCATCCACGGCTGGGCAGTGTCTCGCCGCTGGAATTTATCCCGATGGCGGAAACCACGGGTCAGATTCACGATATGGGACAGTGGGCGGTGGAACAAGCCTGCCGACAATTTCTGGACTGGCGCGAGCAAGGCCTGTGGCTGGAAAAGATAGCCATCAATGTGTCTGCCATTCAGATCAACAGCGGATTTGCCGACCGGCTAATGGCATCGATGAATGCCATGTCATTCAACCCCGCCTGGCTGGAGCTGGAAATTACCGAAACGGCCATCATGAGCAGCATTACTGAAGTCAGCCGCCAAATCACCCTGTTGTGTAATCAGGGAGTCGAGTTTTCGATCGATGATTTTGGTACGGGTTATTCTTCACTGAGCAAACTGAAATCGATGCCTGTGACGGTACTGAAAATCGACCAATCCTTTGTGCGTAATATCAACGACGATATCAATGATTATGAAATCGTTCGGGCGATTATCCTGATGGCCAAAAGCCTGGGCCTGCATGTGGTGGCTGAAGGCATTGAATCGCAGCCACAAGCAGCGATACTGCAGCGCCTGGGTTGCGACTGGGTGCAGGGCTTTTTGTTTAGTCAGCCATTGTCCGGGGACGACTTTCTGGCTCGCTACCGTGACGACACCAGCGCTTGTGTTACCCCGGCTGCGGCAGAAAACGACAGCATGACCACGGAGAATGATTGCTGATCTGATGGGCCTCAGTCACAATCAGTCCACTTGAATCCAGCCGTATCCGATACCAATGACGCAAATCAGCTATACCGATGATGGCGTAGAACGCCAGTCTCTACGCCAGTACACCGAGAACGCTTACCTGAATTATTCCATGTACGTCATCCTAGATCGTGCCTTGCCTCACGTAGGAGACGGACTCAAACCGGTACAGCGTCGTATTATCTATGCCATGAGCGAACTGGGCCTGAAAGCCACGGCCAAGTACAAAAAGTCCGCCCGGACCGTGGGGGATGTGCTCGGCAAATACCATCCCCATGGTGACAGCGCTTGTTATGAAGCGATGGTCCTGATGGCTCAGCCCTTTTCCTATCGTTACCCTCTGGTGGATGGCCAGGGCAACTGGGGAGCTCCGGACGACCCCAAATCCTTCGCGGCCATGCGTTATACCGAAGCCAAATTATCGGCCTTTGCCGATGTGCTGTTGTCCGAGTTGGGACAGGGGACCGTCAACTGGCAACCCAATTTTGACGGCACACTGGACGAACCCACCACCTTGCCAGCTCGTTTGCCCCATGTTTTGTTGAATGGCACCACCGGTATTGCTGTGGGGATGGCCACGGATATTCCGCCACATAATATTCGTGAAGTTGCCAGTGCCTGTATTCATTTGCTGGATCATCCGGGGGCCACCAGTGACGATATCTGTCAGCTGGTTCAAGGGCCGGATTTTCCGACCGAAGCGGAAATCATCACCCCTCGGGAGGAGCTGCAGAAGCTCTATCACAGTGGGCGTGGCAGTATCAAGATGCGAGCGGTCTACACCCGTGAAGACGGTGATATTGTCATTACCGCTTTGCCACACCAGGCATCCGGCTCCAAAATCATGGAACAGATTGCCGCCCAGATGCAGGCCAAAAAACTGCCGATGGTTGCCGACTTGCGTGATGAGTCTGATCATGAAAACCCGACCCGGCTGGTGATTGTACCGCGCACCCGCAAGGTCGAGGCCGATGCGCTGATGACTCACCTGTTTGCGACCACCGATCTGGAGCGTAACTACCGCGTCAATATGAATGTGATTGGTCTGGATGGACGGCCGCAGGTAAAAAACCTGATCACCATGTTGAGCGAATGGCTGACCTACCGAACCGACACCGTGCGCCGCCGTCTCCAGTTCCGGCTCGACAAGGTGCTGGCCCGTTTACACATCCTTGAAGGCTTGTTGGTCGCTTTTTTAAATATCGACGAAGTGATCGAGATTATCCGTGAGGAAGACCAGCCGAAACCGGCGCTGATGGCGCGTTTTGGTATTTCCGACAAGCAGGCCGAAGCCATTCTGGAATTAAAACTGCGGCATCTGGCCAAACTCGAAGAAATGAACATTCGGGGAGAGCAAGATGAACTGGAAAAAGAACGCCAGTATCTGGAAAAAACCCTGGGTTCCGAACGGCGCCTGAAAACCCTGATCAAGAAAGAAATCAGTGCCGATGCCGAGCGATACGGTGACGATCGCCGTTCACCACTGGTTGTACGGGCCGAAGCCAGGGCATTGACCGAGACCGAATTACTGAGCGCTGATCCGATCACCGTGGTGTTGTCACAAAAAGGCTGGATACGAGCGGCCAAAGGCCATGATGTGGATGCGGCAAAGCTGAGCTACAAGGCTGGGGATGCCTTTTTGCAGGCCACGCCAGGCAAGAGTAATGAGCCGGTGGTGTTCCTGGATGATACCGGCCGCAGTTATAGCCTGATTGCTCACACCTTACCTGGTGCCCGCGGTCAGGGAGAGCCACTGACCGGCCATTTGAATCCTCCCCCGGGGGCGACGTTTGAGCATATGCTCATGGGGCAAGACAGCAGCGAATACTTGCTCTGTAGTGACGCCGGTTATGGTTTTATTACCCGCTTCGCGGATATGCAAAGCAAAAACAAGGCGGGCAAGGCGCTGATCACCTTGCCCGCCAATGCCCGGGTATTGGCACCAAGTGTATTGCCTGCCGGCGATGAGGTCTGGATTGCCGTGGTGACCAACGAAGGCCGTATGCTGGTATTCCCGGCTGCCGACCTGCCTCGCTTGAGCAAGGGCAAAGGCAACCGGATGATTAATATCAGCGCTGCCAGTGCGGCCGAAGGTGTGGAGCTGATGGTATCGGTCCAGGCATTGCAAACAACCGATACCTTGCTGGTTTACTCCGGCAAGCGTCATCTGAAAATGAAATTCAGCGACCTGGAGCATTATTTCGGTGAGCGGGGACGGCGAGGCAACAAGCTGCCGCGCGGCTTCCAGAACGTTGACCGACTGGAACTGCTGTCGCCACAGGACTGACAGCAATCGTCAGTAATCGAATCAGTCGCTGACAATAAACAACCGAAAGCAGAACTCCTTGGTGGTTTTGCTTTTGCGTTCCTGCCAATGGCTGGGCCAGGTTGGTTGCAGCGCTGCTTCATGCTCGATATAGACCAGGGTGCCAGGTAATAACGTCAGCGCATCAATCGCTGGTTGCAGTAGCTGCTTGCCAAACGGCGGATCAAGGAAAACCAGATCAAAAGGCTGTGGGTTTTGTTGCAACCAGGCCAGGGCATCACCGGCCCACACCTGGGCATTCAGGGCGTTTAACACGCTGAGATTATCCTTTATCTGTAGCGCAACCTTGGGGTGCTTTTCCAGAAATACCACCTCCCGTGCTCCGCGAGACAGCGCCTCGATACCAAGTGCACCACTGCCAGCAAAGGCATCCAGCACCCGCGCGCCTTCGACATCAAACTGTAGCCAGTTAAAAATGGTTTCACGAACCCGGTCCATGGTTGGACGCAAACCATCAACCGCAACAAAGCGCAGTCGACGGGAGCGCCATTCGCCACCAATAATTCTCAGTTGTTGGGTTGGTAACTTACTCACGCAGAATCTCATCAATAACCATGGGTATCGGCGGATGGTATCAAGCGCAGCCCGAATGTCGACATCGGACTTGCAACCCGGGACATCCAAAAGACAGGAATAGTGGTAGCATAGCCGCCTATTTCAGCCGTTTCCGGCATATTCTCCCAGCCACGCTGACAGTGAACGCCATGTTTAAGTTTTTTAAGCGCAAAAAGAAAAACCAGCCAGCCACCGAATCACCGGCAGAGACCGATGCGGTAGTCAGTGCTGATGTAACAACCGACCCGGCAGAGGCCGGACCAGAGAGTGATGCCGGTGTGGTCGATGCCCCACAGGTAGACGCTACCGATGCGATTGAATCGGATGACCTTGACCATCCACCGATTTGGGCTGTCGAGGATAACAGCCCATCCGGGATGTCTGCCTTTCCCGAGCTGGAAGATACTCTGGATGAAGAAGCAGCGCCGATAACAAACGATCTTGCCTCAGACTCTGGTTTGGCAGCGGCTGAGGAGCCTGCTGTTCGTACTTCTGTTGACGCCCAGGTTGACGGCCTTGTTGACGATGCTCTTGAACCTGAGCCGGTCGTGGAAGCATCCATCGAGCCAGTCGTGGATATAACCCCTGAACCCGACTCCGAACCCATCGCCCCAGCCACACCAGCAGCACCAGAAAAAGTCTCAAAACCCGGCTTTTTCGCCCGCATCAAGGCTGGCCTCAGCCGCACCCGCAGCAGTCTGACCGATGGGCTGGCGAACTTGCTGTTGGGCAAAAAAGCCATTGATGACGATCTGATGGAAGAGCTGGAAACCCAGCTGATTATGGCGGATGTTGGTGTAGAGGCCACCGCAGATATCATGTCGCGACTGACCGACCGCGTAAGCCGCAAGGAACTGAAAGATTCCGACGCGCTGTACGACGCCCTGATTGATGAATTAAAAAGCGCACTATCCCCGGTGGAAGCACCACTGCTGGTGACAGCGCAGGCGGCACCCTATGTCATCCTGATGGTGGGTATCAATGGTGTGGGTAAAACCACCACGATTGGCAAACTGGCTCGCCAATTCCAGAGTGAAGGCAAGAGCGTGATGCTGGCTGCAGGCGATACCTTCCGGGCCGCGGCGGTTGAGCAACTGCAGGTATGGGGTGAACGTAACGACGTACCGGTGATTGCCCAACATACCGGAGCCGATTCCGCCTCAGTGATATTTGATGCGCTGCAGGCGGCGAAAAGCCGTAAGGTCGATGTGCTGATTGCCGATACTGCCGGACGTCTGCACAACAAGGACAATCTGATGCAAGAGCTGGAAAAAGTGGTTCGGGTGATGAAAAAACTTGATCCGGCAGCCCCTCACGAAGTCATGCTGGTGCTGGATGCCGGTACTGGCCAGAATGCCATCAATCAGACCCGGCAATTCCTGCAGTCCGTCGGCGTGACCGGCCTGACGCTGACCAAGCTGGACGGCACTGCCAAGGGTGGGGTGATTTTTGCACTGGCGAAACAGTTTGGTATTCCGGTGCGATTTATCGGTGTCGGTGAAGGCATTGAAGACTTACGTCCGTTTCATGCCGGTCAATTTATCGATGCTCTGTTCCAGCGCGACAACAGCGGAGACTGAGCGATGAGCATGATTCGCTTTGACCAGGTGGGCAAACGCTACGCCGGGGGCAAGGAAGCGCTCAGTGGCGTCAGCTTTGAGCTGGAACGGGGTGAGCTGGCTTTCCTGACCGGCCACAGTGGCGCTGGTAAAAGCACACTGCTGAAGCTGATGATGCTGATGGAGCGGCCCTCCCGGGGACAGGTGTTTGTGGATGGCCAGAACCTTAACCGCTTGCGGGCCGGACAGGTGCCTTATCACCGCCGTAAGGTCGGCGTGGTATTCCAGAATCACCAATTACTGTTTGATCGTCCGGTATTCGATAACGTCGCGTTGCCGCTGCAGATTGCCGGGTATTCACCACTGGATTGTGCCCGACGGGTACGGGCAGCGCTGGATTCCGTTGGCTTGCTGCATCTGGAAGGCCGCAATCCGGTGGAATTGTCTGGAGGAGAGCAGCAACGGGTGGGTATTGCCCGCGCCGTGGTCAACAAACCCCCTCTGCTGTTGGCTGATGAGCCAACCGGTAATCTTGACCCGGAACTGTCAGCAGAAATCATGGATTTGTTTGTACGCTTTCAGCAAGTGGGGGTCACCGTATTGATCGCCACCCACGATATTGCCCTGATTGAACGTATGGGCAAGCGTCGCCTGATTCTTGATCATGGTCAGATGGGAGGCGATTTGCATGTCGACCACTCCGGATAAAAAACGGGGCGCCGTTGCGGCGTCGCGTTCCGCCGCATCTGCGGCTCAGCCCACGCGTTCAGCGTCGTCAGGAGCCTCGGCACAAAGTATTGGTTTTGTTCATCGGGCGACCGCCTGGCTGGCTCATAACCAGCTTGTGGCGGTAGAGACCTTGCTGACCTTGCTGGCACGACCGGCATCGAGCCTGTTGACCTGGCTGGTGGTTGCCATTGCCTTGACGTTACCGGGGGCATTGTGGATGTCTCTGACCAATATTGAGCAGCTGAGTGGAAATTTTCAGCAGTCCGGCCGTATTACCCTGTATTTACAGCAAGAAGCCAGTGTGGCTGCAGGGCAGACATTACTGCAACGTATCGAAGGGCTGGAAGATGTGGTCGACACCGAATACATCAGCGCCGAGCAGGCACTGGCGCAATTCAGTGCCGCCAGCGGCCTGGCGGATGCGTTGGCCATGTTGGCGGAAAACCCGTTGCCTGCGGTGATTCTGGTGGAGCCGCCGTTGGGGCTGACTGCGGAGCGCTTGCAACAGTTGCTGCAGCAGCTGACCTCTTTCCATATCGTCGATAGCGCACAGCTGGATATGGCCTGGCTGGAGCGGTTACGGGCCATCATTGCATTGGGCGAACGCCTGATCTGGGTGTTGGGGGTGATGCTGGCCTTGGCTATCTTGCTGGTGGTCGGTAACACCATTCGCTTGTCCATTGCCGCGCGGGTGGATGAAATCCGGGTGATCAAGCTGGTGGGGGGCACAGACGCCTATGTGCGTCGGCCTTTTTTGTATACCGGCTTGTGGTACGGCATGGTGGGCGGACTGCTGGCCTGGCTGATGTTGATTGGTTGCTGGCTGTTGCTGAAACAACCGGTGGCAGAACTGTCCGCCCTGTATGGCTCTGCCTTTGAGCTGCAACCCTTGTCCGCCAATGCCGCTCTGGTCTTGTTGTCTGGCGCGATGTTGCTGGGTTGGTTAGGTGCCTGGTGGTCTGTAAGCCGCCATCTGCATGAAATAGAACCCTGATCGTGTGACTTATGCCGTTATTGTTGCTGTAATGGAACTCAGTGCTGCCTTGGATGTCGGAGAATCCGGGTGCTACACTGACCCTGAAATTCAGATTCTGTAGCGAACCTCGCCACAGTTTATGCGGTGGAGCAATTCGCTACCTTGTCGCTAATGGAGTATGTAATGAACAAAGGCTTGCAAGCCGTCGATGCACTGTCCCCGGGAGCCAATCTCGAGGCATACATTTCAACGGTTAATGCGATTCCTATTCTGAGTGTTGAAGAAGAGCGAGAGCTGGCCAACCGCCTGCACTACCAGGAAGATCTGGAAGCGGCGCGTCGACTGGTTATGGCTCACTTGCGCTTCGTTGTTCACATTGCCCGCAGCTATTCCGGCTATGGGCTGAACCAGTCCGATCTGATCCAGGAAGGTAATGTTGGTCTGATGAAGGCCGTCAAACGTTTTAACCCGGAAGTGGGTGTGCGTTTGGTGTCATTTGCGGTGCACTGGATCAAGGCCGAAATTCACGAATTTATCCTGCGTAACTGGCGTATCGTCAAAGTGGCTACCACCAAGTCACAACGCAAACTGTTTTTTAATCTGCGTAGCCAGAAGAAGCGTCTGGGTTGGTTGAGCCAGGCAGAAGCCAAATCCATCGCTGCCGATCTGGGGGTTGAAACCCGTACGGTATTCGAGATGGAAGGCCGGCTGAATGCTTACGATGCGGCGTTTGATGCCGGTGTCGATGACGATGATGATTCCGCCTATCAGGCCCCTGCGTATTATCTGGAAGATAAAAGTGCTGATCCGGCACTGACCGTCGAAGCCGATAATTATGAGCAGGATGCCAGCGAACGTTTAAGCTCGGCGTTGAGTGATCTGGATGACCGCAGTCGGGCGATTCTGCAGCAGCGTTGGCTGAGCGATGAAAAGGCGACCCTGCATGAGCTGGCGGCGATTTACAATGTTTCCGCTGAGCGTATTCGTCAGCTGGAAAAGAACGCCATGAAAAAGCTCAAGAATGCCATGGGCGGTAGCCTGATTCCGGCAATCTGATCTGCGTTTTGCTGGCTGGGGTCAGCCGGGTCCGTCAGTCTGTTTCATGTTTCAAGGTATAAATTCAAGCCATAAAAAAAGCCACCCGAGCGGTGGCTTTTTTTATGGCTGTTTTAACCCTTGTTCCGGTTTTGTCCGGCAGGGCCAAAAAGCATCAAGGGCGTAACAAATTATTTGCCGCCACGCATGGAGTCGAAGAACTCATCGTTGGTCTTGGTTTGGCTCAATTTGCCCAGCAAGAATTCAATCGATTGCACATCTTCCATTTCGGTCAGCAGTTTACGCAAAATCCACAGACGCTGTAGCGAAGACTCATCAAACATGATGTCCTCACGGCGTGTACCGGAGCGACGAATATTGATGGCTGGGTAGATGCGTTTTTCGGCGATCTTGCGATCGAGGTGCAGTTCCTGGTTACCGGTACCCTTGAATTCCTCATAGATCACTTCGTCCATTTTGGAGCCGGTGTCGACCAGAGCGGTGGCGATAATCGTCAGGGAACCACCTTCTTCCACGTTACGGGCAGAGCCGAAGAAACGTTTTGGTTTTTCCAGTGCATTGGCATCGACACCACCGGTCAGTACCTTGCCTGAGCTGGGGACGACGGTGTTGTAGGCACGTGCCAGACGGGTAATGGAATCCAGCAGGATCACCACGTCACGTTTGTGTTCAACCAGGCGCTTGGCTTTTTCAATCACCATTTCAGCAACCTGAACATGGCGCGCAGGTGGCTCATCAAAGGTGGAGGCAACCACTTCACCACGTACCGAACGTTTCATTTCGGTTACTTCTTCCGGACGCTCATCAATCAGCAGCACAATCACATCACATTCCGGATTGTTACGGGTGATGGATTGGGCGATGGTTTGCAGCAGCATGGTTTTACCGGCTTTGGGTGGCGCGACAATCAAACCACGCTGGCCTTTACCAATGGGTGCTACCAGATCGAGTACTCGGGAAGAGAGGTCTTCGGTTGAACCATTACCTTGTTCAAGGAAGAAACGATGATCGGGGAAGAGGGGGGTGAGGTTTTCAAACAGGATTTTGGATTTGGCGTTTTCAGGTTTGTCGTCGTTAATCTCAGCGACTTTCAACATCGCAAAATAACGTTCGCCATCCTTGGGAGGCCGGATCTTGCCTGCTATCTTGTCACCCTTGCGCAGATTGAAGCGTCGAATCTGGCTGGGTGAAACATAGATATCATCAGGGCCGGCAAGATAAGAACTGTTGGAGCTTCTTAAAAAACCAAACCCGTCTTGCAGGATTTCCAGCACCCCATCACCATAAATATCTTCTCCGCCCTTGGCATGATGCTTGAGAATGGCAAAGATAATATCTTGTTTGCGGGTACGGCTAACGTTCTCGAGACTCATTTCCTTGGCGATAGCCAAGAGCTCAGGAACGGCTTTCAATTTAAGGTCGGAAAGATTCATAGGGACAGATAGATGCAATTTAGTGGGTGTTGGGGCGGAGCTTGAATGATATCAAGAGGAGAAAAACTTTGGAGAACCCAAGGCGTACAGAAACTATAGACCCAATGTCCGGGGGTGTCCAGTCCAACCAACCCAAAAATGTTGAACCATTTTTGGGTTGGTTGGACGTGTCAAGCAAGTCGCATTTACAGGGCTTGCTGGATAAATGCTGTCAGTTCCGATTTGCTCATGGCGCCAATTTTGGTGGCTTCGACGTTGCCGCCTTTGAACAGAATCAGGGTCGGGATGCTACGGATGCCGTATTTGGGTGCAGTGGCTTCATTCTGATCGATATTCAGTTTGGCTATTTTTAACTGGCCTTTGAACTCTTCAGCAATTTCTTCCAATACCGGGGCGATCATCTTACATGGACCACACCATTCAGCCCAAAAATCCACCAGTACAGGCAGGTCGCTGGCCAGTACATCTGTTTCAAAACTGTCGTCACTCGTCATTGTGATGAGATCGCTCATGGTTTCCCCTTGCGTGTTGAGGTCATAATTTATGTCATTGTACGCGGGCTTCTGTGGGAATCAATCGCAGAGATAGCGCAAAGATCTACTGGACGCCTGCCCCTGTGAGTTGCATATTCGTGGCCTGCCCTCAAAAAAGACAGTTTCAGGACTTCGAGTTATGTCAGATTCCTCAGCCCAGCCAGGCGAATTGATTGCAGCGGTTGATCTGGGCTCCAACAGTTTTCATATGGTCATCGCCCGCGAATTTCATGGTGAATTTCGTACTCTGGAGCGGCGCGGACAAAAAGTTCAGCTGGCTGCAGGCCTGGATGACGAGTTCATGTTGTCTGAAGAGGCCCAGCAGCGTGGTCTGGATTGTTTGCGTGAATTTGGCCAACACTTGCAAGGTATGGACTCCACCAGAGTAACCGTACTGGCCACCAATGCGTTACGGGCCGCTCGCAACCGGCAAGACTTTATCGATCGTGCCGAAGCGGTGCTGGGTTACCCCATTGAGGTGATCGCCGGGCGCGAAGAAGCCCGCCTGATTTACCTGGGTGTGGCTCATACGCTGGCCGACGATGTCGGTAACCGGCTGGTGGTGGATATTGGTGGCGGCAGTACCGAATTTATTATTGGTGAACGCTTCGAACCCAAGGCGCTGGAAAGCCTGCATATGGGATGTGTGTCGTTTACCCGGCGCTTTTTTGCTGATGGCCAGATTACCGAAGCCGCGTTTGAGCGGGCGGTGGCGGCGGCTCGTCAGGAATTGCTGCATATTGAAACCGACTACAAGCATCTTGGTTGGCAAAACGTTGTCGGCTCATCCGGCACGATCCGCGCAGTAGAGCAATCCGTGGTGGAATTTGGCTGGTCAACCGAAGGCATTACCCGCCAGGCGTTAAAAAAACTGCGCAAACAGACGCTGCAGTTCGAGACGCTGGATGATGTGGTTTTGCCTGGTGTAAAGGTTGAGCGTCGGCAGGTCTTTATTGGAGGCCTTGCTATCTTGACCGCTGTTTTTGATACCTTCGATATTGAACACATGGTGTATTCCGACGGCGCTTTGCGTGAAGGCGCACTATGGGATCTGTTTGGACGCTCAAGCCATGAAGATGTGCGTCAGCGCACTGTGCGTTCCTTGCAGGAGCGTTTCTATATCGATGAGGCCCAGTCCGCCAGAGTCAGTGATATGGCCCGTGCATTGTTTCTGCAGGTGTACCAGGATCTTGGTCTGGAGGAGAGCCAGGTGCGCTGGCTGTTGTGGGGGGCCGAGTTGCATGAAATTGGACTGAGCCTGTCGCATAGCGGATTCCATAAACATGGTGCTTATCTGCTGCAGCATGCCGATATGCTGGGCTTTACCCGCCAAGGGCAAGCCAAACTGGCGGCCTTGGTACGTTGTCACCGACGTAAATTCAATCTGGGTGAATTTGCAACCCTGTCTCCGGAAAGCCGGGCTTTTGTTATCCAGCTGACGCGCTTGTTACGTATTGCGGTGATTCTGAATCATGGCCGGGGAGCACATCCGGTACCGGTGCCGGAACTGAAGGTTATTGCCGGTGACCATGACTCGCTAAGCCTGACACTGCCGGCTGGCTGGCTGGCAGGGCATTCGTTGACGGCGGGTGACTTGATGGCGGAAGTGGATTACCAGAAAGCGGCGGGTATGGCACTGACGGTTGAGTAACCGGTGCCAGCATCGGCGACGGGTGACCAGTCGCCTCGGCCTGGCGGCCGAGGCGGGCTTGAAAGGCTAGCTTGAGGTTGTGGCGAGTGTCGCCAACAGGATATTTTGCGCGCGGATAACTTCTTCGCCCTCTGCTGGCTCGCTGCGCAGGTAACGGCCATCCGACTGTAAGATCCAGGCTTGGCTGTTGTCGAGCATATAGGCTTCAAGCTCAGACTTGACGCGCTCTTTCAGTTTGTTGCTTTCGATCGGAAAGGCCGTTTCAACCCGGTTGAGCAGGTTACGCTCCATCAGGTCTGCACTGGCAGCGTAGACTTCGTCCTTGCCATTATTGAGGAAGTAATACACTCGGGTGTGTTCAAGAAAGCGGCCAATAATGGAGCGCACTTCAATGTTTTCGGAAACACCTGGTACTCCCGGTCTCAGGCAGCACATGCCACGGATAATCAACTCCACCTTCACCCCTGCCTGAGACGCCTTGTACAGCGCCCGGATCAGCTTGGGTTCCGTCAAGCCATTGGCTTTCAGGCGAATCAGTGCTGGCAGACCTGCTTCGGCATGGCTGCGTTCGCGATCAACCAGTTCGATCAGTTTCTTGTGCAAGGTAAAGGGAGCGTGAAACAGCTTCTTGATTTTCAGTGCTGCGCCCATGCCCGTCAGCTGCTGGAACACCGCGGCGACATCTTCACCAATCACATCGTTACTGGTGAGGAAGCTGTAATCGGTGTAAGCACGGGCATTACCAGCGTGATAGTTGCCCGTTCCCAGATGCACGTAGCGTTTGTAGCGATCTTCTTCCTTGCGCACGATCAGCATCATCTTGGCGTGGGTCTTATACCCAACTACACCGTACACCACCACCGCTCCGGCTTCTTGCAGGCGGTTGGCAAGGTAGAGATTTTCTTCTTCGTCGAATCGCGCGCGCAGCTCGATTACAACCGTGACTTCCTTGCCACTGCGGGCGGCGTCGACCAGGGCGTTAACAATTTCAGACTTGGCACCGGTACGGTACAGCGTCTGTTTGATGGCGCGTACCGCAGGATCTTTGGCGGCTTCCCGCAGCAGGTCGACGACAGGAGTAAAGGATTCGAACGGGTGTAAGAGCAGCGTGTCGCGTTCGCGCATGCTTTCAAAAATGCTCTTTTTGAACTTGATGTTCTTGGGTAGGCCAGGAGTGAATGGCGTGTATTGCAAGTCGGGGCGATTGATCTGGCCAATCACTTCCATCATGCGGCCCAGATTCACCGGACCATTCACCATATACAGATCGTTGGCCGCCAGGTTGAACTTGTGCAGCAAGAAGTTCACCAGCTCGGACGGGCAGTTGTCGGCCACTTCCAGTCGCATCTCTTCACCGAAGTTACGGGAGTGCAACTCATCCTCAAGCGCGGAGGCCAGATCGTTGGTGCCGTCTTCGTCGATCTCCAGATCCGCGTTACGGGTTACCCGGAACTGGTAACAGCCTTTGACCTTCATGCCTGGGAACAGCTCAGCGGCATGCTCGTGAATCATGGAGGACAGGAAAATAAAGTGGTCGCCACCGCTGGTGAGATGATCCGGAATCCGGATGATACGCGGCAGGGAACGTGGTGCCGGAATAATCGCCAGGCCGGTTTCACGGCCAAAGGCATCCTTGCCATCCAGCTCCACAATAAAATTCAGGCTCTTGTTGACCAGTCGTGGGAACGGATGGGAAGGATCCAGACCAATCGGACTGACCAGTGGCTGAATGCTGTCGCGAAAATATTCCTCCACCCAGAGCCGCTGCTCTTCGGTCCAGTCCCGGCGTCGCTGGAAGTGAACATTTTCCTGCTCCAGCGCCGGCAGAATGGTTTCATTGAGAATACGATACTGACGCTCGACGGTTTCGCTGCACAGGGTATGAATCGCACTCAGAACCTGCTGTGGATGCATGCCATCGGCACCGGCCTGTTCACGGGCGAAGGTGAGTTGCTGTGTCAGGTTGGCGACCCGGACTTCGTAGAACTCATCCAGGTTGCGGCTGAAAATGCACAGGAAAAACAGGCGATCAAGCAGTGGATGGCTTTCATCCAGTGCTTGCTCCAGTACCCGGATATTGAACTGCAAATGGCTCAATTCACGATTGAAGTAGTATTCGCTGCTGCTCAGATCGATAGGTGCTTCGGTTGTCTGTACGTCGCTCATTCGGCTTCCTTAAGCGTTGATCCACTCGGCGTATTGCTTGGCATAGTAGGTGAGGATGCCATCGGCACCGGCTCGTTTGATACAGGTCAGCGATTCCAGCATGATGGCTTCATCGTCCAGCCAGCCATTAAGAGCCGCTGCTTTCTGCATGGCATATTCACCACTGACCTGATAGACAAAGGTTGGCACCTGGAATTCATCTTTTACCCGACGCACGATATCAAGATAGGGCATGCCCGGTTTGACCATCACCATGTCGGCCCCTTCTGCCAGATCCAGCGCCACTTCATGAAGGGCTTCATTGCTGTTGGCCGGGTCCATCTGATAGGTGTATTTGTTGCCTGTGCCTATGTTGCCGGAAGACCCGATGGCGTCCCGGAACGGGCCATAGAAAGCGGAAGCGTATTTGGCGGAATAGGCCATGATACGGGTGTTCACAAAGCTCTCTTCTTCCAGTGCTGCGCGGATATCACCAATCCGGCCATCCATCATATCGGACGGCGAAATAACATCGGCACCGGCTTCGGCATGGGACAGCGCCTGTTTCACCAGGGTTTCAACGGTGATGTCGTTAAGCACATAACCATCGCCATCAATAATGCCATCCTGACCGTGGGTGGTAAAAGGATCGAGTGCGACATCGGTCATGACGCCCATGTCTGGTACGGCGTCCTTGATGGCACGGATTGCCCGCTGGATCAGACCATTGGGGTTAAACGATTCTTCCGCCCGTTCAGACTTGGCATCTGCCGGGGTATAGGGAAACAGGTCGATGCAGGGAATGCCCAAGTCATAGAGGTATTTGACCTCTTTTACCAACTCATCAATGGACAGGCGTTCGATACCCGGCATGGAAGCAATAGGCTCACGTTCCTGATGACCTTCGAGAACAAACATCGGGTAAATCAGGCTATCCGTCGTCAGCTGTGTTTCGCGCATCAGGCGGCGTGAAAAATCATCCCGACGCATGCGGCGCATGCGGGTTTCTGGGAACATTCGCTGTGAATCGTTAAAGGCCATGATGTACTCCTGAGTTACCCGTGAAAAATCAGTCCGATTGTAGCCCGCTTTGGCCAAGGCTGGGGACATTATCCGGCAGGACAACGCGGAATTCTGAACCTGAATCAAAGGAGCAGCAGCCTAGAGCAAGAACATGACGGTTTTACGGCAAAATATCCGCCGCCGCCCTGTCGGGTTTGATCCGGTGCCCAGAGCGGAACCGTGGCCGGATCAACAGCTATTGGTATTTCTGTTCCAGCCGGTTGATCACGTCGTCGGCGACCCGCAGGCTCGAGAGCAAATCGAGCAGGTTGTATTCCAGATTGACGTTGAGGTGGGTGGCCTGGCCGTCAAAAAAATCGGGGTTGTTGCCTTCAAACTGCAAACTGAGGTTAAGCGCGCCATCGGGTTGGTAGCGTACCCCGGATTTGAGTTCCTTGAAGTGGAAGTTTTCCAGTAACTGCATGGCCAGGGCGACGCTGGGGTCGCTTTGTTTGAGGGCTTCGCTGGCGTCAGTCTGATAACGAATGGTGCCACCGGGAGCGCGGGCAAACAGATTGCCGGCAGGAATGCTGGGGCCTTGCGGGGTCAGGACAATCGGCAAGGCACCGTCGAGCAGACCGTCGGCATCCAGTTCGGCACTGGGTTCCAGCCTGGCCAGACTGCCCAGCTGCAGTTGTTCAATGGCAATACCGAAGGAGTTGATCTCTTTGCGGCTGTCGTATTGCACAGCTGGAATATAAATCCGGCCACCCAGTAACCGGGTATGCAGTTCGTGGACATTGGCCGTTGCCCAGCTGAAATCCTGGGGCAGGGTGATGTCGGCCCGGGCCAGCAGTTCGGACAGCTCGACGCCAGTGTTCAGGGTGCTGCCACTGATCTGGCTGTTGATCTGATAGTGCTGGTCTGCGTCGGAGCGCATGGCCATCAGGAATTGCCAGCGATCCAGAGTGATGCGGTTGTCGTAGACCAGGCTGATATTGTCGCCGCGTAACATGATATCGGGCTGGATGCGCTGTTGTTCCAGATCCCAGTCAACCCAGCCCTGGCCAGACAGCTCACCACTGAGAATCTCGACACCGGTCAGGTTGGGCATGCTGTTCAGCCCCAGCTGGCTCCAGACGATGCTGCTGTCCAGTAGCTGGAATTGCCAGGAGCCAATACCGGAATCGAGCTGGTGCTGCAGCTGGCTACGTAATTGTAACTCGCCGTTGCCCAGGCGCAGCTCGGGGTTGGCGGTCAGTCGGGTGGTGGCAACATGGTAGCGAAGGTTGGCCGTCAGGCGAGCATCGGGCAAGGGCCACTGCTGCCATTGGGATGGTCGCAACAGCAGCCGTAACTGACAGCGTGGTTTTGCCAGATCGAGCATGCAGCCAAGCTGTGATGCACCGGTACGGATTACCCGATCTTCTTGTCGGGCCGTCAGCGGTGACAGGTCGAACGCCAGCTCCGTCAGGGCGGCAAAGGGGGCGGTGCTGTTCTCCGTGTCCCAGGTCGCCAGCAAGTGATCGCTTTGGCGCAGCTGCAGGTCAGACAGTTGCCACTGTTCAATCGGCTGTGGCTGGGCGTTGATCCGGGTGTTGTCCAGTTGCAGTGTAATCGGGCCGGTCGGGTTGAGGGTGAGCTGTAGATGACTGGTGAGGTCCCAGGCGCTGGTCAGGCCGGTGCTGTTCAGCGTGCCGGTGGCGGCCAGCTGTATCTGGGCCGAGAGCATGGGGTGGCTGGCGGTGCTGAGGCTGTGCCACTGCAGCTGCATCGGTACCTTGATCTGGCTGTCAATGCGGGTCTGGTCCTGGTCTTGCCACTGGAAGTGCATACCGGGCTGGGTCTTGGCCTGGCAGTCCGTCAGCAACCGGTCACATTGCATCGTCGCCTGCCATGGTGATATGTGAACGCTCTGGCTTGGTTGGCGCAGATGGATGGCTGGGCCACTGAGCTGGCTGTGCCAGGCATCCTGTTGGTGTTGCAGACTGAATTGCCATTGGCCGAGGCGGTGACCGGTGTCAGTCAGGGCTTCAATCGTTGTATCGGGGAGCTCGCGACTGAGCTGGTGTTGGCCGGGGCGCATGGTTAAAAGGGTGGTCGACTCCACCTGCAGGTCTTGAGGAAAACGAAACCGGTTGTTTACCGACAGGGTGGCAGTGGATTCCAGTGTTTCGAGTGCTGACAACACGGGGTGGGAGCTGAATAGCTGGCGCAGGTCGTGGGGGAGTCGATAGGCCTGGCGGGATAACTCCGGCAGTACCAGTACCTGACGAACGTTAGCCTGGGTGGTGGTGTCATCCTGTTGCAGCTGGACAAACCAGTGTGCCAGCAGGGTCGACTGGTCGGAGATTTGCGCCAGAATCTGGCCGTCAGCCAGTAACTGCAGGTTCAGGTTCCACGGTGCGGCGCTGCTTGTACTTGCGCTTGCCTCGGCAGGAAAAGGGGTTAATTGTCCGAGCAGTTGCCAGCGTTGTGAGTTCAGGTGGGCACTAAGTCGGGCGTGTAATTGGGGGTGTTCGATGCGCAGAGTATCAATGGCTATATCGTTGATCGGCAGAGTGGTCAGTAGCTGACTTAATTCTGGTAACTCGATCCACTCACTTTCCAGCTGTGCGCGGGCAGCGGCTTCAGTGCTGTCTGCGTGCGCTGTCGCCAGTTGGGTGCTGGTACTGCCGAGTACAATATTCAATTCGTGAATCTGCAGTTGCTCCAGCTGGCCGCCCAGTAGTCCGATGGAGTCGTATTGCAGGCGTGCGTCCTGCAAAGCCAGAGTGGTGCCATCGGTGAGCCGGGCTGACAGGTAATCCAGTTCGAGCCGATCCAGCTGCAGGGTCTTGATATGCCAGCTGACTTCAATACCGGTCACTTGCTGCACCAGGCCGGGCAGCCACTGGTTGGCAGCCGATTTGACCAAGGCCGGTAATGACACCAGCACCAGAATCAGCAGGCAGATAACCAATAACCCGACGGCCGCCAAGCCGCGGCACAGCCACGCGCCCAGGGTCCGCCAGCCGGTCGGGTGCTGGGCGCTCATTACTGCGCAGTCAGGGTCTGGACGCCCTTGTCGGTGCCCAGCAGCAGGGTATTGGCCGGGCGCATGGCAAACAGGCCGTTGGTGATAACACCTGTGATCTGGTTCAGCTGTTTTTCCAGTGTGATGGCAGCATCGATACGCAGGTTATAGACGTCGAGGATCTGGCCGCCATTGTCGGTGATCACGCCTTCCCGGTAGACCGGGTCTCCACCCAGTTTGACGATTTCGCGGGCTACGTAAGAGCGGGCCATGGGAATCACTTCTACGGGCAGCGGGAATTCGCCCAGGGTGGTGACCAGTTTGCTTTGGTCGGCAATACAAATGAAATGACGGGCAACGGCGGCAACGATTTTTTCGCGCGTCAGCGCGGCCCCGCCCCCCTTGATCATTTCCAGATGGTGATTGATCTCGTCGGCACCATCGATGTAGTAGTCGATGACATTGGCGGAGTTCAGGTCATACACCGGAATACCATGATCTCGCAGTCGTTGGGCTGAAGCATCGGAGCTGGCGACAGCGCCATCAAACAGATCCTTGTGCTGGGCGAGGGCGTCAATAAAGCAGTTGGCGGTGGAGCCGGTGCCTACGCCGACAATGCTGCTGTCTTCGAGGTGAGGCAGAATATATTGCACCGCGGCGGCACCGACGGCTTGTTTGAGTTCATCTTGAGTCATGTTGATTCCGTATGTGCAAATGATACTGGCGCTTAAACGGTGCCCATTATAGAGCGCTGTGCGTTACAATGTCTGGCTTCATTCTTATTCTTCCCCCGCCAGGCAATCCGGCCTGGCCTTGTTTCTGGATTGGCCACTTCACCATGTTGAACGAGTATCTGAAAAAAATCCTTACTTCTCGGGTTTACGATGTCGCTACCGAGACGGCGTTACATATTGCCCCGTTTTTGTCTGAGCGACTGGGCAATCAGATCTGGATTAAACGTGAAGATCAGCAAGATGTGTACTCCTTCAAAATTCGAGGTGCTTACAACAAAGCCGCTCAGTTGACGGCTCAGGAAAAAGCACGTGGTGTTGTCACCGCTTCTGCTGGTAATCACGCCCAGGGGCTGGCTCTGGCTGCCAGCAAGCTGGGGTTGAAAGCCGTTATTGTGATGCCGCGTACGACACCGGAAATCAAGGTGCGTTCGGTCAAGGCCCGTGGGGCCAAAGTGGTGTTACATGGTGATGCCTTTGATGATGCCTTTGCCTACTCGCAAAAGCTGGTGGTTGAAAAAGGCATGACCTATATCCACCCGTATGATGATCCTGAGGTGATTGCCGGTCAGGGAACGATTGGTATGGAAATCCTGCGTCAGATGCCGCAGCCGATTGATGCCATTTTTGTTCCGGTTGGTGGAGGTGGTCTGGTGGCTGGAGTGGCGGCGTATATCAAGGCCCTACGCCCGGAAATCCGGGTGGTTGGTGTTGAAAGCACGGAGTCAGCCAGTCTGGCAGCGGCGTTGGCAGCGGGTGAGCGCGTTACCTTGCCATCGGTGGGCATTTTTGCCGATGGGGTGGCGGTAGCGACTGTTGGTGAACACACCTGGGCAATCGCCAAAGACTGTGTGGATGAAGTCATTACCTGTACGCCGGATGAAATTTGTGCTGCCATCAAGGATGTCTTTGATGACACCCGGGCGGTCTGTGAGCCGGCCGGTGCACTGGCCATTGCCGGGGTCAAAAAATACGTTGAGCGCGAAGGTTGTGAGAACCAGAATCTGGTCACGGTCTTGAGTGGCGCCAACGTTAACTTCGACCGCCTGCGGTATATCTCGGAAGTGGCGGAAATTGGTGAAGGCCGCGAAATTATTCTGGCAGTAAGCATTGCGGAACAGCCGGGCAGCTTCCAGCGTTTTTGTGCGTTGCTGGGCAAGCGTCCGATTACTGAGTTCAACTATCGTTATGGTGATGACGATATGGCGAGGATTTATGTCGGCGTCAAGGTCGGGCCGGAACCGGGGGCACGGGATGCGTTGCTGGCGGAATTACGCGCGGATAATTATCCGGTGCTGGATCTGACCGATGATGAAATGGCCAAATATCATATTCGCCATATGGTCGGTGGGCACGCACCGGCATCTGTTCAGGATGAGCGTTTGTACCGCTTTGAATTTCCGGAGCGTCCGGGAGCCTTGTTGCTGTTTCTGAAAACACTGGGCAAGCGCTTTAATATCTCGCTGTTCCACTACCGTAACCACGGTGCGGCCAGTGCTCGTACATTGGTGGGCTTACAGGTACCGGCCGAAAAACTGGCGCAACTGCATGGTTATCTGGATGAGCTGGGTTATCCCTACTGGGACGAAAGCGACAACATGGCGTACCAGTTGTTTTTGCGCTAGGGCTGATGCTGCTGCCGTCAGTGCGAAATGTCCGGGCTTAACCGGGTTCGGGCAGCTGGCACCGTCAGGCGCTGGCCCTGATTCAGATGGGTGGTACAGGCCACCCGCAGCAAAGAGGCAAAGTTACCGACTTCGCCGCGCCGTTCAATCACTTCTCGGTGAATACGGCTCAAGAAGGTCCCCAAAGACAAGTCGGCATCGCTGGCAATGTCTTCCAGCAGATGCCAGAAGACCGCTTCCAGCCGAATACTGGTGACCACACCATCGAGTCGGATGGAGCGGGTTTTCAGTTCAAACAGCTCCGGTTCGGCAGCAGAATAAATCTCACACATAACACCCTCTCCTGGCCCTGGCCAAGGTCAGTATGCCCTGCGGTATGGCAGGGCATGTCTGGATGATTCTAGCGGGTTTGGCAGGAAGGGAAACTTACAATGCCATCAGCAGTTGGTTAAATTGAGCCAACCAGGCCGGGTGGGCAGGCCACGCGGGTGCGGTGACCAGATTACCATCCGTTACCGCGAGGTCGGCATAAATACCACCGGCCATGGCAACTTCCGGAGCGCAGGCCGGGTATGCGGAAATGGTACGCTCACGAATGACATCGGCGGCGGTCAGGATCTGGGCACCATGGCAGACAGCGGCAATGGGTTTGTTGTTGTCAGCAAAGTATTTGACCAGTGCGATAACGTCGCTGTTCAGACGCAAGTACTCTGGCGCGCGACCACCGGGAAGCAGCAAGGCATCATAATCGGCAGGGTCCAGACCGGCAAAATCGGCATTCAGGGCGAAGTTGTGGCCCGGCTTTTCGGTGTAGGTCTGGTCGCCTTCAAAGTCGTGGATCGCGGTTTTGACGATATCCCCTGCGGCTTTGTCCGGGCAGACTACATGCACCTCGTGACCAACCATCTGCAACGCCTGGAAAGGCACCATCAACTCGTAGTCTTCAACAAAATCACCAGCAATAAACAGTACTTTAGCCATGAGTCAGTTCCTTTATTGTTATCTGAATCGCCGCTGTAACGACAATGGGCTTTTACTCTAAGGGCTGGTGAGTGGCGGTGGGTAACAGCGGGTTACTACATGGCAGAGGCACCTGGCATTGGCCGTTACAGTCGGCCCTTGCTGTAGCGCTCACGCGCTTCCTGTTTCTTTTTCTCGCTTTTTCGCAACAAAACATACAAGACTCCGGTGCCGCCATGTTGAGGCTGGGCAGTGTGATAAGCCTGAACGTCATCGATCTGTTCCAGCCAATACACCAGATAGCTTTTCAGAATGGCCGGATCACCTTCGCTGCGGTCTCCTTTGCCGGGCAATATCACCACACTGCGAATGTCATGTGCCATGCAGTCCTGCAAAAAATGAAACAGTTGGCGGCGGGCTTCTTCGACGGTACGTCGATGCAGATCAAGGCGGGCTTCGCTTTCGTACTTGCCCAGGCGCAATTTGCGAAAAACACCATCCTGGATACCGGGGCGCTTGAACCCCACGACGTCGTGGGGGCCGACACGCTGGACGCCGGTCGTTTGCAAGTGATTCGGGTCGCGTTTCGGGCTGCTATCCACCGCGGCAATACGGCGGGCTTGCTGTGAGGCGCGGGTAATATCACCTTTTTTGATGGCGACTCTGTCCCGGGTTTGCAGGGGTTTGACGTCTTGCATGTGCTGGGAAAACGTATCGTCGTGATCAGTCATGAGGGGGCGCCCTTGCCAGTGTTCCTGTCTATAATAACCAGTATTACTGAGATGCGGTAAAATTGACGACCCTTGAACCGAGGGCATTGGATCATGTGGTGACAAATCTTTGCTCAGAATCACAGACTGGGGACGGTCAGTGATCTTAATGTGGTATATCGTTGGGTGTTTAATGAACAGGATCGCTGAAGGCGAGTCATGACAATATTTCGACGATTATTATTGCTGTCAAGTGCATTGGCGATGCTCGGCATTGGCGTTGTTGCCAATGCCTTCGAGGGCTCCCATCGGGTGATGGATTGGGCACAGCTACTCGATTTGAGCAGCCAGCAGCAAGCTGACATTAAGGGTATAGAAGCCAGCTTCCTGCAGCATTTTCAGCAGTTGCGTGATGACGCCATCCCCCGGTGGGGACAAGGGTTTGATGAGCAGCGGTGGTTGGAGCAGCGAGCCAGGGAGCGGGAGCTGGAGGCTGGCATAAGACAGCAATTACGGCAGGTACTGAATGAATCGCAACGTCTGAAGGCCGATACCATTGTGCAACGTTTTCACACTAAAGCGGCGGCTGGCATGTTGGAGAGAATCACCCAAGAACTGGATTTGACTGCCGATCAGCGTCATCGTCTGAAAAAAGCCCAGGCCTCGATTGCAGCAGATTTCCACTGGCCGATTGATCATCGCCAGATGGAGCTGACCCGCATTGGAGTCGAAAAGCTGTTAAGTGAGTATTTGACACCAGAGCAGCTGGAGGTCGCGCAACAGCGGCGTCAGAACAATAATAAACGCTGGCCAAAACCAGAAGATTTCAGGGACGACCGGGAGAGGCGAGATAACAGACCTCGGCCGCCTTTTGATGCGCCCCCTCGTCCTGACGACTTACCTTTCATGCACGAATAGAAACCCGGCGACAGGCGAAACCATAACCGCCATTAAAGACCAACCGCCGGGCGGCTCTGAATGCGGCCCGGCGTGCAGGTTCTATGATCAGAAGCTGTAGACGAGTGTGACGCCAAATTCCTTGTCCATGTTCTTGTTGGCATCCGGTACTTCTTCAACGTATTTGATTTTATAGGTCAACTTGGTAGCCAAGGAGCCATTGATCTGACTTTTGAGGCCGGTTTCACTTTTGTAGGTACTGTTGTCATCGCCCATTTCAGCGCTGGCAATTTGAGTAAAGTGGGTAGTCTTGCTGATTTTCCAGCCGTATTTCATCGCCAGACGCAGCATGCCCTGTTCTTCAATTTCATCGCTGTTTTCCAGCTTGTCGCGGTTATAACCAGGGCCAGCCTCGAGATCCAGGTTGGTGGTGTCTGAGTCGATTGCCCGGTAGCCGTAGCCAACCGAAATGGTGCTTTGATAGGTGAAGCCGGAAAAGCGGGCACGTTCCTGATCTGCATGCAGCGCCAGGTAGGAATGCTCACTGAAATTGCGGTCCAATTGTATGGCACCGTAATAGGTTTCTTTCGAAACGGTGTCATCTTCTTTGCTGGTCAAGGCTTCAAGACGGTAGTGAGAGTCCCAGTTGATGCCTTTGCGCGACAGTCCGAACTTGCCGTTCAGGCTACTGGTCTCGGTATTACCCGAGGTTATGATGCTACCCAGCTCCGCAGATCCTCCCCAAAAAGGTGGCATTTTTTCGGTGTCGGCTGCCTGGGTGTGAGCGGCGATAGCCAGTAGGGTCAGAGCAAGGGCCTGTTTGGACATGAGTGTCTCCGTAAGAGGTGTTGCATTTAGTGCGGCAGAGTAACGATGCCTGTTTGACAATTCAACCTTATAAATTGCGTGTGTATGGTCACGCAACGTCAGGTTTATTGACGCAGCAGAACAGCCAGCTCTGACGACCGTAAGGGTGAAGATAATGGCTCTATATCGTAGACGTTCAGGCTTATTTCGCCAGTTTTTGTGCCAGTTTCAGTATGGCGGGTCCGGCAATAAATGAAATAACCATCGCGGCTGGCCACGCCAATCCCCAGGCTTTCATCCAGAATGATAAAAAATGACTGGAGTAACCAAGATTGATAAAGACGATCCAGCCACTCATCAGAAAACTCAGGACGCCGGACATTAAGGTGCTGTGTATCAGTCTAAGCTTGAAATGCATGATTTTTCCGAGGTTGGGGCCAGAGAGACCGGTGCCGCAGTCTGGAATCTGGCGCAGGCGATGGGTGTATGGTGCTGAGGCAAACTCTGATATGGCTTGCGTATTGGTTGATGCACTGGGCCATTATAAACGGTCTCGGTCTGCCAATGCGTGCATCACGATTGTATGGACTGTTGCGTGTGTTGCTTTATTCGATAAAAAAGCCGGGTGATACAGGTTAATTCTCAGGAATCTTGGCAGTGGTTATTGGCTGTCTGGTTTATAGATGATTTCGACCTAACCCTTCCTCCGATGAATCGCTTTATTTCTGTTAGGATTTTAATTACTTACCAGGCCTGCGTGTCAGGCAAAGCGAAGGAAACAGATTATGCTCTATAAACTGAATGCGAAAATAATGGACGCCATGCGCCCCGTTCACGTTTGGTCCCGGATGACTCGACAGAGCCTGTACCAGCCGTTGAATCCCCTGAATAGCAGCTGGACTTTCCGTAGCATGCGAGCGGGGCTCGAAACGGTTGAGCGTTTGACCGACTGTTATGAAACCCCAGTATGGGGGTTGGACACGACCGAAATTGATGGTCGTGAAGTGGCGGTTCACTACGATGTAATTGTGGATCGGCCTTACTGTAACCTGCTGCATTTTCGTCGCGAAGAGGCACCGGAAGGCCAGCCCACCGTATTGTTGCTAGCTCCTCTGTCCGGGCACTATGCGACCTTGCTGCGCAATACCGTGCGGGAGTTCTTGCCTGATCACGAGGTGTACATCACCGAATGGAAAAATGCGCGGGATGTACCGATGGCCGATGGCGCCTTTCACTTCGACGACTACGTTGAGTACCTGATCGACTTCTGTCGGGTCTTGGGGCCGAATATTCATGCGATTGCGGTGTGTCAGCCTTGCGTGCCTGCGCTGGTCGCGGCCAGTCTGATGTCGATGGATGGTGACCCCAATCTGCCAAGCAGTATGACGCTGATGGGAGGGCCGATTGATGTGCGTATCAACCCGACCGGAGTGAATGACTACGCCTCCGGCAAGGATCTGGAATGGTTTGAAGATAACGTTATTTGCCGGGTGCCCCGTGACTTCAAGGGGCGCGGGCAACTGGTGTACCCAGGGTTTATCCAGCTGTCAGGGTTTATGTCCATGAACATGGACTCGCACGTCAGCAAGCACTTCAAGTTCTTCACCGATCTGGTCAAGGGCGATGGTGAAAGCGCAGAAGGACATCGGGTGTTCTATAACGAATACCTGGCCGTGATGGATATGCCTGCGCACTACTATCTGGATACGATTCGACGGGTATTTCTGGATCAGGCATTACCCAAGGGCGAAATGGATTATCGGGGGCGTCGCATTGACCTGACGGCAATTACCGATATGGCGATGATGACTGTCGAGGGCGAGCTGGACGATATTACCGGTCGTGGCCAGACCTCGTGCGCGCTGGAGCTGTGCTCCGGTATCCCGGCGGATCGCAAGCAGCATATGGAAGCTGAAGGTGTAGGCCACTATGGCATCTTTAATGGTCGTCGGTTTCGGGAATTGATTGCACCCAAAATAAAGGCGTTTATTGCCGAGCAGCCCATAAGAGAGAGCCAGGACGTTGCCGCTGCCGAGTCAAAGGCTGGGGTGACGGACGTTGTCAAACCCGCGGCTCCAAGCGCTCCGGAACCTGCCAGTGCATTGGCACGGGTATCGGATCGTAAACCTCGTACGTTGAGAAAGCCGGCTTCAGGCAAATCGGCAGAAAACAAGCCAGCGGCAAGCAAACCGGTAACAGGCAAGCCAGCAGTAGAAAACAAGACCGCGACCAGCCAGCCAGCGGCAAGCAAACCGGTAACAAGCAAACCAAAGCCTGAATCGTCAGAATAAACGGCGATAGATAATAAATAGATATACGTAGCCCAGCCGCCAGGCCGGGCCATAAAAAAGCCAGTGACTACGATGTAGCCTCTGGCTTTTTTTGTGATTTTTATCCGTGCAAATGATTTGGCGATATCACTTTGCCATTCGCACAGACCGGGTGTTTAGCGTTCGATCGCCAAGGCAACACCCATACCGCCACCGATACACAAGGTCGCCAGACCTTTTTTGGCATCCTGACGGATCATTTCATGCAACAGGGTGACCAGGATACGACAGCCGGAAGCACCAATCGGGTGGCCCAGTGCAATGGCACCGCCGTTGACGTTAATCTTCTCGACATCCCAGCCCAGCCCCTTATTAACAGAGAGCGATTGCACAGCGAAGGCTTCGTTGGCTTCAACCAGATCCAGATCTGATATATCCCAACCGGCTTTTTCCAGGCACTTCCTGGTGGCCGGAATCGGACCGGTTCCCATGATTTTCGGGCTTACCCCGGCGCTGGAATAACCCTTGATGGTAGCCAGAATCGGCAGCCCCAGGGCTTCGGCTTTTTCTTTGCTGGCCAACATAACGGCTGCGGCGCCGTCATTGAGGGACGAAGCATTACCGGCGGTGACAGAACCATCACGCTTGAAGGCAGAACGCATACCGGCGAGTTTCTCGACGGTTACACCGGCACGCGGGCCTTCGTCGGTATCGACGATGATCGGATCGCCTTTCCGTTGTGGAATTTCGATGGCAGTAATTTCATCTTTGAACTTGCCAGCGGCAATGGCTGCAATCGCCTTGGCCTGGGAAGCCGCGGCGAAGGCATCCTGCTCTTCACGGGTAATGCCGTATTCATCGGCGATATTTTCGGCGGTAATACCCATATGATAGTCGTTAAAGGCATCCCACAGGCCGTCGGAAATCATGGTGTCGACCATATTCCAGTTGCCCATGCGCTGGCCATTACGGGAGTTGGGTAATGCGTGAGGTGCGTTGGACATGGATTCTTGTCCACCGGCGATAATCAGGTCAGCATCACCACAGGCAATGGATTGTGCTGCCAGGTGCAGTGCCTTGAGGCCAGAGCCACACACCTTGTTGATGGTCATGGCGGAAGTGGTTTCGGCCAGGCCTGCCTTGATCATACTTTGACGTGCCGGGTTTTGCCCGCATCCTGCGGTCAGTACATGCCCCATGATGACTTCGTCAACCTGGTCATTCGCAACACCCGTTTTGCTCATGAGTGATTTGATGATTTGGGTGCCGAGATCGATAGCCGACATACTGGCCAGTGAGCCGCCAAAACTGCCGATGGCGGTACGGGTTGCTGCAACGATTACTACGTCTGTCATGGATTTCTCTCCTTCCTGGGTTGATAAGGCTATGTATTGAGTACCACAGCCAGCGTGACAAGTGTGTGACTGGCGTCAGGTCAAGACAATTAATACAGCGTTGTCCTGAGATGCGGCAGTAAATCAGGAGTTCCCGGGCGCAAGGTCCGTCGAGGCATTATTGCCGATACGATCAAGAGCACCAACATCCAGCACCGGGGATGCGTCAATATGTTGCGCATCCATCATATAGGCCACGCGTTCCAGTGAACTGAGAATCATGGTCTGTTCCCATTCCTGCAGATCCTGGAACTGGCGAATAAAACTTTCCTGTAACGGACGAGGTGCATGCAGCAAGGCTTTTTGTGCGTCTTCCGTCAGATGAACATACACCTTGCGTTTATCCTGGCTGCCGCGCTCCCGTACAACGTAACCCCGTTTCTCCAGCCGATCAATAATGGTGGTGACGGTGGCCTGCGACAAGCTGACCTTGCGCGCCACTTCGCCAACGGTCATATCGTCGTTGTGACGCAAGGTTTGCAGTATCAGTAGCTGGGGAGCGGTCAGGCCAGACGTTTTACTGAGTTGTTTGGAGTGTAAATCGGTGGCACGGATTATACGTCGCAGGGCGACCAGGACTTCATCATAACGTTTCATGAGAGGCACAACTGTCGGGTAGATAGAGAGCAGATTCTACCTTGTCAGTGATCATTAGAATACGAAGAAAATGGTGATTGTCTGGATGGGACTGAATCCGGCGTTTGGGGGCAAAAACGGTACAGGTTCTGGTTTTTGGTTAAATTTTGATCTTAATTTTGTTTAGGGTTGTAAGTATTTAGGTGAGCGACTAAAATGCTTCGTGTACTAAATAAATGGTTGAGGCGTAATGAGGCTGTATGTGGCTTCAGTAGGCGGCTCTATAAAATGTGTGACTGATGCATTGTCGGAAATGTCCGAAATTACCAATACAGATCAAAGTAATATTCTCTTCCGGAAACCAAATTCCACTGATGGGAATTCAGTTTTCAAGCTGATCAATGAATGTAAGCCCTTAGATGTCAATTCAATGTATTGCAATTTGCTGCAATGCACGCACTTTCGGGATACCTCGATTCTGGCGGAATCCTCCAACCAGCTGGCCGGATTTATTTCGGGCTATCGGGTGCCGGAACAGCCGGATGTGCTGTTTGTCTGGCAGGTGGCGGTTGCCCCTCATGCCCGTGGTCAGGGACTGGCCAGCCAAATGCTGTCACGACTGATCGAACAGCAAGGGCCTCACATTCGTTATGTCCACACCAGCATCACCGCTGACAACACTGCTTCCTGGAATACCTTCCGCCGTCTGGCGCGGGACCTGGGTGCAGCGTTGGAAACAGATGTGATGTTCGATCAACAACAGCATTTTGGCGGTGAGCACGCTACCGAGACCCGAGTCTCGATCGGACCTTTTGTTGTGTCTGACCCGGCAGTTGCTGAACCACTGGTTAATCAATAAGGAGCACTGGATTATGGGTATTTTCAAAGAGATAGAGTCGAACGTTCGTGGTTACTGCCGTGCTTTTCCGGTTGTGTTTCAAAAGGCATTGAATGCCACTCTGGTTGATGACCAGGGCAAGGAATATGTCGACTTTCTTGGCGGCGCAGGAACCTTGAATTACGGCCATAACAACCCGGCATTCAAACAGGCACTGATTGAATATATTGAGGCTGATGGTGTGACACATGGCCTCGATATGCATACTGAGGCGAAGCGGGATTTTCTGGAAACCTTCCAGAGCCATATTCTCAAGCCCCGCGGCATGAACTACAAAGTCCAGTTTACTGGCCCAACCGGTACCAATGCGGTTGAAGCGGCCCTGAAAGTGGCGCGAATGAATACCGGCCGACAAACCATTGTGTCGTTTACCAATGGTTTCCACGGTGTCACCCAGGGCGCAGCGGCAGTCACTGCCAACGGCTATTACAAAAAATCCATCGGCATGCCGACAACCGGTGTGCAGTTTATGCCGTTTGATGGCTACCTCGGTGATTTTGATACGCTGAAGTACTTCGAAAAAGCATTAAAAGACGGTTCTTCAGGTCTGGGTCATCCCGCTGCAGTCATCGTTGAGTGCATCCAGGGTGAAGGTGGCCTGAATGTCGCCAGCGCCGAATGGATGCGTGGTCTGCAGGCGCTGTGCCGTCGTTATGACATGTTGCTGATTGTGGATGATATCCAGGCCGGTTGTGGCCGTAGCGGTACGTTTTTCAGTTTTGAAGAGTTTGATATCCAGCCGGACATCATCACCTTGTCCAAATCACTGGGCGGTTATGGTTTGCCGATGGCCGTGGTGTTGCTGAAAGACAAGTACGACACCTGGAAGCCAGGTGAGCACAACGGTACCTTCCGGGGTAACAACCACGCCTTTGTTACCGCCCGCCGGGCGCTGGAGACCTACTGGGCTGATGACAGCTTCTCGACAGAGGTCAAGCACAAGGCTTTTGTACTGAAAAACCGTCTGAAGAGCATTCAGGCGCAGCACGCCGGAGACTGCAAACACAAGGGTCGCGGCATTATGCAAGGGCTGGAGTTTGCGTCCGGTGACGTGGCCGGTGACATTACCGCACAGGCGTTCACACGTGGGTTGATTATCGAAACCAGTGGTTCCGATGGACAGGTGGTAAAAATCCTGACGCCGCTGACGATTGAAGAAGCCAACCTCAACAAGGGGCTGGATATTCTGGAATCCTGTATCAACGATGTGCTGGCTGAACGCAGCCGGGTTGCTGACGCGTCCTGACCTCCCCACTGACGGGTGGCCTGTACACTGGTCGCCCGTTGCTCGTTTATTCTGGTTTGAAAAATTTACAAGGGACTATCCATGATTGTTCGTACTCTGCAAGACTGTGAAAACTCTGAACGCTCGATTGACGGCGGCACCTGGAAAAGCGTGCGCATGTTATTGGCCGACGATAATATGGGCTTTTCCTTCCATATCACGACGATATTCAAAGGCACAGAAACCCCGATCTGGTATAAAAACCACTTGGAATCGGTCTATTGCATGAGCGGTGAAGGCGAGATCGAAACCTGTGCCGATGGTAAGATATACCCCATTACCGCGGGTACGCTTTATATCCTCGATCAGCACGACAAACATTTGTTGCGTGCCACGACCGCCGATATGGAGATGGCGTGCGTCTTTAATCCGCCGTTGAACGGCAAAGAAATTCATGATGATGATGGTGCTTACAAGCTGAACGATGAGCCGCTGTCGGTATAAGTCGGGCAACCGCAACCGGGCATCTCGTTCAGTCTGAACCTCGCAGGAGAGAGTGTTTACATGACACATAGTGTCGAAAAAATCGGCGGTACGTCGATGAGTCAATATCAGCATGTGCTGAAGAATATCTGGATGCGTCCGCGTTCAGTCAGTAATGCTGACGTCAGTCTGTATCGCCGGATTTTTGTAGTATCCGCTTACAGCGGCATTACCAATGGTTTGTTGGAACATAAAAAAACCGGTGAAGCCGGTGTTTATGCCCTGTTTGCCGAAATGGATGATGCCCGCTCCTGGCAGTCGCGTTTACAGGACGTATTGAATGCCATGCTGGCGATCAATATGGGCATGTTCGGTTCCGCCGGTCTGAACAACGATATGGTGCGCAAACGGGCTGACCAGTTTATTACCAATCGTATGGACGATGTCCGGGATTGTCTGGAGCATCTGGAAGCGGTGTGCAGCTTTGGTCACTTCCAGCTCGACGATCATTTGCATCGTGTGCGCGAAATGCTCAGCGCCATGGGAGAAGCCCACAGTGCGTATAACTCTGTGTTGTTGTTGCGCCAGCATGATGTCAATGCCCGTTTTGTTGACCTGACCAACTGGCGCTCTGATACCCAGATGAGTTTTGCTGACCATATTCTCAAGGCGTTTCAGGGCATTGACCTGGAAACGGAAATGCCCATCGTGACCGGCTATACCCAGTGTCGGGAAGGCCTGATGCGCACCTATGATCGTGGTTATAGCGAGATGACGTTCAGTAAGATCGCGACCATGACCGATGCCTGTGAAGCGGTTATTCACAAGGAATATCACTTCAGCACTGCCGACCCCTTGCTGGTGGGTGCCGAGAATGTCAAACCGATCGGCATGACCAATTACGATGTTGCTGACCAGCTGGCCAACCTGGGCATGGAAGCGATTCACCCACGGGCAGCTGCCGGTTTGCGTAAAAAGAATATTCGCCTTATTGTGCGCAATACTTTCGAGCCGGAACATCAGGGCACCGAGATTCGTCGAGACTACTGCAGTAGTACCCCAAAAGTTGAAATCATTGCCGGAACGCGCAACGTCTGGGCGTTGGAAGTGTTTGACCAGGATATGGTTGGTGACGCTACCCACGGACAGAAAATGGCCGATCTGGTCTTTGAATCCGGCGTACGGGTACTGACCAAAGACTTTAATGCCAACACCGAGACCTTTTACCTGAAAGGTAACAAACGCCGTATTAACTGGCTGATGGATCGTCTGCGTCAGGTATATACCGATGCAGATGTTCGGGTTGAAAAATTGGCGATGGTCAGTGCTATTGGCAGTGATATGAAGATACCCGGGCTGTTGCAGAGCGCCGCTGGGGCTTTGTCGGATGCCGGTGTCAATATCCATTCGGTTCACCAGGCAATGCGCCAGGTGGATATGATGTTCCTGGTCAGCGATGCGGATTACGCAACCGCCGTCAAGGCACTTCATTCCCGATTGGTAGAGCAGGCAGATATATGGAAACAGCAGCAAACGGCATAACACAATTCACGCATCTGCTGCTTCGGCTTGGCGCAGCAACTGGCTTATGGCTGGTTGCTGCGTTTTGCTTTGCGGCATCCGAACCGTCGGATGATCGCACCTCCATCACGGCCGACGAAAAAGCCGAAACCACCATTAATCAGTTACAAGCCCCCTTGTATACCGCGTTCACCGAGCGCTACATCCTTGATGAAGTGAAAAACCTGCGTCAGATGCTCGCCGATGCACGGGTTGAGTTCACTGAAAAGGTCGTCGAGCGTGAGTTTCAGGTGGCGGATCGGGCACTAACCTACGCTACCGACACGGTTACCTATTTCTTTTATCTGATTGCCGGATCGTCAACACTGCTGGTGTTGGTGGGCTGGAACTCCCTGCGCGACGTCAAAGAGCGGGTGGGTGCCTACGCCAACGATGAAATCAAACGCATTACCGACTCTTATGAGTCGCGGCTGGAAAAGCTCGAACGGGACTTACACAGTAAGTCGCGCCATATTGCGGCCGCTCAGGAAGAAATTGAGCTGACCAACGAAATCCACTCACTGTGGCTGAAGGCATCGCAGGAAAGCAGTCCGCAAGGCAAGATTAATGTCTACGACCAGATTTTGCTGTTGCGCCCGGATGATGTTGAAGCGCTGACCTACAAGGCCGATGCCGCACTGCTGCTGGGGCAGGCACAATGGGCCAGCAGCCTGGTCAACAAGGCGTTGGATATTGACCCGGAAAACAGCCACGCCATGTATCAGCGTGCCTGTGCCCATGCTGAATCCGGTTTTATTGAAGAAGCATTACGCGACCTGGAACAGGCGATTCAACAATCAGAGACTTTACGTTTACAAGCCAAGGACGACAGCAGTTTTGCAGCCATGGCAGATCATGAACAGTTTTTACTGTTGGTGTCGGGTGCGGTAGCGGGGGAATAATCACCTTTTTCATTGCCCATAAGTGTATTTTATTGTCATGAAATGATGATGAATTTGGCGGCCGAGCTGTTTTCCTTTGGTTGTTTTTCCGCCATTATTGCCGCAATTGCATCTGGCTTGGCAGATTTTCTGTTACGACGGTTCAGATGTCTGGCAATCTAACCAACACGGACAGTGAATATGACTCGATTTTCTTTGACGCCATTGGCATTGGCTGTTGCACTGACTCTGACTGCATGTGGCGGCGGTAGTGATAGTGGTGATAGTGATGGTAGCAACAGCGGTACTGGCTCTGGTTCAGGTACCGGATCAGGTACTGGCTCTGGCTCTCTTACAGCGGTCAGCCTGACCGGTCTGGCGGTCAAAGGGATTCTGACAGATGCTGACATTAGCGTCACCAGCCTGGATGGCACCACCAGCTACGGTACCACCAGCACCGATAGCACGGGCCGTTACAGCCTGGATGAGATGGATATTCCATCCGATGTGCCCGTCAAGGTCACCATGACCACCAATGCCCAGACCCAGGTCAAATGTGATGCTGCGGGTGGCTGCACCTGGGGTGGCCAGAATTATGCCTTTGGCCAATTCTATTTTTACAACAACAGCGACTTTGTTCTGTCGGCCATCTTGCCATCCTATGGTGCAGACACTGCCAAGAACCTGATGGTAACGCCAATCACGCATTTGGCCGCGATTCGTGCCGCCGCAGCGTACCCCAGCGGCGCCAGCGCTGCCGAAGTTGAAGCTGTCAACAAAGCCACGGCCACCTTGCTGGGTCTGGATAACGTCGATATTACCAATGTTTCTCCTGCCGATATCACCGCCGCCAGCTCGTCCAGCGCCGATATTGACAGCCAGCGTTATGGCACCATAGTTGCCGCCATTGCCACCATCGCAACCAACAAAGATACCGATATCGCCAATGTCGTGAATGATCTGGCTACCGATTACAGCGATGGCGGTATTGTGATTAATGCCAGCGACGACAACACCGTCGACCTGGAGGACATCTTTGCCGGAGCCGCCGATGCGGCAGAGGAAGCGGGCAGTAATCTGGAAGACGGTGCGCTGATTGCCAGCGAATACCATCTGGAAGAACAGCAAGCCAGCATTGCCCCTGAAGATGAAGAAGCCACCGCGGATACAACCACGATAGATGACGGTTCTGAAGATCTCAGCGAAGAAGAGCGTAAGGCGGCAGCGGTTGATGATGCAGTGAGCTTGCTGGAAGATCTGAACGACTGGAGTGACGCCATCCAGAGCGTCGATACCGGCACACTGCTGACCGCTCTGGATGCCGAAGCCGAAGAAACCGAAGCATTGATTGGCGCGATGGAAGACAACTCGGATATTTTCCGGGGTCTGGCAGAGTTGGTTGTTGATACCGACGATGAACCCGGTTTGGTGTTCGAAGCCACGGATATCCTGCTACAGCACATTGCATTGGGCGCCTATATTGCCCAAAACCATGCAAGCCTGGACAGTACCGATCATGGTGATGACAGTTTCACCATTACCGCCAGCGAGCTGTTGGCCAGCGGCGTCAGCTTGTCGATTCTTGAGTTTCTGGATGATGACGGCGACGGTGAGCCAGACGATGGCAAAGACATCAGTGTGACCTACACCACCACAACTTCATTTGGTGAAACCTATGTTGATAGCTTGAGCTTCTCTGGTGAAGGTGTTGGGGCGAGTGTTGATGCCGATTCGGTGATGACCGTCAGTGTTGGCCTCAGCAGTCTGACGGCCGGGATCACCGGTTTCCATATGACCGGGCTGGAGGATGGCGAAGTCTTCTCCGCAACTGGCAATATAGAAATGACCTTTGATTCGCTTAATGGTCTGACCGCATATGTTGATTCTGAAGCCATTGATGGACTGAAAACACTGAGTATTCAGCTCAACAGTCATTTGGATGGCGTCAGTGAATTGGCTGATAGCACACACTTCGCCCAAGCCAGCACAGACCTGATCATCGATATCGAAGCCAGTCGTGCGTCTGATAGTGAGGGTAATTACACCGGTGATCTGGACGGTTCACTGACGATGGACGTGCTGGTGAAAAATGATGCCGGTAACGATGACAAGATAGAAGGCACGCTGACCGCCGTGGTTGGTGGTTCTGCGGAAGACATCAATGATCTTGAACGTTGGTTTGTGGCCGATACCGGCTCCGTTAATTTTGACGGTGTCTTGCAGGCAACCGATACCGATGGCAACGTACTTTCTTTTGACGGCAGTATCGGCATCGTACCAACACTGGTCGATGGCGACGAGGCCGGTATGAATCTGAACCTCGATGGTGCCACCAAACTGGCCAAGGCCAGTGGCTATTCTACCGCCTTTGCCGGCACGATTGGCGTTCGTGATGAAGCGTTACTGACGGCTGATGGCTCGATTATCGAAGACAGTTATGGCTTCCCGATATATGTGTATAGCGAAGCATCGTTATCGGGGGAACTGGAAGTAATCAACGCTTCTGGTACCACCAGTTTGTCGTTGTCCGCCTATCTTGGTGCCAATAATCTGCAGGAAGTGGCCGCATTGGCGAACCTCGATGCTGGTCCGCTTGATCCTGGTTATGGTACGACCGTCGACACGATTACCTTCACGGGAGCAACGGTAACCTATAACGATGATGGCAGCGTGGGTGTGGTGATGGCAAGCGACTACGATGATAGCTTTGCCAACCTGCTGGATAACATGACGGACTATGGCTGGACAGCCTATCTGACCAGCGGTGATATCAGTATGCCAACGGCGAGAACATTCTCGTTAAGTGACTGCTCTGGTGATGAGGAATCGGGCTACGAATGTGCGATTTACATGTACGGTGCAAGTATCCAGGATGTTTCTCTGGATGGCAGTGTGGATATCAAGGATGCACAGTCGTGGTGGACGGCAGTGTCCAGCAGTCTTGATTATTACGAATTGGCATCTGTCGGTTTGAATATTGCCGATGCGAATGGTTCAACGGCAGCGATCGGCGGCTTTCGTTACGTTTATTTGTCCGATCTGGTCGCTGGTGATGAGGTAGCCCTGGATCTGGACATCAACGGTGTCTATCTCAACGACATCAATGTTGAAGAACAGATTCTGGATGCCGAAACCACTTCCACTTATCTGGAGTATTCCGTCGCTTTGGAAGCCGATGCAACCGCCCTGGGAATGGACGATGCCAGCATTCGACTGGTGGGTGAGCGTACCGGTCTGGAAGATGGTGTTGGCCTGTTACGTCTGCAGTACGGCGACCGTTCGATTACCATCAACCTGGATACGGCATACCTGAGCACGACTTCTGTGACCAATCTGACGATCAGCAACGGTGATGTCACCATGGTGATCGCAGCGACCTGTGCCAGCGGTGACGTCACGGATATGGGCATTGCAGCCTGTGACGAAGATCTGGAGTTTGCGGGCAATATCACCTCAGGTGGTTATGAGGTAGGTACCCTGGAAATTCGCAGTGGCTTGCCTGTGTTTATTTTTGACGATGGCAGTAAATACAACCTGGTCGTCACACCGGCCTTTATGGTAGAGCTGGCAACCGCGCAATAAATGACTCGTTGCCGGTGATAAAACAGGGAGCTGCGGCTCCCTGTTTTTTTGCCTGTTTGTTTTTGCCGGAAAGTCATCAATCTCCCAGAGAGAAGGCATTATGCTGACAAGGAATTATCGTTCCCCATGGTCTTGGCTATTGGCATCGACGGTACTGATGGCCGGCTCTGTGCAAGCGGAAGACTGGCATATCCGCTATACGCAAGATATCCATGCCTGGTCGGGAGCCATGGCCGTTGCAGAAATTACCAACGACTGGAACGGCACCTTGAAAGACGACGATGACGGCTTCTTATGGATGCAGACCAGTGCCTCTGTGGGCTACGGCGCGTTCTCTGTGGCTTATATCAGCCGCCATCATGCCGAATACGAGTTCTCCAATGCCCTGGCGCGCGGGTTTTATTATCAGGCCAACGACGTGGCACTGGATCAGGTGTACGAAGTGGAAGCCGATGTACATGCCCGCCACTATCAGGGCGAAGGCCTGAACCTGTCCTGGGTATTTGCCGCGGCAGATAACCGGCGTTGGTCCATTACCCCATCGGTGACCTGGTTACGCTTGTATCGGCTGATCTGGGGAGAGGTGAGCGGCACCCTGAATTATCTGGATGCGGATCACTGGGGCGGTGATCTGGATGTGGATTATGGTTATACCGAAGATAAAATCCCTCTTGAGAGAACTCTGGCAGAACGTTCCTATGGCGACCTGTACAGTCTGGATCTGGCTTTCCACTGGCACTGGCAGCAGTATCAAATCGACTATCAAGGTTACAATCTGCTGGCACGAATCGATTGGCCGGACATGCCAGGAACGATTGCCAATAAAAACTGGCAATACGATGATGGCAGCCTGACTACTGACAGCGGTTATTTTGTGTATGGTTATGAGTTCTATGAAGACCGTGTGTTGCGACCGCCACGATTGCATACGCTTCGTCAGCGTTATGGCCTCAGCGATACTCTGGCGGTGACTCTGCGCAGTTACCTGAACCAGATCCGCCAGGGCCATGAGCTGGGTCTCCGTTGGCAAGCGGCTGACCTGGCCTGGATGCTGGCAGTGGATTCACAAGGTCATGCCTTTCGGGCGGGGCTGCATCACCCGAAGGTTCAGCTGGAGCTGTTGAGCGAACGCGTTAATATCTCTCGCAGCCGTTTATTGGCGCTGCAGTTCGGGATTACACAGACATTCTAGGCAATAGGAGCCCAACATGCCCTTCAAGCTAGTGACAGCGGTACTCACGATCATGATGGCGCTACCGGTGTCTGCCAAAGCGGTGACGGAGCTGGTTATTGCGACCGTGAACAACGGCCATATGATCGAAATGCAAAAGCTGACCCCCGAGTTCGAACGCGCTAACCCGGATATCAAACTCAGATGGGTCACCCTCGAAGAAAGTGTACTGCGCCAGCGTATTACCACCGATATTGCCACCCGCTATGGCCAATTCGATGTGATGACCATTGGCTCGTATGAAGCACCAATCTGGGGAGAACGAGGCTGGTTAAGACCCTTGGAGTTTGGCCCACAGTATGACGTTGACGACTTGCTGCCTGCGATTCGCAGCGGTTTGTCGTATCAGGGGCAGCTGGTGGCGGCACCTATTTACGGCGAAAGCTCGATGCTGATGTATCGTACCGACCTGGTCGAAAAGGCCGGCTTCACAATTCCGGATCAGCCCAGCTGGGCGCAAGTTGCCCGCATCGCCGCCGCTATTCATGACGAAAAGAACGGTGTTTATGGCATCTGTCTGCGTGGCAAGCCTGGCTGGGGTGACAACATGGCCCTGCTGACAACGATGGTGAATACCTGGGGAGGACAATGGTTTGATATGGACTGGAAACCCCAGATCGACACCCAACCCTGGCATGATGCAATCCAGTTTTATGTCGACCTGGTCGCCCGCTATGGCCCACCCAATACCTCGGCCAACAGCTTTAATGAAATATTGACGCTGTTTAATGCGGGTAAATGCGGCATGTGGGTGGATGCTACCATTGCCGCCTCGTTTATCTCCGATCCAGCAATCTCACAAGTGGCAGACAAGGTTGCCTATGCCCAGGCACCGATCCAGGTGACGACCAAGGGTGCCAACTGGTTATGGGCCTGGGCTCTGGCAATTCCGGCATCGTCCCGCCAGCCGGATGAGGCACTGCGCTTTATTGCCTGGGCCACCTCGCGTGAATACATTCAGCTGGTCGGACAAACGGCAGGCTGGGCTAGAGTGCCGACCGGTACCCGTTTTTCTACCTACGAGCATGACGGCTTTCAGCAAGCCGCGACATTCTCGGCCGCCGAATTACAGGCTATTCGCAGTGCCGACCCGCAAGACAGCACCCTGCATGAATCGCCCTACAGCGGCATTCAGTTTGCCGCTATCCCGGAGTTCCAGCGAATCGGTATTGTGGTTGGTCAACAAATCAGTGCGGCACTGGCCGGTAAACGCAGCGTTGACGATGCACTCAAGGCAGGGCAGCGTTTTGCAGAACAGGAAATGAACAAAAAGCATTATTACTGAGCCATGATCTATGCCGGATGCCATTGCGCGGAAACAATGGGCGGAAAAAGACAGCCATCCGGGTGCTATTGGCATCAAGTTGTTATAACGTCGACCTGAACAGGCGATAGGAAAACAATCACTGTTGTTATCGTCCTGTCTTGTTTGAAGGTCATCCTCTCTGGCTATACGGCGAGGGTGACGTTTACTCCAGCTCTCCCTGTTAATGCAGCATGAACACGATAAAAGGAACCTGTTATGCCCAGTCTGTTAGAGCAACTGAAACAACACAGCACGCTGGTTGCCGATACCGGTGACCTGACAGCCATTCAGACTCTGAAACCGGAAGATGCCACCACCAACCCCTCGCTGGTGTTAAAAGCAGTGCAATCCGGGCAGTACGACGCCACTGTCGATGCCTCCCTGCAAGCCGCCACGGGTGACTGTCTGGAAGACAAAATCGACGACGCGTGTGATCGGCTGGCCGTTGCCATGGGAGCTGCCATTCTGCAACACATTCCCGGGCGTATCTCCACCGAGGTGAATGCCCGGCTGTCGTATCAGCGTGATGCCAGTATCGACAAGGCTCGCCGGCTGGTGGCCTTGTATGAAGAGCAGGGGGTCAGTCGGGATCGTATCCTGATCAAACTGGCCGCCACCTGGGAAGGTATCAAGGCTGCAGAGCTCCTTGAGCAAGAAGGCATCCAGTGCAACCTGACATTGATCTTCAGTTTTGCTCAGGCCCGTGCTTGTGCTGAAGCCGGTGTCTTTTTGATCTCGCCTTTTGTCGGGCGCATTCTGGACTGGTTTAAAAAGGCCAACCCCGGCACGGAATACGCTCCAGCCGATGAACCCGGCGTGTTGTCGGTGGCCAGTATCTACCAGTATTACAAACAACACGGATACAACACCGTGGTGATGGGGGCCAGCTTCCGTAACAGTGGTGAAATCCTGGCTCTTGCCGGTTGTGACCGTCTTACCATCAGCCCAGCCCTGCTGACAGAACTGTCTGAAACAGAGGGTGAACTGGATCGTGCTCTTTGCTATGACGGCGATATCAGCGAACCCCCGGCCGCCATGACCGAAGCGGAATACCGCTGGGCTCTGAATCAGGATGCCATGGCCACCGAGAAACTGGCCGAAGGCATCCGTGGCTTTGAGAAAGACCAGCGGACCCTCGAAGGATTGTTAGCCGAGAAATTGGGCTGATCTTCGACTTATCAAGGGCTGCTGCCCTGCCGGTACTACTGATCAGGATTAGGGATAGTCTTGTGCACCGGCACATCCACCTGGCCGCAGGCGATCACTTCGCCCTGCTGCCACAGCTTCCATTCCCCCGGTTGATACAGATCCCAGGCTTCATCGCTGGTCAGTGGTTCGGTGGCGATCACACTGACGACATCATTGGGGGTGGTTTCCGCGGCGAAATCGACGGTGACGTCGGCATCGGCCAGTTGTGCCGGGCCAAATGGCGCCCGACGGGTAATACTGGCCATTTTGGTGGTGCAAAAACTGAACAGCCAATCACCGTTGCTCAACAGGCCGTTAAATACACCTTGTTGGGCGTATTCTTCGGCCAGACTAACGAGTGTTCGGGCGAGTTGCTCCGGCATGGCATCGCGAGGCAGGTTTTGCCGCACCTGATTCATCAGATCACAAAATATTTCTTCGCTGTCGGTATCGCCGACAGCTTCATATGTTCCGACCCGGCGCACAAAGTGCGGAATCTGGCCGTTGTGGGCAAATACCCAATAGCGACCCCATAGCTCACGGGTAAACGGGTGGGTATTGGATAGATTGATATTGCCGACGTTAGCCTGGCGAATATGACAAATTGCCGTTTTGCTTTTGATCGGCAGCTGCGATACGAATTCAGCAATGGCCGAGCTGGCGGATGGTTCCGGGTCATGGAAGTTTCTGACTCCCTTGCCTTCGTAAAAGGCTACGCCCCAGCCATCTTTATGAGGGCCGGTTTCACCGCCACGGCGGGTCAGGCCGGTAAAGCTGAAACACAAATCGGTGGGGGTGTTGGCGCTCATGCCCAAGAGTTCGCACATTCGTTAATGCTCCAATACGTCGGCCAGTGGCTGAATCGGATTTGAGTGGCTCGCCATGCCTGGCCGGTGGCTCACAATATGAGCCTGATAAATATTGATCGAAATCCGGGAAAAACAAAACCCCGTCAGATGACTCTGAGCGGGGTTTTTTTATGGTTGCCACAGAGGATTATTTTACCGCTGTTTGCCACTCAGGTTTGTAATCACGTTTGCCGGTCACCTGTTCAAAGTACATGCTTTGCAGCTGTTCCGTGATCGGGCCACGATGTCCGGCGCCAATAACCCGGCCATCCAGGCTTTGAATCGGCAGTACTTCGGCGGCGGTGCCGGTAAAGAAAGCTTCATCGGCAATGTAGACTTCGTCGCGGGTGATGCGTTTTTCACGCACCTCGTAACCCAGGTTACGGGCGAATTCCATAATGGTGCGGCGGGTAATGCCGTCCAGGCAGGAAGTCAGTTCCGGGGTATAGATCACCTTGTCTTTGACCAGGAAGACGTTTTCGCCAGAGCCTTCAGCGACGTAGCCTTCGTTGTCGAGCAACAAGGCTTCTTCACAGCCGCTGTCGAGGGCTTCGCGCAGGGCCAGCATCGAGTTCATGTAATTGCCGTTGGCCTTGGCCTTGCACATGGTGATGTTGACGTGATGGCGAGTGTAGCTGGAGGTGCGGATTTTGATGCCTTGGGTTTTGGCATCTTCGCCCATGTAGGCGGGCCATTCCCAGGCTGCGACCATCAGGTGCACGCGTAGGTTGTCAGCACGCAGGCCCATGCCTTCGGAACCGAGGAAAACCATCGGGCGAATATAAGCACTGTCGAGGTTGTTTTCACGTACGGCGGCGCGTTGGGCTTCGTTAACTTCTGCTTTGCTGTATGGCATTTTCAGCCCGAGGATGTGAGCAGAGTTAAACAGGCGGTCGGTATGCTCCTTCAGGCGAAAAATCGCCGCACCCTCGTCTGTGTTATAAGCCCGCACACCTTCGAAAACGCCCATGCCGTAGTGCAGGGTATGAGTCAGAACGTGGACTTTGGCGTCACGCCAGTTTACCAACTCGCCGTCTAGCCAGATCAGACCATCACGGTCAGACATGGAAGGTTGCATAAGGACCTCTCAAAAAATGTAAATTAGTTTTCTATCCAGAGTTTCCACAGTCGGGTCACACCCTCGCGGCGCTCGTCGAAGCCAAGTTGTTGGCTCTGCGTTTGGTCCAGAATCAGGTTTGTGTTCTGCAGCGCGCGCCGGTGGGTTTCGGCTCGGTAGGTCAGGTAGGTTTCCTGCAGGGTCTGACGATCTTGTGAATCGAGCAGGCCGACTGTTTCAAACGAATCCAACAAACGCATGTTGTCGGTTACCGCTAACAGATCTGGATATTGGTGTGACCAGGCCAGAACCCCGTATTGAACCAGAAACTCGATGTCAACAATACCCCCGGCATCCTGTTTGAGGTGGAATTTATCGGCAGATTTTTCTGCCATGCCCAAGTTCTCGCGCATTTTCTTGCGCATGGAACGGACTTCTTCTTTCAGAGTGGGCAATGGCCGTGGTTGTGTCAGCGTCTGGCGACGGATCTGATTGTAAGCGGCGGCCAGTTCCGGGTTGCCGCAGAGCACGCGAGCGCGCACCAGCGCCTGATGTTCCCAGGTCCAGGCATGGTGGGCCTGGTATTCTTCAAAGGCCTTGAGCGAGGCGACAATCATGCCGGAGTTGCCGGACGGGCGCAGGCGCATATCGACCTCATAGAGATCACCGGAGCGGGTCTGGGTGGTGAGAATATGGATCATGCGCTGACCCATGCGGGTGTAGAACACGTTGTTGTCGATACTGCGTTGCCCCGCTGCCGGGCTGGCCTGGGTGCTGCCCATATTCCAGCTGTTGTGCAGAAAAACCAGGTCGAGGTCGGAGCTATAGCTCATTTCCAGACCACCGACCTTGCCGTAGCCGACGATGATAAATTCCGGCTTGGTGACGGCATCGCCCTGGCGGTTGGCCGGGTAGCCGTATTTGTTGGTCATTTGTTGCCAGGCCAGCTGCATGACATTGTCGAGTACGACTTCGGCTATCCAGGTGAGGTAGTCGGAAATGTGCATCAGCGGCAGAGCATTCATCACTTCACCTGCCGCGGCCCGGAGTTTGTGAGCGTGCACAAACTGGCGCAGGGCTTCCATTTGTTGTTCGAGGTCGTCCTGGTCGATACGTAACAGTCGCAGTTGCAGTTCTTCTTGTAATTCGTGACGTTGCGGACGGTGGTAGAGCGTGGCGGGGTTGAGTAATTCATCCAGTAGCAACGGCATCTGGGTGATGTAGTGGGCGACCCACTCCGAGGCGCCGCACAGCTGTACCAGCTGGGTACGGGCCTGGGGGTTTTCTTTCAGTAGCACCAGATAAGCGGTGCGACGCAGGACGGCTTCCAGCAGGGGAATCAGTCGCTGTAAAGTGTTCAGTGGCTCCGGGCACTGGCTCAAATCGTACAGCAGTTGCGGCATCAGGGTTTCCAGCCGGTCGTGACCGATGGCCTGCATGCTGCTTACGGCGCGGGAGTGGCGGAAGTTGGCCAGACATTGGCTGAATTCGGTAGTCAGCATGACTGGGCAATGGTGGCTCAGATGGGTATGGGCTTCATCTGCCAGATCACCGTGCCAGACGTCGACCCAGATGTGGTCATTGCTGTTGTTAGGTTGTTCGTCATCGTCATTGCAGACGATGTTGGCAAAGTGGTGTTTGACATGGCTGCGATGCAGACTGAGCTGTTGTACAACGGCGTCCCAATGGTCGCAATCCAGTGCCAGAGCGATGCGGTCCTGGGCTTCAGCCTCGGTGGGAAGTTGCTGGGTCTGCTCATCATTGAGGGCTTGCAGGGCGTGTTCGACGTCGCGTAAATACAGATAGGCATCACGCAATTCATGGGCGGCATCGGCGGGTAGATAGCCATCGTCGATCAGTATATTGAGCAATGGCACCAGTGCGCGTTGTTGCAGTTGTTTTTCCTGGCCGCCACGAATCAATTGGAATGCCTGGACGATAAATTCCACTTCGCGAATGCCACCCGGCCCAAGCTTGACGTTGTCGTCGAGGCGACGACGACGCACTTCGGCGTTGATCATGGCTTTCATCGAACGCAGGGATTCAAAGGCGCTGTAATCGATGTACACCCTATAGGTAAAGGGCCGCAGAATGGCCAGCAGCTCCTGTGCCGCCGGAGTGTCTTCACCGGTCAGAATTCGGGCCTTGACCATGGCGTAGCGTTCCCAGTCACGACCCTGGTTCTGGTAATACTCTTCGAGGGAGTCGAAGTTCATCACCAGAGGGCCGCTCTGGCCATAGGGGCGCAAGCGCATATCGGTACGAAAAACAAAACCGTCGATGGTGTGTTTATCCAATGCCCCGATCAGCTTTTGGCCCAGTTTGACAAAATACTCCTGGTTGCTGATGGATTTTTTGCCGTTGGTCTGGCCGGATTCCGGGTAACTGAAAATCAGATCGATATCGGAGCTGAGATTCAGCTCGTAGGCACCGAGTTTCCCCATGCCCAGTACCAGTAATGACTGCGGCTGGCCGGATGCCTTACCCATGGGAACGCCGTATCGTTGCTGCAATTGCTGCTCAAAATACCGGATGCTCTGGCAAATCACTTCATCGGCAAGGTCGGATACCGTGCGGGTAGTGGTGAGGGTATCGGCGAGGCGCAGCAGATCGCGCCAGATGGTTTGCACCATGACCCGGCGGCGTAATATACGCAGGCGGTGTAACCATTGCTCTTCACTGATACCGGTTGTCGGTACCGGTTCGGCTTCTTGCCCGCTGTGTTCGTTCAGGTCGTGCAGCCACTGTCCAATGTCCGCCCGGCTTACCGGCTGACTGAGCTGATTGCTTTGCAGTTGCTGGACAAAGTAGTCGCTGTCTTTTGGTAGCGCATCAACCACGTACTGGCTGACCAGCAAGACCTTGCGCAGTTGTTGTTGCTGTTGTGGCGGCAGGGATTGCCAAAGGCTGGGCCAGTCGAAATCGAAGCGGGCACCGGTGTCCGTCAGTTGGTGATTGATTTGTTGCCAGCGGTGTTCGAGCCGTTCCGTCATGATGGTAGGTATCCGTTTGTTTTTTCCAAGTGTAAGCGCTCTGTGGAATGGATGCATGGGCACGGCGAATTTTGACCGGGAATAAGATGCTGTCAATTACGTGACATCCGGTGTTGCCCGGACGTTGTGCGACCGATATATCGGCCAAGGGCAGGCACCGGCTGTTAGACTTCTGGTCATAGTGTTTGGGCCATGCCAGCGCGTGGTCAATTTTTGTATTTACAGACCGGATGATTGTCATTGTTATGACTGGTAAAACTCCCAACAAGCCTGCGCGGGGCAAAACAGACGGCAGTTCGAAAGCAACGCCTGCCAAGCCTGCCAAGCCTGCCTCGAAAGCCGCCAAACCGACTTCCAAAGCCACTTCAGCGTCTTCAAAGCCTGCTCCAAAAAAGCCTGCCCCAAAAAAGCCAGCATCACGGACCAGGGCCGCGGATAACAGTGCCAAGGCGGGCTCAAAACCCAAAGACGCTGCAACGACCAAAACTGCCAAGCCGTCTCCCAAGCGTGCCCAAGCGCCGAAAAAACACACCTCGGCCAAAAAAGCGCCAACGGCCAAGAAAGCCTCAACGTCGGGGGCCGGTAAACCGTCACGCTGGCGTACTGCCTGGCGCATCAGCTGGCAGCTGGGGCTGGTTGGTGTGCTGGTACTGGGCGTCTGGATGGTGTTTCTGGATGCTCAGGTACAGCAACAGTTTGATGGCAAAAAATGGACCTTGCCTGCCCGGGTATATGCCCGGCCACTGCTGTTATACCCCGGTCGCTTGTTGCCGCCGGCACAGTTACAGGCGGAACTGGAGTGGACGGATTATCAGTCCGGGGCCGTGTCTCGCCCGGGCCGCTATCAGCAGCAAGGATCCCGCTGGCGAATTCATCGTCGCCAGGTGAATTTCTGGGACGGGCCGCAACCGCAGGCGGTGATTGAGCTGACGCTGGTGGATCAGCGGGTCGAACAGTTGTCGGTAAATGGCAAGGCGGTGCCGCTGGTCCGGCTGGAGCCGCAATACGTTGGCGGTATCTTCCCGTCTCATAACGAAGATCGTGAACTGGTGACACTGGATCAGGTGCCCAGCGATCTGTTGGCTGCGCTGGTGGTAACGGAAGACAACCACTTTTTTGAACATCATGGTATTTCATTACGAGGCATTAGCCGGGCGCTGGTGGCCAATATTCAAGCCGGTGGTGTTGTGCAGGGTGGCTCGACACTGACACAACAGCTGGTCAAAAACTTCTTTTTAACCAGTGAGCGCACCTTGATGCGCAAGGCGCAGGAAGCCTTGATGGCGATTCTGCTGGAGCTGCATCACAGCAAGGCCGAGATTCTGCAAGCCTACCTGAATGAAGTGTATCTGGGGCAAGCGGGTCGCCGGGCCATTCATGGTATTGGTCTGGCCTCCCGCTTTTATTTTGGTAAACCGGTACAAGAGCTGGAGCTGGCAGAAATCGCCACCCTGGTTGGACTGGTGAAAGGAGCGTCTTATTATAATCCGCGGCGACATCCACAACGGGCGTTAGAACGTCGTAACCTGGTGTTGGGGTTAATGGCCAAACAAGGGCTGATTGGTCAGGACCGTTACCTGGAAGTCAGCCGTCAGCCACTGCGTACCGCGGACAGCCAGCGGGTCAGTCAGCGTGAATATCCCGCATTTTTGGAGCGGGTGCGCAAACAGCTACAAGAAGATTATCGCCGCGAGGATTTGGAAACCGAAGGGCTGAATATCTTCACGACGCTGGACCCCTGGATTCAGCATGCACTGGAAGTATCGGCCACGACCCAGCTCGGCCGGCTTGAAGCCCGTTATCCGGCGCTGGCAGGCAAGCTGGAAACGGCGGCCGTGATTACCAGTGTGGATGGGGCCGAGATTCGTGCCATGATCGGCGGGCGGCAAGCCGGTTATTTTGGTTTCAACCGGGCGCTGGATGCACGTCGATCGATCGGTTCGCTGGCCAAACCGGTGGTCTATCTGGCGGCGTTGCGCAGTGGCCGTTACCACTGGGGCACTTTGGTGGATGACAGCCCGGTACAGGTGACGGGGCAGGATGGCCAACTCTGGCAGCCGCAAAACTACGATGGCAAAAGCCATGGTTTGGTGCCGATGGTGGATGCCCTGAGCCATTCCTATAACCAGGCCACAGCGCGTATTGGTATGCGAGTGGGTCTGGAGCAGGTGGCCCGGACGTTTAATGATCTTGGCCTGCAACAAGAGGTGCCGCCGTATCCATCGGTGCTGTTGGGGTCGCAGGAATTATCACCACTGGAAGTGGCCGGGGTTTATCAAACGCTGGCTGCGCGAGGGTTTGTGATGCCATTGCGGGCGGTAGAGGCGGTAGCAACGGCCAGTGGCAAGACCTTGTCGTCGTACGCGATACATGGGCATCAGGGCGTCGCAGCAGAACAGGTCGACTGGTTGCGCTACGGGCTTGAGCAAGTGGTAAACGATGGCACGGCGAGAAAATTATTAACCCGGTTTGCTGGCCCGCTGGCGGGTAAAACCGGCACCAGTGATCAGCAACGGGATGCCTGGTTTGCCGGTTTTGATAACCGTCATCTGGGCGTCGTCTGGGTTGGTCGAGACGACAACCAACCGATGCCGCTGGCGGGCAGCTCAGCGGCATTACCTATCTGGCAGCAAACCTTTGCTCAGGCTGGTGTTGAGCCACTGTTACCCACTGGTTTGCCATCGGTGGTGGTGGATGCGGATGGACAGATTCTGGAAGACGGTTGTGACGGGCGTTCCATGCCGATGCCGACCAGTGCCATCAAACAGGTACCAAAACCTTGCCAAACGGTGAGTAAACCCACAGAAGGAGAGCGGAAAGGATGGCTGGATTGGTTGTTTTGAATGTAAAACCGCGCATCGAGTGGCTGGCGGTAGTACTACTGCTCGCAGGCTTGGCTGGTTGTAGCAGTACACAGGTGATGGCACCGGATACCACCACCGCACCTGCGGCCGATGAGGAGACGGTTTGGCAAGCCGGTGGCCTGGCGACACTGGATCAGGGCCAGCATCATCCGGCAGTGAGTGCGCTATTAAAACAGGCAGAGCAGGCACGGCAGGCCGGTAACTGGCCGAAGACCATGAGTTATCTGGATCAGGCGCGCCAGATCCAGCCACGGAATGCGGCTATTTTTTATCGTCAGGGCTGGGTGAGCTGGCAAATGCATCGGCCGGAAGAGGCAGAGCAATTATTGCGGCGTGGGTTGTTGTTCAGTCGTGACAAGGGATTGAGCCAGCGTATCCGGTGGTTGCTGGTGGATGTACTGGAAGATCAGGGCAAGCAGGCTGAAGCGGCACAATTAAGGGCGGATTTGATGCAAGGATAAACGGAATAAACAGAGCGCAGCGGGTCGGCGCTCTGTTTATTCCATGGCGGTGCATGTGTTTGACGGTGTGCCTAGGACGGTGTGGCCTTGTTGTCTGATCCGCGCTTGGCCATCTGATAAGACAACGGCTGAGCGTTATGCAGCGCGATCAATGCCAGCGTCAGTCCAGCCATTTGAACCACAGGATCGGTGGTGGACTGGGTGGCCTGTCCTGAGCACAGCAGCAGCCAGGCAATCACCGGAAAGTACGCCCGTTGCCAGCTGCGTTTGCCGCCATCCGTCAGATCGGTCTGGCGTAATGCCGAGAGTATCCAGGGCAATAGCAGCGTGACCAGGCCGATAATCAGTGTCGCAATCAGTACCCATTCGAGGACGTTGCTGCGGCGCGTCAGCTCGAACACCACACACCAGCCCAAGAAAATCCGGCCCCAGATCTGGCGATTCCAGTTATAACCCAGGCGTTCGGCCAGATGACTGGATACCAGCATCGGCAACGCGGCGTACAAGCTCAGCTGCTGCATCAGCAGGGCGGTATGTTGCACCCCGTCGCTGGTTAGCCAGGCGGTCAGTAACGAGGTGATACCATAACCCACCAAAATCAATCCGGCGGTAAAACGCCCAGCCGCCGAGCCTGGCCATTGGCGCGACGTTGCCGGACGGTTCTGCCAGCTTGATACCAGCGCGGCAGCCAGCAGACAGAGAGCGGCCAGGATCATCACAGTGCAGCCATAACCTTGTCGGCGGCAGCAATGGTGTACTCGATGTCGGCTTCAGTGTGAGCCAGTGACATAAAGCCTGCTTCGAACGCCGATGGCGCGAGATACACTCCTTGCTCCAGCATGCCATGGAAGAATTTGCCGAAGCGGTCGGCATCACACTGGTCGGCGACCTGACGGAAGTTCTCGACCTTGTCCAGTTCCGTAAAGAACAGGCCAAACATGGAGCCGGCCTTGTTAAAGGTGAATGGAATCTGGTGCTTGATTGCTGCGGCCTTGAAGCCGTCCAGCATCTGGTCGACGCGGGTGGTCAGTTGCTCATAGACGCCGTCATGCTGGATTTCTTTCAGCATCGCCAGACCGGCGGCCATGGCCAGAGGGTTACCAGACAGTGTTCCGGCCTGATAGACCGGCCCCAGTGGAGCCAGGCATTCCATAATGGCGCGCTTGCCACCAAAGGCACCGACGGGTAAACCGCCGCCGATCACTTTACCCAGGCAGGTCATGTCCGGAACGATGTCGTAATAGGCTTGTGCGCCGCCAAGGGCGACCCGGAAACCGCTCATGACTTCGTCAAAGATCAGCACGATACCGTGCACATCACACAGCTCTCGCAGCCCTTGCAAAAAGGATTTGGCCGGTGGGATGCAGTTCATGTTGCCTGCGACGGGTTCGATAATGACACAAGCGATCTGATCACCCATACGGGAGAAGCACTCACGCACGCTGTCGAGATTGTTGTAGTCCAGTGTGATGGTATGTTCTGCCACGGAAGCCGGGACTCCTGGGGACGTGGGCACGCCCAGCGTCATCATGCCGGAACCGGCCTTGACCAGCAGCGAGTCTGAGTGGCCGTGATAGCAACCTTCGAACTTCACCAGCTTGTCGCGGCCGGTGTAGCCACGGGCGAGGCGAATGGCACTCATAGTGGCTTCGGTACCGGAATTGACCATGCGCACCATATCCATTGATGGAATCAGTTTGCACACTTCGCTGGCCATATCGTTTTCAATCGCGGTTGGAGCACCAAAACTCAGCCCCATTCCCATGCGGGCAGTGATTGCCTCAAGAATCTGCGGCGCACTGTGGCCCAGAATCATCGGCCCCCAGGAGCCAACATAGTCGACGTAGCGGTTGTCGTCGGCATCGTAGACATAAGCGCCCTTGGCGTGATCGAAAAAAATTGGCGTGCCACCGACACCCTTGAAGGCGCGTACCGGGGAATTGACGCCACCGGGGATATGCTGCTGGGCGGATGCAAACAGGGCCTGTGATTTGGTCGTGCTATAGCTCATGGAGTTCTCTCTTGAATCTGTTTGTTTCGGTACGGGGCACCGCAATGGCCGGTATCGTTACTGTGCGTCCAGGCCCTGATCAGCGCCTGGACAGACTATTTAAACGGCCTGTTAAAACGGCCTGACCACCACCAGAATGACGATCGCAATCAATACAAAGACGGGCAGTTCGTTAAACCAGCGGTACCATACATGGCTGCGATGGTTTTGATCCTGTTTGAACATCTGGTTCAGCTTGCCGCAATACAGGTGATAGCCAACCAGCAGGACAACCAGCGCCAGCTTGGCGTGTAACCAGCCACTTTGCAGGTAGTAAGCAGGATTAAAGCTGATCAGCCAGGTGCCCAGGGCGATGACTACCACCATCGAAGGCCACATGATGCCACGATAGAGTTTGCGTTCCATGATCTTGAAGCGCTCGCGGGAGGCTGTGTCTTCCGCCGCCGCATGGTAGACGTACAGGCGCGGCAAATAGAAAATACCGGCGAACCAGGTGATCACGGCGATAATATGGAAAGCCTTGACCCAAAGCATAAATAACATCCTGAATGGTGTTTTGAATGACGTTGCAGCACCGCTGTCGCGGCGCTGCTAGCGGATAATTTGTGGCCGGTAACGATAGTGGCGTTCGATCATGGCTCGCGATACCAGACCAACACAAGGCCCAGGGCCTTTACGTGAATCCGGATCGCGACGATACACCGCCAGCCAGTGTAAGTCATGAGTCTGCATATGATCGAGAGCATCCTGCAGATTGGCTTTAAGGGCAATCCGGCCAACGCTGAAACGCTCGGCAGGTATGCCAAGCAGGTCGATATCGGCTGGCAATGAGGACTTCTCGGCAATACTGCTTTCCTGGCTATCGATAAATTCGGCCAGCTCAGCGGGCGGCAAAATGGTCTGCTCGTCTTCAATATAAAGCCAATCGGTCTGTTGGTCGATCAGATGTCGAGCGGCCTGCAGGCTGATATGACGAGCGCTGATTGCAATGGATCGGCTCAAGGCTTCTGCTACCCAGGTACTGCGCAACATCATCTGGACCGGATGCGGTGGCTGATACAGGCCATTATTGCCCAGCTGGACCTGGAAAATGGAAGGCAGCCGGAATACTTCACCGGCGACCAGAGTGGCAATCACAATGGCCAGCATGCCAGGCATGATAATGTGTGGATTGGCGGTCAGCTCCAGCAACGCAATTAACGCCGCCAGCGGGGCTCGCAGTACCGCACCCATCATGGCACCCATGCCCAGCATGACGTAAAAACCGATTTCGACCGGATAGTCCGGCATCCAGAACAAGGACAGCTTGCCCAAAATTCCACCGGCCAAGGCTCCCATAAACATCGTTGGACCAATCAGACCGGCAGGAAATCCGACTGCCGAGGCCCACGCAGCCAATACCAGCTTGCCAGCCAATAAGCCGAGGCACAGCCCTATCGCGACATTACCCGCCAGAGCGGCATTCACGGTGTCGTAGCCGATCCCCAGAATGCCCGGCAGCCACCAGGCAATGGCGGCAGTGGTGAGGGTCAGGCCCCCCCAGCGAATCCAGAGCGGGCTGGGTGCCAGTGCCTGAAAGCGTTGGGTCAGGGTAATAAACCCGGTGGCCAGCAAGCCACAAGTCAGACCGAGGGCGACCACATAAGGCAGTTCAATCAGGGAGTGCATGGCCAGTGGTGGAACATCAAAGGCGGTGGCACTGCCAAACACGACCTGACTGATTACCGCCCCGGCAACCGACGCCAGAATAATAGGAATAAAGCCGCGCAGGTTGTATTCCAGCAACACCACTTCCATGGCAAAAATCACCCCGGCCATTGGCGTATTAAAAGACGCCGCAATGGCACTGGCCACACCTGCTCCGGCCAGAATCCTGAGACGATGGTGGGCAACCCCGGCAGCTTGCCCTAACTGACTGGCGGTTCCGGCGCCCATATGAATCGCCGGGCCTTCACGACCGACGCTGTGACCACTGAGCAGCGCAATGGCGGCAGCCAGCCATTGCAGTACCAGATTGGCGGCGGGCATATAACCCTGATGGCGTTCCATACGCATCAAGACATGAGTGACGCCAACGCTGCGTTGTGCCGGGGAGAGGGGTTGGAACAGCAGGATCAGCAGCAGGCCGCCGCCAAGCAACAAGGCAACCCGGGTGATGGCACTGAGTGCCTCGTAGTCATCTTCGCTGGCCATCGGCAGGAATATTTCCAGCGGCCAGGCAATGGCAAGGCGAAACAGGGTAATGACCAGTGCTGCAGCGATGCCGGCCAGCAGCGCCAACAGCGCGAGACCCAGCGGATTATCGGATAACGTCAGGTGTTGTAGCCATTGCTGGCTGCGAGTTTTCAGTAGCAAACCAAACCTCTGTGTTTGCAAGGAATGTGCAACGTGACTGGAAGGAGTATCAAGAAGCGGTATTATAAGCGGCTTCGGGATGAACTGCCCCCGCTTATGGCAGGAAATGGTTTAAACAGAGGTAATCGCGTGATCAAAGTAGGTATTGTTGGTGGCACCGGCTATACAGGTGTGGAATTGCTACGCATTCTGGTCAACCATCCGGACGTTGAGTTGCGCGTAATTACATCCCGAAGTGAAGACGGTACTCCGGTTGCCGATATGTATCCCAACCTGCGCGGCCATACCGATCTGACGTTCAGCGTGCCGGATACCGCAACGCTGGGAGCCTGCGATGTGGTCTTTTTTGCCACTCCGCATGGGGTTGCCCATTCATTGGCGGCAGAGATTCTGGCCACCGGAACGCGCGTTATCGACTTGTCGGCTGATTTTCGTATTCAGGATGCCGACGAATGGGAGGCATGGTATGGCCAGCCCCACGGCGCTCGTGAGTTATTGCCGGAAGCCGTATATGGCTTGCCAGAAGTCAAACGTGATGAGATTCGTAACGCGCGACTGATTGCCGTGCCAGGCTGCTACCCGACCGCGGTGCAACTGGGGTATTTACCGCTGTTGGAAAACAACCTGCTGCCGGAACAAACACTGATTGCCGATTGCAAGTCAGGGGTGTCCGGTGCCGGTCGTGGGGCCAAGGTCGGGTCGCTGTTATGCGAAACCAGTGAGTCGGTCATGGCTTACGGGGTTGCCGGGCATCGTCATTTGCCGGAAATCCGTCAGGGCTTGTCCTGGTTTGCTGGCAAGCCGGTGGCACTGACCTTTGTGCCACACCTGATGCCGATGGTGCGGGGAATTCATTCGACGTTATACGCTTTTGCTCCCGATTTGGATGCCAGTGTGGATCTGCAGGCACTGTATGAGGCCCGTTATGCCAATGAGCCATTTGTGGATGTGATGCCAGCGGGCAGCCATCCGGCGACACGTAGCGTGAAGGGCAGCAACGTCTGTCGTATTGCGATCCACCGTCATGCCGATACTGGCCAAATCGTGGTGCTGTCGGTGATCGATAATCTGGTCAAGGGTGCCTCTGGACAGGCGGTACAAAATATGAACCTGATGTTTGGTCTGGACGAAGCGGCCGGTCTGAATCACGTTGCATTGATGCCGTGATTGATTCCATGGCGATTATCGAGGATTCATCATGCCTTTGAAACCAGGAGCTGCCGTAAAGGGCAGCTCGCAAGATGAGCTGGTTATTTTATCCCTTGAGCACCCAGGACGTGCTCCCCGTCCTCGATTCTGGATACTGATCCTGTTGGTATTCGTCGCTGCAGGTGGTTTTGCCGCGGGCTGGGTGGGCAGTTATCGCTTGCTGGACTCGTTGCAGACCGAGCGGGATCAGTTGTTGCGTGACCTGTCGCGTAATGAGCAAACGATTACTGAGTTGACCCAGCATGTGGGTATTCTCGAAAAAGGCGGGGAAGTTGATCGCTATGCCGCTGACTCGGTGCGTGGCTCAATCCGCAGTCTGGAGCAGCAGGTCGATGATCTGGAACGGGATGTGGCTTTCTACAAGAGCATTATGGACCCGGATGCCGTTGAAAAAGGCTTGAAGATTCATGGTCTGGTTTTCGACAGTCTGGGAGAAAGCCGGTACCGCTATCAGCTGATGCTGACCCAGGTGGCTGACAACGGCAATCCGGTTGCCGGAACAGCAACCGTCAATGTGGTTGGTAAAAACAGCCAGGGTGCCCGGCAAACAGTGTTATTGAATCAACTGGATTCTGGGTTTACGGGGCGTTTCCGTTTCCGCTACTTCCAGGAATTGTCCGGTGAGCTGGTATTACCGGACGGCTTTGTCCCCCAAACCGTGAATGTTGTCGCCCAGCCAACGGGTAAAAAATCCCGTCGTGTTGAACAAACCTATGATTGGACTCTATAAAGGAACCCCTGCATGTTTAATTCAAAAGACAAAAGTGGCAACAGCTCCAACGTTCAGTACGACACGCTGATTTCTTCCAAAACGGCCATTACCGGTGATATCCATTTCTCCGGTGGTTTGCATGTGGATGGTGTTATCAAAGGTAATCTGATTGCAGAAGCCGGTAGCAGTGCGGTGGTCCGGGTCAGTAACAAGGGCCGGGTAGAAGGGCAGATACATGCACCGAATATCATTATCAATGGCCCTGTTGTTGGCGATATACACGCTGGGGAATACATCGAGCTGGCGAAAGACGCGCAAGTCACTGGGGATGTGTACTACCAGATGATGGAAATGGTGTTGGGGGCATCGGTCAATGGCCAGCTGAAGCACCAGACTGCCGATGCGCCGGCCAAAAAAGGCAAAGCCACCGCGGCGACAGCGGTTAAAGTTGACTAAAATAGTCAGGTAATCGCATAATGATGTTATTTCCAGACTGAGCCAGAGTCCCGCCATGAATGCTGTCGTATCCGCTGACCCTATCGAATTGACCCCGGCTGCTGAAGCCAAGGTGAGAGAGCTGCTGATTGATGAGGCTGACGACCAGCTGTGTCTGAGAGTGTTTGTTACCGGTGGTGGCTGTTCCGGGTTTCAGTATGGCTTCACGTTTGATGATGAGCGGGCAGAAGATGATTTCTTCATCGAGCGTGAGAACATGCGTGTGCTGGTGGACTCTCTGAGTTACGGTTATTTGACGGGATCGGTGATCGACTATCAGGAAGGCCTGGAAGGCTCTCGCTTTGTGGTTAACAATCCCGCTGCCACGGCAACCTGTGGCTGTGGTTCGTCCTTTTCTGTCTAGACCCATTGTCGCCACTACCCACACGGGATAGTGGCTGTTTCAGGCTGGGTAAATCGCGCCCAGTATGCGTGGGCCTCTGGCTCCTGTGACCCCCGGCAGGTTGCCCGGCAACGAGTCCAGCGTCTGCTTTGCCAGCCAGGCAAAGGCCGCGGCTTCTATCCACCCCGGGTGAATCCCTGCCGTTGCAGTACTGCACAGCTGGTGGTTGGGTAAATGAGCGGCGAGTCGATCGATCAGGCTGCGATTATGCAAACCACCACCGCAAATCAATAATTCCCCTTGAGCGTGACCAAACTGTTGTACTGCAAGCGCGATGCTGCGGGCCGTCCATTCAGTCAGTGTGGCCAGTGCATCCGCCGCTTTCATGGTTCGCAGCGGTATTTCCAGCCGTGGTAGTGAAAACTGCTCTCGACCTGTACTTTTGGGAGGAGGAGCTGTAAAAAACGCAGCCGCCAGCCAGTCGTCAACCAGGGCCTGGTCTGCCTGGCCACTGGCGGCGATCTCGCCATTGTGGTCGCAGGGTAGATTCAAGTAGCGCTGGCAGTATTCATCCATCAGGGCATTGCCTGGGCCGGTATCAAAGCCGAGGGTGTGAGCACCCTTGAGTATGGTCAGGTTGGCGATACCGCCGATATTCAGCACCATGCGTTGTTGGTCTGGTTGTTCGAAGACCAGTTGATGGAACGCTGGCACCAGTGGCGCACCGTGCCCGCCAGCGGCGACATCCCGGCGACGGAAGTCAGCAACACAGCAGATACCGCTATGCTCGGCAATCCAGGAAGGATCGCCAATTTGCCAGGTAAAACCATCCGGCTGGCTTTGATGTCTGAGTGTGTGACCATGGCTGCCAATTGCACAAACATCAGCCGCTGCGACATCGTACTGTTTCAGCAACTGTTGGATAACGGCAACACTGGCTGTCGCGATAAAGCGATCAAGGTGCATGATTTCATTAACTGGCAGCTGGTCTGCCAATGCCGAGTGCCTGAGCCATTGCTGTTTGTCCGCAGGATAAGGCAGAGACGCAAACCCCAGGGTAGAAAAACCGTTGTGATCACTGCGAGTCAGCACAGCGTCCATGCTGTCAGCACTGGTGCCTGACATTAAGCCGATAAAGATCCGCTCCGGGGTAGACGGCATCATTGAATCATACTGACGCGATAGCCATCCAGCCAGGTCAGCATGGCGTGGGCTTTTTTGAGAAATGCCGGCTTGTCTGCCGCGGCAATGGATTGGGCTTTGGGCAGTTTGACGCGTAACGAATCCCTGTGCACTCCATCGACCCGGAACTCATAATGAAGATGCGGCCCGGTGGCGAGACCAGTGCTGCCGACGTAACCGATGATTTGCCCTTGTTTGACGGATCGGCCCCGGCGCACACTGCGGTGAAAACTGTTCATGTGGGCGTAGAGTGTCTGGTAGCGTGTGCCATGTTGCAAAATAACCACGTTGCCATAGCCTCCCTTGCGTCCGGCAAAAATGATTTTGCCATCACCGGCAGCCTTGATCGGAGTACCTGTTGCGGCGGCATAATCGGTGCCTTTATGGGCCCGAATGGTGTTCAGAACCGGGTGTCTGCGGCCAAGATTAAAGCGTGAGCTGATACGGGCGAAGTCGATAGGGTTGCGCAAGAACTCCTTTCTCATGCTGAGCCCTTCCGGGGTGTAGTAGTTGGCGTTGCCGTCCTTGTCTTCGTAGCGTATGGCGGTGATCTCTCTGCCCTGGTTGACAAAGCGGGCTGCCAGAATATCGCCATTGCCAATCTGCTCGCCATCGAGAAAGACATCTTCGTAAATCAGGCTGAAGTGGTCCCCGGTGCGGATATCCAGTGCAAAGTCGATATCCCAGCCAAAAATACCGGCTAGTTCGATCAGGATTTTTTCCGGTACGCCAGCCCGTTCACCGTCGAGGAACAACGAATTATTAATGGTTGCGCTGGCAAAATGGGGAATGTACTCGGCATCGCGCTCGATCAGCTGATAATTGACCGCACCATCATCAGCCCGGTCGATACGGTGGCGGGCCAGTGGCGATAATGGAATTTCCAGTGCCTTGACACGGCCGTCCCAATTTCTCTCCCAGCGTACTTCTTGCCCGGGGTAAAGCTGAATCGCCTCTTTCGGCACCTTGCTGGCAATCGTAACCACATCGGCAGCGCTCAGATTGTTGCGGCTGAACAGTGTGGACAGGCTATCGCCGGACTTTACCTTGTCCTGTTCCCACTTTACTTCCGGTTTCGCTGCCTGAATGGTGGCTTCGGGGAGAGCAACTTTAAGACTGGTAACTTGACGAGTATTACCCGAAGGCCAAAGCAGAATTAAGAGAATAAGGATGGATGCGATAATGACGCCGGCCAGGTGAGTGGCTGGAAAATATTGGAATCTGCTTGGCTCAGCCATAACGGGTAAATAGTTCCTGAAACGAGAAAACGAGCGAATATCTGCATATTAGCGACTGAGGGCATTTTAACCAGTGTGCTTGATTTTGCACATCGATCAGGTATTTTCATTTTCCCTATTTATCAGACACCTCTAGAGTATGTCATGACAGCTGCATTGATCGAAGATTTGAAAGCCCGTGGATTGCTAAACCAGGCGACCGCAGATGAAGAACTGATTCAACATCTCGAATCTGGCATGCGTACACTTTATTGTGGATTCGATCCAACAGCAGATAGTCTGCATATTGGTAGCTTGGTTCCCCTGTTGATGCTGAAACGTTTCCAACTTGCGGGGCATCGCCCATTTGCGTTGGTTGGTGGGGCTACCGGCCTGATCGGTGATCCCAGTTTCAAAGCGCAGGAACGCAAATTGAACGGACCTGACGTCGTTGCTGGCTGGGTAGAAAAACTGAAAGCCCAGGTCAGTCAGTTTATCGATTTTGACTGCGGCGACAACAGTGCCGATGTTGTGAATAACCTCGATTGGGTCGGGGATATGACAATACTCGACTTCTTGCGGGATGTGGGGAAGCACTTCTCCGTCAACAGCATGATTCAGAAAGAGTCCGTCAAGCAGCGCCTTGATCGCGAAGGGGCTGGTATCTCTTTCACTGAATTCACCTATATGTTGCTACAGTCCTTCGATTTTGCCGAGTTGGCCAACCGTGGGAACTGCACGCTGCAGATCGGTGGTTCAGATCAGTGGGGTAACATCGTTGGTGGTGTTGATCTTGCCCGCCGTATGTTTGGCAAATCGGTCTTCGGCCTGACCATGCCATTGGTAACCAAGTCGGACGGTACCAAGTTCGGCAAGACAGAAAGCGGCACGATCTGGCTGGATGCCAGTAAAACCTCTCCTTACGCCTTTTATCAGTTCTGGCTTAATACCGCCGACGCCGACGCCTATAAATTCCTGCGTTACTTCACCTTTCTCCCGGTTGCACAAATAGCGGAGATTGAGGCTGCGGATGCTGAGATCCAGGGACGTAAAACAGCGCAGCCGATTCTGGCCGATGAAGTGACCCGCCTGGTTCACGGTGATGCGGCGCTGGCTTCAGCCAAACGTATTACCGAAGCCCTGTTTGCTGGTGACGTTTCGCTGTTGTCTGAAGCGGAGCTGGAGCAAATCAAACTGGATGGCTTGCCTGCCAGCGACCTTGATCTGGCAGCAATTACAGAAACCCCACTAACAACCCTGCTGACAGACTGCGGGATGGCCAGTGCCGGGCGGGAAGTCAAAGATGCTCTTGGACGCCAGGCTGTGCTTGTTAATGGTGAAGCGAAGGGGGCGGCAGACAACATGAAAACAGCGGAGTGCTTTGCGGCCGATAAAGCACTTTATGGGCGTTTCTTCCTGGTGAAACTGGGGAAAAAGAAATACCACCTGTTTGAACAAAAATAAGTGTGGAAAAATGTTGACCTCTTGGGTGGTATCTTTATAATGCGCCGCTCTCGAGACAACAACGCCACCAGGTGTTGCAGTTGAAAGAAAGGGGTTGACACTCTAAAGAATATCTCTAGAATGCGCGCTCCTCTCCAAGCAATAGATCTTATGGATCGAAGCGAAAGAGAAATAAAGGGTTGACATTCTAGTTAAGCAATATAGAATACGCCCTCCGATTTGAGGTGAAAGCGCAACGCGCTGGCCGCACCGGAAAGATTGAAAGAAAGTGGTTGACATTGAGATTAAGTTCTGTAAAATGCGCAGCCCGCTTCGAGATAAACGAAGCACGCTCTTTAACAAAGTATTTAGACAATTACGTGTGGGTGCTTACTGAGATGATCTGAAGTCAAGATTATCAAGAAGTAAGAACTCGTCGATAATTCATTTACGTGA